>JAFLUX010000099.1 GCA_022508605.1 Bacteroidales bacterium | reverse complement strand
TATGTCTCCTGGAAGTCGCTGCCGCCGGCCCCGGCATACAGCAGCGGGCTGGCCTGGTAGAGGGCGTCCCGTTGGGCGCGGGCGGCCTCCGCCGTGTCGAGGACAAAGGCAACGATGCTGTTGAGCAGAGGCAGGTTGATTTTATCGCTGTAGGCTTGCAGCTCGGTCTGCAATTTCATTGCGGTCGTCTCCTTTCTGTCGTATCGGTTCATACCGCCACCGATTCCAGCTTGTCGATATTCTTAGGCGGGGCAATCTTTACGAGGGTGTCCTGCCAGGCTGACGCGCACATCCCGTAGACGCTGCCGACGCCGTAACGCCCGTAGCCGCAGCCGTCCGGGAGTGCCGACCAGATAAACCGGATGGGGATTCTCACGTCTTTCTCCAGCTGGATTTCCAGGACGCTGCCGCCGCCCGCCCACGGGTCGAACAGGCCGCACATGGTTTCTTTACTGAGCACGATATGGCCGCAGTAGGGATTCTTCGTGGCGTCGTAGAAATGACCGTTCCTGTCCTGGAGCCGGACGCAGCGGTTGATTGCGATTAAATCCGCCAATGTCATGCGCACGAGGAAGGTCACGGCAGCCATGTGGGACGGCAGATTGGCGCACTCCACGCGGCAGCTTTCCAAAAAGCCTTTGGGGTCGCGCATATCGCCCTCCCGGAGCGCGCGCCAGAGCTGGGTCTTGGTGTACCCCTGCTGTCGGGCCAGCCACAGGAGCGAGCTTTTCTCATGCAGCCGGGCGTCGTAATCCCCATACCAGCAGGGATACGGAGAATTGAGCGAGAAGTCATAGTTCGCATCGCCGGTGTCCAGCATTATGACGGTGCAGAACTCCTGCTTGAGGAAGTGGTCCTCCGGGTAGACCCAGTAGGTCAGCTCCATGACGGTATCGCTGAGGCGTTCTTCCTCGGCGTCGCTCAGGCCGTCCGGGTACGGGCCATCGGGTGCGGTGAGCGCATAGCGGATTTCCTTTTCCAGCTCATCCCGATAGAGCAGCTCCGCCTCGAAGTAGCAGTCCTCCAGCTTCTCCAGGAACGCCAGGGCGGGGTCGGCAGACTGGCAGATTTCGGCGGCGGTCTTGCTGTCCAGCTCGTCCCGGTAGTCCGCGTAGATTTCCATTCGGAACGTGCCGTCCGGCTGTCTGGCATAGTAATATCTGTCGTTCAGAACGGCGGCGACAGCGGATTTCAATTCCGTACTCATAGGCAGTCCTCCGTTCAGGTGTGGATGCCGTAATACGCCTTGCCCATGTCCTCCTCCTGGCTGTGCAGGATAAGCCCTCCGCACAGGCAGGGTCGGCCATTCCGGAACTCTTGGAAGAAGAAAGAGTACGGGACGAAATCGTTGGCGAGACGCACCTCGTCGGCGCCGGGCCAGTTGAAGTTGGTCGCCAAGGCTTTCCCCAATTTGTGTCGGA
>JAFLUX010000098.1 GCA_022508605.1 Bacteroidales bacterium | reverse complement strand
ACCACAAGCGCAGTCTGACCATTGAAAAAGTGGACGCCGGGACGGGCGCTCCTGTCCCCAACACCACGTTCCATGTCCGGGGCGTCAATGTGGCCTACGAAAACGACGTGACCACCGGGGCCGGCGGCAAAGTCACCCTGACCGAGCTGCCCAGCGGCTGCTATGAGGTCACGGAAATCAACGTGCCCAGCCCCTATATTCTGGACAGCAACAGTCCGGGACAGGATGGAGTGCCTCCCGGCCCTGCCCCGGAATCTTGCCACATGGGCGCACCGGAACGTCATGCCCGCCTATTTCTTCTATGACCGCGCGAAAAAGGGGCAGGCTACCGGCATATGCACCTCTTGCGGCCATGAGGCAGCCCTCACGGGCGTCAAGCACAACGCCAAGGGCGTATGCCCCCATTGCGGCAGGTCCCTCACGATGAAGCCCAGAGGCCGCATAGGGCGGCTCTATGACCGGGAGACGTTCCAGGTCCTCCAGCGGACGAAAACGGGCGAGCTGGTGGTGCGAATCATCAAGGCCCGTTGCTCCTACTATGGAGACAGGCCGGGTACTCTGGTCAACGAGAACGCTCGGGAGTTCTACCGTCTCGACCCTGACGGCCATGTCCGCTGTGACAGCTACTATTACGCCTATGGAGAATCGAAGTGGAAGCAGGGAGACAGGCCGGTGATGTTCCCGTACCAGTATCACTTCGAGGCGGACACCTGCGGCCATGTCTACGTCAGGAATCTCCCCAAGGCCCTGTCCGGCACTCCGTGGGAGTACTGCCCCATTCAGCAGTTCTATGAGCATTTCCACGAGCCGATGCAGATGTCTCATTTCCTCGTCGCTCATATCGAGCATCCCAAGCTGGAGCATTTGGTCAAGGTCGGATTTTACAGCCTGGTCTCCGACCTCGCTTATCGAGGCTACCACGGTCTGAAGCTGGACGAAAGCCAGAACCGGACCCATCGCATTTTAGGCATCGGGGCTGAAGATGTGGATTTCCTGCGGAACATGGATGTGAGCTGTTCCGCTCTGAAAACCTTCCAGGGCTATTGCAACAGGAATCTGAAAGACCGGCAGCGGCTTTTGACATGGCAGCTTGCGCAGAAGATTGACCGCGATGTTACCCCGGCCTTGGAGTTCATGACCGTTCACAAGTTCATTCGGTACGTGGATAGGCAGTACCGGCTTCTGAAAGGCCAGACCGGTAACTGGCGGTATAATTCCATGCTGACCCTTTTGATGGAATACGAGGACTACTTGGAGATGTGCCGGAAACAGAAGTACGACATGGCCAATAGCTTTGTTCTTTTTCCGAAAGATTTGCAGAGGGCTCACGATAGAGTCGCTCAGCGCATTAAAATCAAGGCCGACGCCCAAATGCGCAGGGACTTCAAGGCGGTATATAAGTGCATCATGGGACAGCTCGACTTCGAGCAGGACGGCATGAAAATCGTCTATCCGGCCAGCCTGGACGACGTGGTGGCAGAAGGACACGCCCTCCATCATTGCGTGGGCAACTACGTGGAGCGTGTGGCGCAGAAAAAGACGATGATTCTGTTCCTGCGCCGTTGCGAGGACGTGGACAAACCGTATTTCACGGTGGAAGTTCAAGGCAGGAAAGTGGCCCAAGTGCGCGGCATGGAGAACAAGGCAGCTCCCCCGGAGGTGAAACGGTTCATGGACATCTGGGAGAAGCGCGTCCTTCAGGGCCGCGCCAAGGCCGCTTAAAAAGGAGGTTGACAAAACGCCCCCGGTCGTGTATCATGTTTTCAAGTTCAAACAAAGGGCATGATACGGCGACAGCCGTATTGTGCCCTTTTTCTGTTCGCGCCGGAAGAAGGGCAACTCTAAAATCATAAGGAGGACACCCACCATGGCATCCAAGAAGAACGTGAGCGAATATCACATCCAAATCATCCGCGAGAAGCTGCGCCAGAGTTCGGCCCAGCAGGCGGCCTTGCTGTCGCGGTCCGTCGGCCGGTTGACCTCCTGCGACGCCCTGCCCTGTCTGGAGTACCGCGACG
>JAFLUX010000097.1 GCA_022508605.1 Bacteroidales bacterium | reverse complement strand
CATACCGGAAAATAAACAGCAGCATCTCAAGAGCAGAAACGAAACAATGAAGCGCCTGATATTCTTCGCTTTCCACTTCTCTCTTCTCCTTTGCCTCGCCCTGCCCGTAGCGGCCCGGCGGAAGAAAACGGAGGCTCCGCAGGCGGTTCGCACGCAACTGGCCCCTCCGGAGGCCCGGCGGCTGTCCTACCTCTATCAGGAAGGCATCAAGAAGAAGCTGACCGGACGGCTGAGCGAGGCCTACAACCTCTTTCAGCATTGCTTGGCTATCGACCCCGATGACCCCGATGTCCTCTACGAATTGGGCTACCTTCAGTTCTATCTGTCGCGGGATAGCTTGGGCACGGAGATGTTCCGCCGGGTTGTGGACCTTGACGGCAGTAATCCCCGCTATGTGCAGTCGCTTGCTGCGGCCTATCTCTCCCAAAACGAGTACGACAAGGCCATCCCCGTCATAGAGCATCTGTCGAAGTTGCAGACGCGGCGTTCCGATGTGCTGTATCAGTTAGTTGAACTTTACAAACTGAACGGTGAAACGGACCAGGCCCTTAGGGCCCTTGACCGCATAGAGGTACTCGAAGGGCGTTCCCTCCAGACTGCGATGCAGAAATATGCCCTCTATATGGACAAGGGAGAGAAGGAAACGGCCTTCGACGTGCTGTGGGAGTTGGAACAGGAATCCCCATACGACCTCCGCATTCCCATCCTGCGCGGCAGGCAGTATCTGGATAATGACGAGCCGGAACTGGCCTTGGCCTGTTTTGAGAAGGTACAACGGTCCGACCCGCAGAACCCGGAACTCCGCATGGCCATGATGGATTATTATACGCAATCGGGGCAGCCGGAGAAAAGAATCGCCCTGCGCGACAGTCTGCTCTACGGGCCCCATACGCCCGACGAGCTGCGGACGCAAATGGCGGCCGTCCTGATAGACGACCTGCGCGAGGCTCCCGACCATCGCGAACGCATCATGGCAGCCCTGGACACGCTGGTGCGCCTGTCGCCCAGCGTCATGATGTATTCCCTACGCACGTCCTATCTCATGCGAGCCCAGGTGGGGGCGGACACGATTGCCGCCTCCCTGCGCGATTTGCTGACGGTCAGTCCTTCCAACGAAAACGCACTTTCCCGTTTGCTGGTCTACTACTTAGAACAACGGGACATGGAGCAAGTGGCCGAGATTTGCCGTATGGCCGTCAACACCCATCCTGAGTCTCTCACCTATTATTTCTACCTTGGCGTGGCCCTGTCCCAGATGAAGCTGACGGAGCAAGCCGTGGAAGTGCTGGAAAGCAGCCTGAAGCAAGTAACGGAAGAGTCCCCTCCCGGCCAGATTTCGGATATCTATGAAGTGCTGGGAGAGCTATATTACGAACAGGGGAAAGCGGAAAAAGCCTTTGAGGCCTACGACAGTTGTCTGGTATATAAGGACGACAATGCCGCCTGCCTCAATAACTATGCCTATTACCTGAGCCTGCGCAACGAACGCTTGGACGATGCAGAACGCATGGCCTATCGGGCCACCAAGCTGGAACCGCTGAATAAGACCTATCTCGACACCTATGCTTGGGTGCTCTTTATGCAGGGGAACTATATGATGGCAAAGTTCTACATAGACCGCGTGGTTGCTGCTTCCCAGCCGGACAGCCTTCTGCTTTCCGACGAAAGTCTGCATGCCGATGTGCTGGAACATGCCGGCGACATCTATGCCCAAAGCGGTGACGAGGAGACGGCCTTGCGCTACTGGTCGCTGGCGCTGCAGAAGGGAGATGCGAATGCCATCCTGGAGAAGAAAGTGAAACTAAAGAAATACGTTAAGGAATGAAGCGTCTGAAATACGTAATGGCTGTATGTGGCGTCGTGGCGCTATGCAGCGGCTGTCGCTCGTCGCGGCATGCCGAGACCGATACGGCACCGGACTTGTCGGCCTACTATCCCGTCGAGCAGGGCACATCTTCTGCCCCTGCCACCCCGTCCTCCGACCGGCAGAAAGATAAAAAAAGCAAGAAGCAGGAGGGTGACGACCGTCAGGCCACGCGTGCGA
>JAFLUX010000096.1 GCA_022508605.1 Bacteroidales bacterium | reverse complement strand
AAAGAGGCATCGAGCATCTGGCGCAGATGTGAGATGTCGGAAGCATTCCAAAGCAGCACGGCGTATGAGCGCAGGCCGTCGCGCCCGGCCCGGCCCGCTTCCTGGAAATACGACTCTATGCTGTCCGACGGTTCCCAGTGCACCACGAAGCGCACGTCGGGCTTGTCTATCCCCATGCCGAAAGCATTGGTGCACACCATCACCCTTATGCTCCCGTTCTTCCATGCCTCCTGCCTTTCGCTTCGGCTCAGGGGACCCAGCCCTGCATGATAGAACGAGGCGCTGACCCCCTCGGAGCGAAGAAGTTCCGCAATCTGTTCGCAGCGCCTGCGGCTGCGCAGATACACTATCCCGGAGCCGGACACGGCGCGGCAGATATCGAGCAGCTGGCCGGCCTTGTCGTGGCACTCACGCACTATGTAGCTGAGGTTGGGCCGCTCGAATCCGCTGCGCAGAAGCCTGAACGATGGCCTTTCTGGATTGAGGGACAAGCGGGCCATTATGTCTTCCGCCACCTTCGGCGTGGCCGTGGCGGTAAGGGCTATCACGGGGGCGTCCAGAATCTTGCGCAGTTCGCCTATGTTGAGATAATCCGGACGGAAATCATATCCCCACTGGGAAATGCAGTGGGCCTCGTCCACCACTATGTAGTTTATCCGCAGTTCCTCGAGCCAAGAGCGGAAAAGAGGGGTGGACAATCTCTCCGGAGATACGTACAGGAATTTGCAGTCCCCGTAGGCGGCGTTGTTGAATGCCAGGTCGGCTTCGCGGCGCGACATCCCCGCATGCACGGCGATAGCCCTTATGCCCCTGTTGCCGAGGTTCTGCACCTGGTCTTTCATCAGGGCTATGAGGGGCGTCACCACCAGCGCCGTGCCCTCCTTAAGCATCGCCGGCACCTGAAAGCACACGGACTTTCCCCCTCCGGTCGGCAGTATGGCAAGCGTGTCACGGCCCTCCATGGCGGAGTTTATGATTTCCTCCTGCATGGGGCGGAAAGAGTCGTAGCCCCACCAGCGCCGAAGTACGTCCGCGGGACTCATGCAAGCACTATGAACACGCACGGGCGTTTGCCTATCGTCACATTCGCAGCGCGCCACCGTGCCACCGTCATGGTGCGTATGCTGGCATCGGGCATGGTGATATCCGCCGCCGCGCACAGGCGCGTGCCCGGGGACAGCACGCTGAGCATATCTTTCATGAGCGCATCGTTGCGGTAAGGCGTCTCTATGAATATCTGGCTCTGGCGAAGGGCCCCGGAACGGCGCTCCAACTCCTTCAGGGCAGTTTTCCTTTCATCGGACTTTGCCGGAAGGTATCCCAGGAATGCGAAGTTCTGTCCGTTTAGTCCTGAAGCCATGAGCGCCAGCATCAGCGAGGAAGGCCCTACGAGCGGCACCACTTCCACGCCTATCCTGTGGCACAGTCCGACAAGGGACGAACCGGGGTCGGCCACCGCCGGCAGGCCCGCCTCCGAGATAAGCCCCACGTCTCCCCTTTCGAACAGCTCCGCCATGGACTCCACCTCCGCCGCCGGAGTGTGTTCATTGAGCACATGAAATTCCAGCTCGTCTATACGTCCTTTCAGGCCGGCCCTGGACAGGAAGCGCCTGGCGGTGCGCAGTTCCTCCACCACGAATATGCCTATTCCGGCCGCCGTCCGCAGCACGCCGGAGGGCAGCACTTCCGCAGGATCGTTTTCTCCCAGCGGTGAGGGAATGAGATACAGTTTTCCTTTCACGAAAACAAATATAAGTTTTTTACAAAAAAATCGCTATTTTTGTCAATTGGAATCAAACTTTCTTTATAAACCTTATATTTATGTCTAAAATCAATCTTGGCAAGTACGGCATCGAGGGAGTAACCGAGATCCTGTACAATCCCACTTACGAAGTTCTCTACAACGAAGAGACCAAACCCTGCCTTGAAGGCTTCGACAAAGGTCAGGTGACCGAACTCGGGGCAATCAACGTGATGACCGGCATCTACACCGGCCGCTCCCCCAAGGACAAGTACATTGTCATGGATGAAAACTCCAAGGACACCGTGTGGTGGAACACTCCCGAATATCCCAACGACAACCACGAACTCTCCGTAGAGCAGTGGAAGGTCCTCAAGGGACTGGCCGTCAAGCAGCTCAGCGGCAAGAGGCTTTTCGTCGTGGACGGTTTCTGCGGCACCCACAGCGACACCCGCATGAAGGTCCGCTTCATCATGGAGGTCGCATGGCAGGCCCACTTCGTGACCAACATGTTCATACGTCCCCAGAACCAGGCGGAGTTCGACCAGGAGCCTGATTTCGTGGTGTACTGCGCAGCCAAGGCCAAGATAGACAACTATCAGGAGCTCGGACTCCGCAGCGAGACGGCCATCGCCTTCAACGTGACCAGCAAGGAGCAGGTCATCCTGAACACATGGTACGGCGGCGAGATGAAGAAGGGTATGTTCTCCATGATGAACTACT
>JAFLUX010000095.1 GCA_022508605.1 Bacteroidales bacterium | reverse complement strand
CGTGAGGCAAACATCGTAAAATTTTCCGGACGGGGCTTTAAGAATCGTAAATAATTACAATGAAAACAAAAATTTACGATTTTTTAACCCCGCCATAATTTACGGTACCATGTATAACTGCCGGAAAGTCTATTTCAAGGGAGAGCGTCTGCGAAAATGTGCTTTTGAAATCCGCATACAGCCCCCGAAACCGAAGATTGCCCGAAAGATGAAGCAATGCACTGATAACATGCAGCCTTGTGGAGGCATGTCAACTTTTGAAAATAGAATCCAGGAAAAAGGTTAAAATGTCCACTTCGAGCGCAACTCACTTACAATAATTGAAAATAATTAGTACCTTCACGGATTGAAAACTTGCAAATATTTTAAAATCAAGATATGAAACGCATCATTGTCCTGCTTGCGCTTGTCGGCACATTCTCCGGAACCCTGGATGCACAGCCGAAACGCCAACCCGGTGTAAAGCCCAATTACGAACTCGCATCGCAGTTTTCCGCAAAACGCATAGGGCAGATGGTCTTCTCCACTGCCGTAGAGCCCAAGTGGTTCAGAGACTCGGACAGATTCTGGTATGAATGGAAGACCCCGGAGGGCACCCGTTACTGGATAGTGGATCCGGAGACGGGGCGCAAGACAGAGGCATTCGACATGGAGCGGCTGGCGATGGAAATCACGGCCATAGTGCGCGACCCGTTCGATGCGCAGCACCTTCCGATAGAAAACCTCAAACTGGAGGATGACAGATATTTCCGCTTCGACATAAAGAGCAGCATCGAAGTGCCCGATACCGTGGCAACCAAGCGCTTAGCCGCAGGCCGAAAGGATGAAAAGGCGGCAAAAGGACCGAAGATGACAAAGAAAGTCTTCCACTTCAGCTATGACACGGCAAGCGGGAAGCTGACGGAATGCAAGCCGGAAAAAAGCGAATATCCCCGCTGGGCAAGCGTGTCCCCGGACGGTCAGACCGGTGTCTACGTCAAAAATTCCAATCTGTTCTGGATGGACAGGGAGAATATGAAAAAGGCGGCGGAAGACGAAAAAGACTCGACCATCGTGGAGCACAGGCTCACCTCCGACGGCATACGCCAGTACGGATTCGGCGGAGACAACTACATGGGAGATTCGGAAACCGACACCACGCGCCGTTCGATGGCGCGCAGCGTCGTATGGTCCCCCGACAGCCGGCATTTCGCGGCCATAAAGACCGATATGAGACAGATAAAGGATTTCTGGGTCATCAACTCGCTCAGCCAGCCGCGCCCCACTCTCGAGACCTACAAATACCAGATGCCGGGAGAGCCGGGCCCCCAAGAGGAGTTATACGTGTTCTCCATGCCCGACGGGGCACGCACACGCTACCGTGCGGATGCATTCAAGGACCAGACTATTGAGATAGCGAGGCGGCCGCGCACGCAGCGCGAAAGCTACGACAAGTACCGCTCCCGCGTGTGGCTCGGCGATGCCGCGGGCTTCTACCTGACCAGAGCTTCGCGCGACCTGCACAGGATGGACGTATGCCGCGTGGATTTGGATGCGGATTCCGCCCGCACCGTCATTTCCGAGCGCATGAATACATATATCGAGGACCGTCAGCTGCGCCTGCTGGACGGAGGAAAACGCATCCTGCACTGGTCTGAGCGGAACGGCTGGGCAAATCTCTATCTCTACGATGCCGACGGTGGCCTCGTGCGCAACCTCACGGAGGGGGCCTACCACGTGGACGATGTGATAGAAATCAACGAGAAGGAGGGTTACGTGCTTTTTTCGGCCTGCGGTGTCAACAAAGGCGAGAATCCCTACCAAATGCACACCTACCGGGTGAGTCTGTCCGGCGGTCCTGTTCGGCAGATGGACATGGACGACATGAATGTGACGGCCTCCGCCAGCGACGACGGACGCTGGATAGTGGCAAACTGCTCACGGGTAGACTATGCTCCGGAATCCTGGCTGATAGGCAGGGACGGCAAACGGACGCTGCTCGAAAAGGCCGACCTGAGCCTGCTTTTCGCGGCTGGATACAAGATGCCGGAGCGTTTCAAGGTCAAGGCGGCCGACGGGATGACGGACCTCTACGGGGTGATGTACAAGCCTTTCGACTTCGATTCCACAAAGGTCTATCCCATTATCGACTACGTTTATCCCGGCCCTCAGGTGGAGGCCAACAACATAGCCTGGTCGAAGGGTATGGTGCGCACCGACCGGCTCGCCCAGATAGGGTTCATAGTAATCACCGTCGGCAACCGCGGGGGACATCCGAACCGTTCCAAATGGTATCACAACTACGGCTATGGCAATCTGCGCGACTACGGGCTGGAAGATCAGAAATACGCAATCCAGCAGCTTGCGGGACGGCACGCCTTCATCGACATAGACCGCGTGGGTATACATGGGCACTCAGGAGGCGGGTTCATGTCCACGGCGGCCATACTCAAATATCCCGATTTCTTCAAGGCGGCGGTCTCGTGCGCCGGCAACCATGACAACCGCATCTACAACCGCTGGTGGAGCGA
>JAFLUX010000094.1 GCA_022508605.1 Bacteroidales bacterium | reverse complement strand
GTAGATTGCCGGGGACGAAACATTGTCGAGCTTGAAGGGTATCTCGCAGGCGTATGCCGAGAACATCAGTATGCCGTATATGAAGACGCGAAGGTTTTTCATGGCGTTCAGAATTTGTATGCTATGCTGAGCGTGGGAATGATGGGCACGAGTCCGTAGGCCATGCCCGTGTAATTGCCCTTGCGGTCCGTTTCGAGCATGGCGAACGATGCGTTGAGGTGGTTGTACGCATTGTATATGCTCAGGTTTATGTTCACCTTCCGGCCGGCGGCGGTGGACATGCAGTAGTCTACCCCGAGGTCGAGCCTGTGGTAGTCCGGCAGCTTGGCATTGTAGGGCGACTGGTACAGAAATTCGGTACTGCCTCCTTCGAGCTGTATGACATGGCTCGGCAGGGTGATTCTGTTGCCGGTGTGATAATTCCAGTTGAAAAAGATGCTCAGGTGTTTCCCGGGTCTCCACGTGCCCACTATGTTCACCTTGTGCCTGTTGTCATTGCGGTCGGGGAACGTGAACATCGAATAGGCCTCGAATTCGCGCAGTGACCAGCTGAGCGTGTAATATGCTGAAAGGTCTATCCGGGGACTTGCGTAGGAGGCCTCGAGCTCGAGTCCGTAAGATTCGCCCTTTCCGCTCGTGAACGATTTTTCCCAGTTGACGAGCGGCGGATAGAAAGCATTGGCGCCGTTGTAGGCGAGGATGCCGTCCATGGTCTTGTACCAACCCTCGACATTGAATTTGAACCTGCCGGGGGTGATGTATATTCCGCCGGCAAACTGGTCGGAGACCATAGGCTCCGCACCCGGTATGGAAGGCATCCAGCTGTTCGTCGGCAGGTCGATGTACATTGCGGACACAAGGTGTGCGTACTGCTTCATTCTGGTGTACGACAGCTTGGTGCAGATGTTCCTGTTCAACATCCATTTGAGCGCCGCGCGAGGCTCCACCGAGGCCCAGGTCTTCAGGCCCGTGCCGAACGCAGATGCCCGCAGTCCGGCATTGAGGGTGAAATTGTAGGATATGAAGAACTCATCTTCGATGTATACGGCGGGTTCGGCGGAACTGTAGCGGTCTCCGTCGTCCCCCTTGCTTGTCTCCGGCTCGGTGCCGGGGAAAGAGCTGCGCTGCTCGTACTCCCTTGCATTCTTGTAATAGTGCGTCGATGCGGAGACCCCGAAGCGCACGTGGTGGAAAGAGTTCGGATACCAGTCGAAGTCGTACTTCAGCCCGCCGTCGTGCACGGCGCAGATGTTGTCATCGTTGAAATACATGGTGGAAGCGGCCCCCTGCGGGCCTGTGCCGCCCACTTCGAAAGTATAGCCCACGTCAGAGTCGCTCCGCGTATAGTACAGGAGCAGCTTGCCGCGCAGCCTTGACGAATAGGATGATTCCCAGGAGAGCGCTCCTGCCAGCGTGCCCCAAATGCTGCGCATGCCTATGTCCATATAGGAGCGGGTGTCTTCCAGCAAGCCGGCGCGCAGCCTGTCCTTGCCCCAGTATATGGTGGCGTTCAGCTTGTTGCCGTCGTTAATCTTGTGGGTGATGCGCCCGTTGAAGTCCCACATGGCATAGCCGCCTCTGGCCGTCGTCCCGTCGCCGTTGCGCCTGTTTGCGTATGCTATTGCGGGAGTGGTTATCACGTCGAGCCACGACCGGCGCAGGCCGAAATTCACGGATGTCCTGTCTTTCCAGAGCGGCCCTTCCGCATGCAGGCGCCCGTCGATAAGCCCTATGGACGCTCCTCCGTGCCATGCCTGCATGTCGCCCTCGCTCGTCTCCACGTCGACTACGGAAGACAGCCTCCCGCCGTATCGTGCGGGAAAACCGCTCTTGTAAAAATCGAGGTTGTCCACCACGTCGGTGTTGAAACTGGAGAAGAAGCCCCCGAAGTGGCTCACGTTGTAGAGAGGCACCCCGTCGAGCAGGAACAGGTTGTCGTTGCCGTCCCCGCCATGGACATACAGTCCAGACATCAACTCGTTGCCTGCCGCCACTCCGGGCAGCATCTGCAGCGACTTTATGATGTCCGGCGTGCCGAACGCTGCCACGGAAGAACGCAGCTTGTCCCCGTCGAGGCGCATCAGGCCCGTCTGGGTCGTGTTGCGCATCTTTTCCTTTACTGCGGTGACGTATGAGGTTTGCAGGGTGTCCTCCCTTTCCACTACCGTGGGCGGAGGTTCCACCGGAGTTTGCGCACAGACGCCGACAGCCGCAAAGAAGAGTGCCGCAAGAATCATTTGTTCACCTGATACCGCGTGCAGCCGGTGGAAAAGAAGTCGGCTATCTGGCGGGCCGCCGCGAGACCGGCATTGACGTTGGCCTCGGCCGTCTGCGCACCCATCTTCTTGGGCGTGGCGAAGACGCGCAGGCCGAACTTCTCCCGGAGCCTTTCATAGTTGTCCGGTGCGACATCGGCTACATACTTGAGGTCGGGCCTTTCTTCTAGGGCCTTTTCCAGTCCGGCCTCGTCCACCACCTCCTTGCGGGCAGTGTTGACAAGGGTCGCCCCATGGGGCATGCTGCTTATCAGTCCATAGCCTATGCTGCCTATGGTTTGCGGGGTGGCCGGAATGTGTATGCTCACATAGTCGGAAGATGCGTACAGCTGCTCCGTCGAACTGACGGGCTGCGCACCTCCGTCCCTTATCTGTCCGTCGCTGAGAAACGGATCCACGGCCAGCACTTTCATCCCGAGGGCGGCCGCCTTGGCCCCTACCAGGCGCCCCACGTTGCCGAATGCC
>JAFLUX010000093.1 GCA_022508605.1 Bacteroidales bacterium | reverse complement strand
CGTCAGCCCGTCATAGCTCTGGTAAATCGGCATAGGCACAAAGCCTGCATTTTTTAGGCTTGTGGTCAGCATCTTCTGGTCGTAAGAAGGCTTTCCCATCAGCAGACAGTATCGGATTGAATGTCCATCTTCCGATTGTCCGCGGTCATACCACATCTTGAGCAATCTACGGAAAGCCCCCGGGTCTTGCTTGCCACCTGAAAACTCATTGAAAATTTCCGAAGCGTTTAGCACATTGACACGAAATCCGTCATGACGTTCGTGTAGTGCGGCTATCCTGCGCGCGCCCTCGGCATACTCAGGCCACGTGATTATCACCATGTCAGGAGTCTCAAGACCATGGATGTCTTGATTTGCTATCTTGGCATCGGCTGTAACCGTGCGGGCTATTGAAGCCGCGTTGAAGGCCACGAATTCCCTATGACCATCTTCGGCTATTGTAAAGGCAGCCTTGTCTCCGCTAAGAGTATATTTCACAAGTTTGGGCGAAGTGCAGTCCGTCACATCCCAGATAATTGTCTGGGCATTGCAGCCCGAGACCGAAAGGGCATCGCCTGCTTGAAATACTCCATAGAAATGAAGCTCACCGTTGCGAAGTGTCAGTTTACGTACATAAAATAATTCTATATAGTCCAACCTCGCCTTATAGAGCACCCCCGTCTGCGAATAGTCTATACCGAGACTAAGGGTCTCCCCACCGGCACTTATTTTCTTCGCCGTCTCGGCTATGGCAGCAAACGATGAGGTCGCCCCTATGTGGTCCTGAGCGGTCGAGGGGAGTGCGGTGCCGTTGGCTTTCAATACGATCGAGGATGTGCCGTTGGATGTTCTGGCCGCAAAGCGCACAAACACGTTGGCATCCGTTCCGTTCACCCTGTCGGGCATATTAAAAGAGAAAGTCTGCGACCTTGAACTGCGGAAATCCTCACCATAGATCTGCGAGCCTGATGTTCCTGACGGTTCCAGTTCCTTTTCATGCACGGTCCTGGCTGTGAAGTTGGTCATCGGCTCACCGGTGACAGAGGCCAATGTGACGGTTGAAAGCTGTTGGTTGGCCTCAATATCCACATCACTGATGTAGTAGTAGTTGCTGTCGCTATAGGGATGTATGGAATGTGAATACGGTCGTCCCTCCTTGAGTGATTCTTGCCAGGAAAACTGATCGACAGCGAAAAAGACAATCCCCTTGTCTGTGAGGACACTTGGCTGCAGCGGCAGGTCATCGGGAGTAGCCTCGTTAAGCCCATGAGATATGAGACGACCTCCCATGCCGAACACGTGTACCTTCGAGGCGTCGTTAAATCCAAGAGATTGAAGTTGTGCTATGGTTATGAGATGCATGCCGGTCTCATTAATCTGAACACGAGCCCATTTCCCCTGTGCAAGGACTGAATTCTGCGTGTAGTGATTTGCCGGAAGTGCAAGTGCTGACTGTGCCTTCAAAAGACAGCAAACCGACATTAATATCATTGACAATATAGAAAATGCATTTTTCATCTATCGTAAAACGCATTTATCCTATCATTTATTTTAAAGCGCAACGCATAATTCAGGATGCCTTTGACCCCTTGCTTATTTCATTATGCTTTCAAAAATCTTGTCTGTGGCGCCCAATTTAGACCTGATGTACGCGCCGGCTGCCTTACCGCTCTTCTCGCGGGTTTCCGCATCCAGCAGTCTTTCGGCAATACTCTCAAAGTCCTCACGACTTTTCACCTCATGGCCTCCGCCAAGTTCCCGCAGCTCGCGTGCCTCTATAAACTTATGGTTATTTGGACCGTAAATCACCGGAACTTCATATACAGCCGCCTCGTTGATATTATGAAGGCCGGCACCAAATCCTCCTCCTACATAGGCCACATCACAATATGAATATGCCGACGACAGAAGTCCGAAACAGTCCATTATTATTACCTGGGGATTTTTCTTCTCAAGCAATGAGTCGTCTTTCCTTACCTCCGAAATCAGTACTGCCCCGTTTTTAAAGCGAACTCGCAATGTCTCGAGTCTTTTTGCATCGAATTCATGAGGAGCCACCACTAATTTTACATGCGGATGAGCGTTGATCCAGTCAATGTATATTTCCTCGTCAGCCGGCCAGCTGCTGCCCGCCATTATCGTCATCTCGCGGCCCGGAAAGGCGTTGAAGGTCTCGAGTTCGGGTATCTTTTTTTGCTGATGCCTGATTTCAGACACTCTGTCGAAGCGAGTGTCGCCACATACATCCACATTTTTTATACCCACTCCCTCAAGCAGCCTGCGGCTTCCCTCGTCCTGCACGAAGATATGTTTGTACCATCGCAGCCAGTCCGTATACCATGATTTTGGATGTCTGAAAAAGAGTTGCTCCGGTCTGAAAACGGCGCTTATCAGATATGACGGAATGTCGCGTCTGTTAAGCTGATAGAGATAGTTGCGCCATATCTCATATTTCACGAATATGGCCATCTCCGGGTTAACCCTCTCTATAAATCGCTTCACACGACCGGGGGTGTCAAACGGCAGGTAGCAAACGCAGTCCGCACCCTCATAGTTTTTTCTGACCTCGAAACCTGAAGGAGAAAAAAATGTTAGTAGTATTTTATAATGTGGCAGTTCCCTTCTGATTCGTTCCATCAGCGGTCTGCCTTGCTCGAACTCCCCGAGCGATGCGGCATGCACCCATATCACACGGTCTCCGGGCATTAGCGATGCCTCGATGCGGCCATAGATATCGCGCTGACCCCGGTTGAGCAGCCGAGCTTTCTTATGTCCGCACGCAGATGCCACCCGGATACCGAATCTATAAATCGCTATCCCCGATGAATAGAGAGATGTTTCGAGCAGTCGACGCATCCCTGTCAGTTTTTACCTATCGTATCAATGGCCCTTCTGATGCGTGCTATCACTTCTTGCTTTGGCATCAGTTCCGTAATGTCAAACATATGAGGACCTCTGCATGCACCCACCACGGCCAGACGGAAGGCATTCA
>JAFLUX010000092.1 GCA_022508605.1 Bacteroidales bacterium | reverse complement strand
CTCCTGGTCCTCGCCAACGGGGACGGTAGTGGCCCTGAAAGCGGTGATGTCGGAAGCCTGGCTCACAGGGTAGCAGAAAAATCCGGCCGGAGTCCCGGCCTTGTTGTCCGAACCGTCATCGCCCTCCGCGAAACCGCGCAGTTTTATTTCCTGCTTGACCGTGGGGTTGCGCTGCAGCCTCTGCACCGTCACCAGGTTCATATAATAAAACGACAGCTCCGTAAGCTCAGGAACCATGGACTGTATGAAAATGTCGCTCTTTGAGGGGTCTATGCCGACGGACAGGTAGTCCAATGCCACCTGTATTATGTTCTGGCGTACCTTTTCGGGATGCTCGGCATTGTCCGTGAGAGCCTGTGCGTCGGCTATCATGATGAAAATCTTCTCGTATTCGCCGGTCTCCTGCAGCTCAACCCTGCGGCGCAGGGAGCCGACGTAGTGCCCGAGATGGAGCCGTCCGGTAGGGCGGTCTCCCGTCAAAATAATCTTTCCCATATCTTTAGTCATTATTATCCCAAAAACCATTCGCAGGAGCCTGATTCTCCCGCTATCCATACCGTATCGCCTTCGCGGAAAGTGAAATCCGCCCCGGGGTTGGTTATCAGCCTGCCGTCGTGCAGCACGCTTATGACCATGCAGCCGCTCCGGCGCATATCGGTCTCACTTAACTTCTTGCCGCAGAGGAACGAGTCAGCCCCGAGCTGCCCTGCCTGCACAATGAAATCGCCATCCTCGTCTTTTGGGGGATGCGGCGTATTCGCGTCAATGGTAGCCTTGAAGGCATCGAGCTGTTCGTTCGTCCCTACCGCCACGAGTTTGTCGCCGGGGTAAACGGGTTCGTCTCCGGATGGAATCAGAATCCCCGTAGAGCCTCTGAGAATCTTTATGATGTTCGCCCCTGAGTGCTCGCGGAACGGCATGTCGCGCAGAGGTTTCCCGATGTACGAAAAGTCAGGGGATATCTCCACCATGGAGGTGTGTATGTCGAAGCGGGACATCTTTTCCCTTACCGAAGAAGCTACGGGAGCCTTTTTCCTCTCGTGCTCTTCCTTTTCGTTGAAGTTCTCCATGAAACGCCTCTCCAAGCCGGAAAAGCGCTTGAGGGATATCTTTGCCGTGATGAATACGGCAAAGCCGGCCGCCACGACCATCAGTATGCCCCATCCGCCGAGGTGGAAGTAACCGGTAATGGCAGCTATGGTGAACGCTATTGCTATAAGTATGCGCAGCACCAGCAGCGACAGTATGGGCCAGCGGTTCGAGGACTTTTCTTTCAGCAGCTTGGCCGCCATGGGCCTGATGTTTCCGTTGTTTATGACCATGCCGTACAGGAACGGAACCATGGCCGCCAGTTCCGTCGCAAGGCACAGAGCCCTGCCGGCCTCCGTGGAGAGCGAAGGGAACAAGCGCGCGACAAGGCCGCCGAGCAGCGAGGGGGCGGCGAGCAGTATCGCGAGCAGTATCACCCCGTACAGGATGATTCTCAAGGCATAGCTTTTCAGCAGCATCACCCATTCGTTGCTTTCTGCCTTTGAGACCTTTCCGTAATCATTCTGCGGCGGGTTTATCCTGTCGAGGATGCGGGAGGGGAGTACCCGCTGCAGCCATGCGCTCACCGGGTCTGCCGCCTTTATCATGTAGGGCGTCGTGAACGTCGTGATTACGGATACGGATATTATGACAGGATAGATGAAATCCCGCATTACGCCGAGGCTGCATCCGAGGCTGGCTATGATGAAAGAAAATTCGCCGAGCTGTGACAGGCTGAATCCCACGTGCAGCGCCGTGTCCACTCCCTTCCCGGCAAGCAGCGCACCTGCGGACGAAAAGAGGAGTATGCCTCCCATCGCCACTATGGTCAGCACCAGTACCGTGCCCCAGTTGTGGATTATTGCGGACGGGTCGACCAGCATGCCCACGGACACGAAGAAAATGGCTCCGAACATGTCCTTTATCCCTTTCAGCAGGTGGCTTATCCTCTCGCCCTCTATGGTCTCCGCCAGTATGGAACCCATGACGAAGGCCCCGAGGGCGCTGGAAAAGCCTGCGAATGAGGCGAGCGCCACCATGCCGAAGCACAGGCCTATCGAAAGGATGAGCAGGATTTCGTCGTTAAGGTATTTGCGGGCTTTCTTGAGCAGGAGTGGGATGGCATAGATGCCGACAAGGAACCACAATATAAGGAAGAACGCGAGCCGGGCGAGACTCAGCAGCATTTCCGTACCGGAGAACTTGCTGGACACCGCGAGGGTGGACAGGAGCACCATCAGCAGCACAGCGATGAGGTCTTCGACCACGAGGATGCCGAATATCAGTCCGGCGTAGGGCTTTTTCTTGAGCCCCATCTCGTCGTATGCCTTGATGATGATGGTCGTGGAGCTCATGGACAGCAGGCCGCCGAGAAATATGCTCTCCATCATGCTCCAGCCGAGCGCGTTGCCGGTTATCACGCCTACGGTGAACATGCCTATGCAGTTGGTCCCGGCCGTGATGAGGGCGCTGCTTCCCACTTTGAGCAGCTTTTTGAAGCTGAATTCGAGTCCGAGTGCGAAAAGCAGGAAGATGATGCCGATTTCGGACCATTGCTCGACCGATTCCATCCCGGAGATGCCGGGGAACATGCTCATGTGCGGGCCTATCAGGAACCCGGCCACTATGTAACCGAGAATCAGAGGCTGTTTGAGGGCCTTTGAAATGACTGTGAAAATCCCTGCGGCGATGAGTATCAGCGCAAGGTCGGCGACGAGGTTCAGTTCTTCAGCCATCCCCTTCAGCCCCTGTATGTTTCGAGCGCCGTGGCCAGGACGGACATGGCTTTCTTCAGCTGGGGAACCTCGAGGACATAGGCTATCCGGGCCTGGTCGCGCCCCAGTCCGGGCGTCTTGTAGAACGCGGCGGCAGGGGTAATCATGACGGTCTGGCCGTCCATGCGGAAATCCGTGAGCAGCCATTTCGCAAACTCTCCGGCGTCTTCGACCGGAAGCCGTGCC
>JAFLUX010000091.1 GCA_022508605.1 Bacteroidales bacterium | reverse complement strand
GCTCCCGGTTGTCCGAGCTTCTCTCCGCTACGCTCCGAGAAACCTCGGACAACCGAGACTTAGGATGGAAACATCTTGCACTTCTATCTTGAAAGTAGGTTCAAACTGCAAGGGTTGCATATAGCCGACATCGGTTGATTATTGATACTTAAAATCGTCATCTGTCAAAAAAACTTATTATCTTTGTGCTGATTTTAACGGAAATGGGACAATCACAATACATACCTCGTCCGGCCGATACGTCCGGCGTGGAGTTGCCGGCAGCCTTGGGTGAGCTGACGGAACTGCTGGCGCGCCATGTCCACGAAGTGTGGGCGCAGGGGCGCATAAAGGAGGGCTGGAGCTACGGCCCGGAGCGCAGCGATGCCGACAGGCGGCATCCTTGCCTGGTGGCCTATGAGGATTTACCGGAGTCGGAGCGCGACTATGACCGGCAGACGGCGGTGCAGACGCTCAGGCTCATCGTCAGTCTGGGCTATGACATAGAGAAGAAAGGAGTGGAGGCCTCATGACAACGGGAAAGAAACGCCTGAGAGCACGCCGCACGGGCATGGAGCGGTTCGACGCCATCCTTTCGGGCAGCATAGGCAGGCAGTTGCTTGCCTATGCCGTGCTGATTGTGTTGTTCATCGCCGTCTTCGTCCTGACGGCCTATCTGTCGTGCGACAGCCTGTGGGCGTCGAAGGAGTCGGGCCACACGCTGCTGGGCACGCTGCGCGGCGTAATCTACCATTTCTTCGATGCGGGCAATCTGCACAACGAGGAGGACTTTCCGGCTGTCGTGCTGGCTCCGGTCATTTCCTTCTTCGGGATGGTGCTGCTCAGCGGCGTGCTCGTGACGACGCTGGGCAACATCGTGGAGCGTCGCGTGGAGAACGTGGCCTGCGGACTGGTGACGTACCGAGGCATCGGCGACCACTACGTCGTCATCGGCTACGGCGAGGTGACGAACTGCCTGATTCGCGACATCTTCCGTCGTTCGGCTGCGACCGGGGGAGGCATGCCCAAGGTGGTGGTGCTGACGAGCCAGGACGTGAAGAAGGTGAGGGCGCAAGTCCAGTCGCAGCTCGCGGATTCCGAGAGTGAGAGCGTTATCATCTATTCGGGCGACATCGAGTCCCGCGAGCATATTGCCCGGTTGAACGTCGACCGGGCGCGGGAGGTGTATATCCTGGGCGAGGAGGAGGAATACGGGCGCGACTCGAAAAACCTGGAGTGCGTGCGCATCGTCCGCGAACTGCGCGGCACGGGGCGGCCCGTGCTGCAGGTCAACGTCCAGTTCGACCGCCCGGCCTCGTATTCCATCATCCAGAAGCTTCCGTTCCCCGACGAGTACGTGCGGCAGGACGGCGAGCAGGTCATCTATTTCCGCCCGTTCAACTTCTTTGAGAACTGGGCGCGACTGCTGTGGGGCTACTACCGGAAGCCGGAGTATGCGCGGCTCGACTTCGTGCCCGACGGCGAGGAGGCCGCGGGCGACTGCCCCCTGCGCAGCGGCATGGAGCGCCACGTCCACCTCGTCATCGTGGGCTTCAACCGCATGGGTCGCGCGCTGCTGCTCGAGGCGCTGCGCATCTGCCACTTCCCGAACTACGACGAAGCCTCGGGGCGCAACAAGACGCGCGTCACGGTCGTCGACCCGAGGATGGGGGAGTTGCTGCCGCAGTTTGAGTCGCAGTATCCCTACGTCCGCGAGATTACGGACATCGAGGTCGACTACTGTCCGCGCCGCGTCGAGGACGCTGCGGTGCGGGAGATGCTGGCTCGCAGCGCCGTCGACGACCGGGAGCTGCTGACGGTGGCCGTCTGTCTGAGCGACCCCGACATGAGTCTGTCGACGGGTCTCAGCCTGCCCGAGCCGCTCTACAGCCGGACGGCGGGCGACAAGGTGGAGAACAACGGACGGGTGCGCATCCTCATCCGGCAGGAACTGCAGAAGGGCATCGGCGTGATTCTCGATGCCGACAACGACCGCTACCGCCACATCAAGGTCTTCGGCATGCTGACCGACGGCATCGGCCACGGGTTGCTGGACGACACGGCCACGATGTGGGTCAATGCCTACTACGATTGCAAGTACGCCCCCGCCCCGGGCTCGCCCAAGCGCGCGCTCTACGACCGCTTTGCCGACTGCCGCGGTCGCCACGGATTCGGGCCGGAGGCGTCGATTCTCGACCTGGCCGACCGACCCGGACACCGGGGGGAGATGGCGGAGATAGCCCGCGGGCTGTGGTACCTGACGGCCGAGGACTTCCGCTTTGCCAACCGCTACCAGATTGAGATGTACGACATATACCGGCGCTACGGCAGCTGCGAGTCGCGCCCGACGCTCTACCGCATGGAGCATCTGCGCTGGTGTGCCGACCGCCGCATCATCGGCTATCGCGCCGTGTCCCTGAAGCGACTGAAGAGCGAGGCCTTCAAGACGCACCACCTGCTTGTGCCCTACGACGACCTCTCGCAGGCGGAGAAGGACAAGGACGCCGACGTCGTGGAGAACATTCCCCGCATCGTCGCGCTGAGCGGAAATAACAGCAATGGACAGGATGGATATGGCGACTAAAAGGCATGCTGACGGGGTTGCCGCGCCATCGCTATTACCCTGCGGCGGCAAAATACCCTATTTTGCGCCCTTAAAATACCCTATTTTGGCCCCCTCAAAATACCCTATTTTGCGCCCTCAAAATACCCTATTTTGGAGCCTCAAAATACCCTATTTTGAAACCCCAAAATACCTATGTTGAAACGCCAAGGTATATATGACTGAAAACGAAACATATAAGGAAGGAGGGCGAAGGCCCCGTCGCTGCGGCGGAATCTTAACCTCGAAAGACGAAACGAAATGGAAAGAAAATACACCAACTATGCCTTCATAAGCTACAAGCGGGAGGACGAGAAGTGGGCAAAGTGGATTCAGCACAAGCTGGAGAACTACCGGCTGCCGGCCGTAGCCCGGAACAAGGAGACCGACGAACGGGGGGAGAAGTACATACGCCCCGTATTTCGCGACGGCACGGACCTCTCGGGCGGCGTGCTCATCGACCGCCTCAGGGAGGAACTGATGAAC
>JAFLUX010000090.1 GCA_022508605.1 Bacteroidales bacterium | reverse complement strand
TTGTCGGCGACAACACTTCCCGCGTGGAGAATTGCGACAATTACGGCAATGTGACAGCAGATGTAGCAATGACGGTGACAGCCGGATCCGGCTCCGCCCTCGGCGGCGTGGTCGGCTATATCATGTGCGATATGGCGAACTGCAACAACTATGCGTCTTCGCTCGATTTCTCCAGCATGACCGCGACGGCCCACATGGGCGGAGTTGCCGGTTATGCCTGCAAACTCGTCTCCGGCTGCAAATTCAGCTCCGCGATGAACACGAAGAACGACATTTCTTCTTTGACCACCAACCAGGGAAGCGGCATCAACAATGTGGGCGGTGTCGTTGGATATTCCGCAAATGGAAGCACGATTGAGAATTGCTCCAGCCTTGCAGGCTCTTCAATAGAGTGCAGCTCTTCGGCCCAGCTCCGTTTCGGCGGCGTTGCGGGTATGTCGTATTCCCAGGTTTCCGCTTGCGAGAACAATGCGGTCCTTACAGTGGCAAGGCAGCCTATAGGCGTCGCTTTTGCAACATATGCAGGCGGCGTTGTCGGACGTCAGGAGAATGACAATGCCCTCATAGACCTTACCAACAACGGGGCGCTTTCCGTGACCATGGATCCTGCTTCCGCCTACAGCTATACCGCCGGTGTGGCAGCGTACATCAAGTGCTCTTCCGTCAAGGGATGCACGAACAACGGCGATGTGACCATGGACGGCAACGGCATGGCAAAGCAGAACATAGTTACCGGTGTTGTAGGCTGGAACAATGTGGCCATGTCCATCGAGGACTGCACCAACCACGGCAATATAAGCGCCGACAACTGGGAGAATAGTTCTTATCAGTATATAGCCGGAATTTGCGGACAGTACAATACCGGGAACAATCAGTACAAGAACCTGACCAATACCGGAAACCTGACTTGTCTGGCGAAGAGCAAGGTCGCGGTTGGTGGCATAGGTGCAGCCATCAATTGCAAGGACGTCGTGGAGAATTGCCACAGCACCGGAGAAATCCGAGTGGAGAACGCCGTTGCAGCCAGCCGAGTAGGCGGTATCTGCGGCTACTGGGGCAAAGGAAACATGAGCGGGTCTTCCTGCGATATGAAGATAAGCGCATCCGGTACCGGCGCTTCCTATGTCGGTGCAGCGCTCGGCGCTCTCAACGTGGATTCGTCCTGGGCCGACGTGAACGTGGCCGGCAGCGTGGAGACTTCCGCAGATTTTGTCGGAGGCACGATACTCGGACAGTTCTCGGCGGCTGACAAGATTCTGACCATTAATGGCGGCACCGTATCGTCGACCCTCAACGGGGCTGGCGCATCGGAGGACAACTATGTGGGAAGCGTGAACGGCGGCGTGGTTAACATGCCGTAGCATCCTGCCTATCCTATAGATTGCAGGGACCGTCCATTGCGGACGGTCCCTTTTGATTTTCTGCGTTTGCTTTTTTTTCTTTGTTTTTGTAGATTTGTGGGAAGTATGCAAATTATTAAATTCGTATAAGTATGAAGCGTTTTATTTTGTTTATCGCGGGGATTGCCGCGGCTCTGCCAGTCCTGGTGCAGTGCTCCAAGTACGATGACTCCTGGATTCACGACAAGTTCGAGCAGCTGGACAGCAAGCTCACCGAACTTGAGAACAGCATCAATTCCCTGAACTCCTACAAAACGATACTCGACAAACTCAATCAGGGCAAACTGATTTCCGAGGTGACCGACAACGGCAACGGCACTTTCACCATCAAGTTCTCCGACGACACTTCCGTGACCATCACCGCAGGAAAGGGTCGTGACGGGCAGGACGGCAAGGACGGTGCCAACGGCCAGAACGGAGCCGCCGGCAAGGACGGAAAAGACGGTGCCGACGGACTCACGCCTGAGTTCAAGATAGAAAATGACACCTGGTATGTCCGCTACGGCGACGGTGAGTGGACGGCTCTCGGTTCTGCCGTCTCATCGGAAAGCTCTTTCTTCACCAATGTCTCGTTCGACGGCGACTATCTTACTTTCACCCTCATTGACGGCACTACCATCAGTATAAATCTCTCCACCGGGGAAGTGTTTACGGAAAACCTCGCCGGAAAATATTTCGTCTACGGCGGCAGGAAATACAATCTGGTGCAGCTCGCCGACGGCAAATGGTGGATGGCCGAGGCTCTCGCCTATGTCCCTGAGGGAAGGACGGTGTCCTCCGACCCTGCGCAGCCCGCCGGAATATGGTATCCTTATACTATCTCCGGCTCCGTGTGCACTCCTGACATTACGGAAGACAGGGGACTTCTCTATGATGCCGCTACTGCCTTCGGCCTTTCCGGCAGCGACGAGATTACCTATGCCGACCAGACCGACTGGCAGACAGGCAACTATCGCGACTTCGAGGGCGTGCGGGGCATTTGCCCTCCCGGCTGGTATGTTCCCACCAAGGACGACTACCTCAAACTCGTCGGCGTGTGCACGGCTGACCAGCCCAAGGACATTGCGGCTGTCAACGATCCCACGGCCCTCTATTACGATGATTCTTTCACCGGAGGCGGTTCATCGGTCGTGAAGTTCAATGCGGCAGGATGGAATTTCTCCTTCCTCGGCTACGTCAACAGGGCTACTGTCGCCGCCACGGGCGCATATCTTGCCACCGCCGTCTCCGCGACTAACTGCGACGTGTCCGAGTGGCATGGTCTGCCGAGCATGAACATGATATGGACATCAAGCCCGTACAGACCCAATACTGCCGGCAACAACGTGCAGTATTTCAGCCTGATGAGTACTTTTACGACCGCCTACAAGGTCGGTCGCCTGAGCCTCGGATACGGCAACTACCTCGCCGGCATGGAGGTGCGCTGCGTGCGCGCTGAATAGACACTTTCCGGGCATATAATATAATCAAGCACTCGCAGTAATGTGAGTGCTTGATTATTTATTTCTGATATTAAAAGTTCTTTACTATCTTTGCGGTGACACTACAGTGTGACATTTTATGATGGAATTATTTCACGGGTCCCAGAAGATAGTGAGGTCGCCGAAATATGGAACAGGAAACCCACGAAACGATTATGGCCTCGGGCTATATTGCACGACGGACATTGATCTTGCGAAGGAATGGGCATGCTCTGAAGAAGATGGCGGGTTTGCAAATAGATATCGCATAGAAACGGACGGTCTTTCGCACTTGCATCTCAATGGGGAAGGGTACAACATCCTTAACTGGCTTGCCATTTTGCTTGAAAACCGAACGTTCGACCTTTCCCTGCCGACGGCCGTCCGTGCGAAGAAGTATATTATGGAGAATTATCTTCCGGACTATAAGCGATATGATATCATTACCGGTTACAGGGCGGATGA
>JAFLUX010000009.1 GCA_022508605.1 Bacteroidales bacterium | reverse complement strand
CGGAAGGCGCCAACATCTGGGCCCGCCTGACCAAGGACAACATCGGCAAGCAGATAGCCATCGTCCTCGACGGCACGGTGTACTCCTACCCCACCGTCAACGGTGAAATCAGCGGAGGCGTCTCCGAAATCAGCGGAAACTTCGACATGGAGGAGGCTACCGACCTTACCAACGTGCTCAAGTCCGGAAAGCTCCCCGCCCCTGCCACCATAGTCCAGGAGCAGGTCGTGGGACCGTCTCTCGGCGCGGAGTCCATCAGGGCCGGTCTTATCTCCTTCCTCATCGCCTTCGTGCTCGTGCTCCTCTACATGATACTCTTCTACAAGGGAGCCGGCCTCGTGGCCGATGCGGCACTGCTCACCAACGTGCTTCTGCTCTTCGGCACCCTGGCATCTTTCGGCGCGGTGCTCACCCTGCCCGGTATCGCCGGTCTCGTGCTGACCCTCGGTATGGCCGTGGATGCCAACGTCATCATCTATGAGCGCGTGAAGGAAGAACTTAAATCCGGCAAGGGACTCGGCAAGGCCGTGCATGACGGATATGCGAACGCCTACTCCGCCATTATCGACGGACAGGTGACCACGCTCCTCACCGGTCTCGTGCTGTTCTTCTTCGGCTCCGGCCCCATAAAGGGCTTCGCCACCACCCTCATAATCGGTATCATCACCTCCGTCCTCACCTCCATCTTCATCACCCGTCTCATCATCGACGACCGCGTGAGCAAGGGCAAGAACGTGAGTTTCGAGAACAGCTTCACCAGCAATTTCCTCAAGAATACCGACATCGACTTCATTTCGGGCCGCAAGTGGTCCTACATCGTATCCGGCGTCCTCATACTCATCGCCATCGCATCCATCTCCTTCAAGGGATTCACCTACGGTGTCGATTTCACCGGAGGCCGAACCTATGTCGTGCGCTTCGACCAGAGCGTGACCGCCGAGCAGGTTCGTTCTGCCGTCAGCTCCGCTTTCAACGAGGCCGACCCTGAGTCTTCCGTGGAAGTCAAGCAGTTCGGCGGCGAATCTCAGATGAAGATTACCACGTCCTACAAGGTGAACGACGAGTCCTCCGCCGTCGATACGGAAATCGAGGGCATGCTGTATGAGTCGCTCAAGGGCTTCTTCAAGGACAACATCGCCCTTGAAGAATTCACCTCGACCCTGGACAACCCCAACGGTATCATCTCCTCCGACAAGGTGGGAGCATCCATCGCAAGCGATATCAAGCGTTCTGCCGTCATATCGGTGCTGCTGGCCCTCCTCATCATCTTCGCCTACATAGCATGGCGGTTCAAAGGATGGAGCTGGGGTCTCGGCGGCGTGGTGTCGCTGGCCCATACCGCCATCATCCTTATCGGCTTCTTCTCCCTGTTCAGCGGCATCCTGCCTTTCAACCTGGACGTGGACCAGACCTTTATCGCAGCCATCCTGACCATCATCGGCTACGCCATCAACGATAACGTGGTTATCTTCGACCGTATCCGTGAGAATCTCGGCCTGCATCCCAAGGATGATTTCAAGGAGACGGTAAACAAGTCCCTCAACCAGACTCTCACACGTACCGTCAACACCTCTGTGTCCACCCTCCTTCCTATGATCGCGATTGCGCTCTTCGGCGGAGAGTCCATCAGGGGTCTGTCGGTCGCCCTCTGTCTCGGTATCCTCATCGGAACTTACGCTTCCATCATGATTGGTACGCCCATCATGTTCGACAGCACTGTCGCAGCAGCAAAGAAGGCGGCGGCAAAGACCGGTCAGGCAAAGAAATAAACACGGCGCACAAGCCGTCACCGCTATTAAACCCCGAGGCTCTTATGGCTTCGGGGTTTTTGTTTTTCGTTTATTATTTCTACCTTGCGAAGACCATAAATACCGAGCAATCATGTCCAATGAAAAAGCCTTCATTCTGACCAAGGGATTCTTCTCGAAAATCAACAGCCTGATTTTCGGCGTATTTTTCGTCTTGTGCCTCGCTGCAGTGTTTATTTCACGCTATCTCTTCATCCTTCCCTTAATGGCCATAGGCTTGCTGCTGTCGCTGCTGCCACTCTTCAGATTGATACGCAAGAATCCCCACAAAAACGACACTCTCCTTAAATTGGATTCCAAGGGTGTCACATTGGGGCGCTTCGGCCATCCCGGAGTCTTTTTCGCGTGGAAAGACATTTCCTACATAGTATTGTTCAAGCATTCGGGCGAACTGTATCTCGGCGTGAAACAGTTCGGACACGAGGAGCTTTATATTTCCGACAGCACGCCTCTTATTCCGGCATCATTCTTAGCCAAACGGCTCAGAAAGCTTATAGCAGAATACAGCGGCAACCCCGACCTGCTCGTCGACGAGACGCCCTCGCTGTGGCAGAGCATTTTCAAGACGGATGCAGCAGCCGGCCGGGTCCCCAAAAAGTCTATTCCCGTTTTGGCAGACTCGGCGGTACTGGAGGGTAAATATCCGGTCACTTCCATAGGAAACCATGAGGACTATTGGAGCGTCGAAACCGACTGCGATTATTCGGAAGACGAGGAGACGGAAGACGAGGAAACGGAAGACGAGCCCTTGAGGCTGAGTTCCATCGAGGAGATTCTGCGCATCGATCCGACCCTGTCTGATTTATTCAAACTCGGGAAATGGCATTTTGCATACCGGGAAGACGCCGACAGCGAATGGACGATAGAAGACCTCTCCGACGACATCGACGATTTTGACGAAGCCGAAGACGATTTTGACGATGAAGAAGACGACGACGATAAAGCCTGAGCCGACGGCCTGCCGGCAGCAAAACGAAACTGACAGGCCCTAAACCTTCAGGAATATCTTCTTGCGGTAAAGGAAGTACAGGAAAAGCCAGTTGAGGGCGAGGAAGCCCAAGTACCACAGCGCCTTGCCCCATAGCGGGGGCATGATGCCGCAGAGGCCTTCGAGGAAGAAGTCCGTGGCATAGCGGAAGTTGATGACGCGGGGTATCATGAATATGGCTATAGAGTTCATGCCCACCACCATGAAGGGAAATGCCCACTTCTTGTACCCCTTTACATCTATTATCCAATAGAACAAGGCGAACAGCGCCAGCGAGTAGGCCCCGACAACCAGCACGAAACTGCTACTCCAGAGTTTCTTGTTAATGGGGAAAAACTGCGCCCACAAAAGTCCGGCGGCAAGCATCAGCGCCGCGGTGGCGAGCATGTACCCCGTCTTGCGGCCCTCGGATATGCCCCTCCTGCGCACCCATTCGCCGGCAAACATCCCCAGCATGGCGGTAACTATGGCGGGCACCGTGCTCAGCGTGCCCTCCGGGTCGAAAACGCCTCCGGCACCTTTGTACAAGTGGCCGGGGAAAAGGCAGCGGTCCACATAACCGACCAGATTGCCCTCGAAACTGAACGGCGAAGCGCCGGCCGGGGCATCCGGAGCGGGCACGAAACGAAGTAGAAGCCAATAGCCCGTCAGCAGCAAAACGGCTATGACGACCCGCACTGATGGCTTGAAATTGATGAACAGCAGAGCCGCGAACATCCACGCAAGCCCTATGCGTCCCAGCACGCTGCAAAAGCGCAAATCCGCAAACTGGAACTTAAGCAGGCCGTTGCAAACCAGGCCGAGAAATATCAGCACGGCAGCACGGCGGAATATCCTGCAGTATATTTTCCACCGCGGAGTCCCCCTCTCCTGCTGTTTTGCAAAGGAGAAGGGGAATGATATGCCCGCGATGAAAAGGAAAAGCGGAAAGATTGTGTCGTGATGGGTCAGACCGTCCCACTCTACGTGCGACATCTGCCTTAGCAGCCAGCTGTCTGCCCCGTCCGGGAAGAGACGGCACAGCGCGGCTATGAGCGAGGAGAGTCCTATGATGAACAACATATCGAAGCCCCTGAGCGCATCGAGACTTGCGAGTCGTTTTTCCGCTTTCATAACTGCAATACTATTAGGCGCAACTACAGGTTGCGGAGCAGGTTGTTCAGGTTGACCCTCTTGTCGATGAGGCTGCGCAGCTCGCCGATGGGCACACGCTCCTGCTGCATCGTATCGCGGTCGCGCACAGTCACGCAGCGGTCGACAAGGGACTCATGGTCTACGGTGATGCAGAACGGGGTTCCTATCGCATCCTGACGGCGGTAGCGCTTGCCTATGGAGTCTTTCTCCTCATACTGGCAGTTGAAGTCGAACTTGAGTTCGTCCATCACCTCCTGTGCCAGCTCAGGCAGGCCGTCCTTCTTGACAAGCGGCAGGACCGCAGCTTTCACCGGTGCCAGCGGAGCGGGTATGCTGAGCACCACGCGGCTCTCTCCGTTCTCCAGCTGCTCCTCCTTGTAAGAATGGCTGAGTACGGCGAGCACCATACGGTCTACGCCTATGGAGGTCTCCACCACATAGGGAGTAAACGCCTCGGAGGTCTCATTGTCGAAGTACTGGATTTTGCGTCCGGAGAACTTCTGGTGGTTGCCGAGATCCCAGTCGGTGCGGCTGTGTATGCCCTCGAGCTCCTTGAATCCGAAGGGGAAGCAGAACTCTATGTCCGTTGCGGCGTTGGCGTAGTGGGCCAGCTTCTCATGGTCGTGGAAACGGTAGTTCTCCGCACCCATGCCCAAGTTGACATGCCATTTCATGCGGTTTTCCTTCCACTTTGCAAACCACTCCAACTCGGTGCCGGGCTTGATGAAGAACTGCATTTCCATCTGCTCGAACTCCCTCATGCGGAAAACGAACTGGCGGGCGACAATCTCGTTGCGGAATGCCTTGCCTATCTGGGCTATGCCGAAAGGCAGCTTCATGCGGCCGGTCTTCTGCACATTGAGATAGTTCACGAAAATGCCCTGTGCCGTCTCCGGACGCAGGTATATGGTATTCGCCCCCTCTGCGGTGCTGCCCATGGAGGTGCTGAACATCAGGTTGAACTGACGCACATCGGTCCAGTTGCAGGTGCCGCTGATAGGGCAAACGATATTGTTGTCAACTATTATCTGCTTGTAGCCGGCGAGGTCCCCCGCCTCCTGCACCTCCACGAAACGCGAATGCACCGCATCGAATTTCGCCTTTTCCCGAAGCACATTGGGGTTGGTGGCGCGGAACTGGTCCTCGTCGAAAGCCTCTCCGAAGCGCTTGCGGCCCTTTTCCACCTCTTTGTTCATCTTCTCCTCTATCTTCGCGAGGAACTCCTCGATGAGAACATCGGCGCGATAGCGTTTCTTGGAGTCCTTATTGTCTATCAGAGGGTCGTTGAAAGCTCCCACGTGGCCAGAGGCCTCCCAGATGCGGGGATGCATGAAGATGCACGAGTCGATGCCGACTATATTCTCGTTGAGCCGGGTCATCGCATTCCACCAATACTGCTTTATGTTGTTTTTGAGCTCGACGCCCATCTGACCGTAATCGTACACGGCGGCAAGGCCGTCATAAATTTCGCTGGAGGGGAATATGAAACCGTATTCCTTGCAATGTGCCACCAGCACTTTGAATAATTCATCCTGTGTCATAATATTCTGTTCTTTGTATTGTATCGTCGTGTATCCTTGAGCATTCCGGCGACTTCCACCTTCAGGGAAGACGCGTCACGCACCTGCTCCACACCGATGTGCATGCGGTAGCACCAGTGATGATTCGGCTCCGAAGGAAGATTGATGCGCTCCGCCCCGTATTCGCTGCGGCGGAGCCGCCCGTCGAGGGCCAGCCAGTCCTGGAGCGGGAAAATCGCAAGCATGGGGGCGGAATCCAGGTGACGCATAAGCGCACGGCGCACCTCCCACGGCTCCATGTCCCGGCCGTTGTCGGCGGCGAACTGCATGCGCAGCGTCGCCATGTCGTGCGAAGATGTGGCGCACACCGCAAGCTCTGGCCAGGGACGGCCCTTGTCCATATTCTCCATCTCCAAAGACAGTATCGTCTCTTTGGCCATCACTCCGCCCACGCAGTCGGGCACCATCCCGAGATCTTCCCCGCAGGCCAGCATCCCCGTCACATCAAGCAGCTCCGGGAGCTTGAGTTCTGCGTTGCGGCGCCAGAGTGCGTCGTTGCGCCTGTAGAAGAAGTCGTTGTATATGGCCCCGAAACGCTCATGCTGCCACTGGGAGAGCTTTGCGGAATCCGGCAATATGCGTGGCTGCACGCGGCCCGGATTGCGCGGGTCGGGCAGGAACAGGCCCTCCACCGGCAGGCCTTCGGCCTCTATTTCTTCCGGGCTGTAGGGAATCGCCGGATTGAAATGTCCCATCGCCCCGCTGCGGTATTCCACTGGAATCTCCCATATTCGGAAAAATCCCAGTATGTGGTCGATGCGGAAAGCGTCGAAATACTCGCTCATCTTGCGCAGGCGCGCTTTCCACCAGGCATAGCCGTCCTTCGCCATCTCCTCCCAGTTGTAGGTCGGGAAACCCCAGTTTTGGCCGTCCCGGCTGAAAAAGTCCGGCGGCGCCCCGGCGCAGGAATCGAGGTTGAAAAGTTCGGGGTGGTAAAAGGCATCGGCACTGTCAGCGCTCACTCCTATGGGCAGGTCGCCCTTGAAATGCACCCCCCGGGAGCGGGCATAGGCGGCTTCGTCCGCAAACTGGCGGTCCAGATGCCATTGAATCCATCGCCAGTACTCCGGCTCGGTGGAATCGCGCTGCGCACAAAATTCCGCATACTCGTCGAGCCAGCCGGCGTTGGACTTGCAGAAACGCTTGAAAGAAGCGCACGAAATGTCCTTCGCTCCGGTTTTTTCCCAAGCCCTGCGCACATGCGACATTTTCGCCCGGAACACACGCGGATAGTCGATTTCAGGGAGGGCGTTGAGCTCCGCCTGCTCGCGGCGGAAGGCCTCGTCGGCCTCGACTCCGATTTCCTGCAGGCGCAGATAAAGCGGATGAAGCGCGAACGAAGAAACGGGACTGTACGGATAGGAATCGGTCCACTCCCCTTTTCGTGTGGTGTCCCCCACCGGAAGAAGTTGTATGATGCTCTGGCCGGTGGCCGCGGCCCAGTCCACGAGAGGGCGCAGGTCGCGGAAATCCCCTATGCCGAAATCTTCCGAGGAGCGGAGCGAAAACACAGGCACGGCAGTGCCGGCCCCGCGGAAACCCGGTTCGTCGAAAAGCCCTGCGGCATGCCGGCGTACAAAAGGGCATCCGGGAACAGGGCAGTCGTTCCAGCTGTCATTGATGACCGCCGCCGGAGTGCCGCTGTGGTGCTCCCACTCGCTGCGTACGATTACGCCGTCCCTTATGACCACGTACCAATAGTCCTTGAGCGCGGCGGAAGACACATTGACGGTGACGCTCCACAGGCCCCCGTCATGCCAGGCCATGGGATACTTCTTGTCTTTGAGCACTATGCTCAGGCTCTCGCCCCATGACGTCCCGTAGTGGATGTTGAATGTGGTCTTCACTATAGCTTGTAGTAAGATCTGAGTATGGCTTCAAAACATCCGGCCGGCAGCACCGCCTTCAAGAACACCGACAGGCGCTGTTCGAGCGTGGCGACGACATAGTGGGCCCGGGGTCTGCGGGACGCGACTATCCGGCTCACGCGGGCGGCGAGGTATTCCGGTTTCAGCCCGGTCGTCTCATCGTGCTCTATGCTGCGGAGCGAGCGGGAATACGACGGATATGCGGCTTCGGCCTCCGGAGACGACACGCTACTGCGGCTCTCCGTGAACGAGGTGGCAAAATCGCCAGGCTGGACTACCACAACCTTTATCCCGTGCGTCCGCAGCTCCATCCTGAGGGCTTCGCAATAGCCCTCCATGGCAAATTTGCTTGCGGAATACAACCCCTGGAAAGGAAGCCCCATCAGGCCGCCTATGGAACTTATGCAGATGATTTTCCCGCTTTTCCGGCGGCGCATCTCCGGGATGACGAAATGCAGCATACGCACCATGCCCATCCAGTTGACGTCCATCTGCCGCTGCGCCGAGGAGAGGGAGCAAAATTCCAGCGGGCCGCCTATGCCCATGCCGGCATTGTTTATGAACACGTCTATACGCCCCTGTTCGTCGATGACCCTGCGCACCGCATCCCGGCAGTCATCCTCGTTCTGCACGTCTGCCCGTATGTAACGGACCCCGGGAAGGGGCGTCACATCCTTGCGGTGGGTGCCGTAGACGGTATGGCCTTCCGAAGAAAGCCTTTCAGCCATCGCCTTTCCGAAGCCGGAGCTTATGCCGGTAATGAGAATTATCATATTATTTCGAGTTTCCTGAATATCTCCGTAAGTTTTTCCACCGCTTCGTCCACGTGGGCCTCGGTATGGGTGGCCATGAGCGCAAAACGTATGAGGACGTCCTGTTCAGGCACGGCGGGGGCTATGACAGGGGTGATGAACACTCCTGCATCATAGGCCATCTTCACGACCGTCATGGCCTTGAACGTGTCGCGCACGAAAAGGGGTATGATAGGAGATTCCGTGCGTCCGATGTCGAATCCGGCATCCCTGAAACACTTCCAGGCGTGGCGCGTCACGGCCCAGAGATTTTCCCTCCTCTCCGGTTCTTCGCGCATTATGTCTATGGCCCTGGATGCCGCTGCGGCGGCCGCGGGGGTCATGGAGGCGCTGAATATCAGCGAACGGGAGTGGTGCTTCAAGTAGTTGATTACTCCCCTGTCGCCGGCGATGAAGCCGCCTAAGGAACCGAAACTTTTCGAGAACGTGCCCATTATGAGGTCCACTTTGTCTGTGAGGCCGAAATGGCTGGCCGTGCCAGAACCGTTCTCGCCGAAGACGCCCAGTCCGTGGGCATCGTCGATCATCAGCGTGGCATTGTATTTTTCGCACAATTCAGCAAGCTGCGGCACTGGGGCGAGATCGCCCTCCATGGAGTAAACTCCGTCCACCACCACGAGCTTGCCGGCCTTGCGCGGAGTAAGTTTGAGCTTCTTTTCAAGGTCGGCCATGTCATTGTGGCGGAACTTCCGTACCGTGCTGAAGCTCAAGCGGCTGCCGTCTATGATGCAGGCATGGTCGAGGGCATCCAGGAAGATGAACCCTCCCCTCATCCCCAGGCAGCTTACCACTCCGAGGTTGACCTGGAAGCCGGTGCTGTACGTGACGGCGTCCTCCTTGCCGACGAACGCGGCGAGCTTGGCCTCGAGCTCTTCGTGAATATCGAGGGTTCCGTTCAGGAAACGGCTTCCCGAACAGCTCGTCCCGTACTTGTTCACGGCCGCGACGGCCGCTTCCTTGAGTCTCGCATCGTCAGAAAGTCCGAGATATGAATTGGAGCCGAACATCAGCACCTTGCGGCCGTCCGCCATGGTCACCACCGGGTCCTGTCCGGAGGAAATGGGTCTGTAGTAAGGATAAATGCCCTGCTGCTTCACATCGTCGGGCAGCGTAAATTCGGAGCAAATCCTGTTCAATAGCTTGTTCATGTCAGGTAAGGTCTCTATACATTAATTTACAAATGTAACTATTTTCCACGAATATGGGTCACGGATTTTTTCACTATCTTTGCCACCCGAAAACAGACTGAAAATATGTTCAAACGCAAAGTCATCGCCGCGGCGGCCATGCTCATGTGCTGTGCTGCCGTATCTTCCGCCCAGATAAAAATAGGCAACCGCACAATCAACGCCGGCAAGGCCCTCAACGCCATAGGCGACGTGGCATCGGCCGTCACGCTTTCCGATGCGGACATAGCCCGCATGTGCCGCGAATCCGTGGAGTGGATGGATGCCCACAACCCCATAGACGAGGGCGAATACGACGCCCGCCTGAAGAGGCTCACGGCCGGAATCACCGATGCCGACGGGCTGCCCCTGAATTTCAAGGTGTACTATGTGATAGATGTCAATGCCTTCGCCTGCGGAGACGGCTCGATTCGCGTATTTTCGTCCCTCATGGACATAATGGACGATGACGAACTGATGGCCATAATAGGCCACGAAATCGGACACGTGGTCAACCACGACGTCAAAGACGCCATGAAGAGCGCCTACCTGGCATCGGCAGCGCGCAATGCCGCAGGGGCCGTCGGAGGCACCATAGGACAGCTCTCCGAGTCTCAGCTCGGCGATGTGGCCGCAGCCTTCATGGGCGCCCAGTTCTCACAGAAGCAGGAATATGCCGCCGATGATTACGGGATGCTGTTCGCGGTAAAATATGGATTCAGCCCCTACGGCATGGCAAACAGCCTCAACAAGCTCGTGGAGCTCTCCAAGGGAGAAAAAGCCTCGGCCGTACAGAAGATGTTCTCCTCGCACCCTGACAGCGAGAAGCGCGCCGCCAAGATGAAAGAAAAGGCGGACAAATACGTCGCGGAGAACAAATAGCAGTTCACGGCCTGGTGCCCGTAATCCGGAACGGCCTGAATCAGTCCCCTGCCGCTGGTGGATAACGGCTTCGAAGCAACCGGAATTTGGAAAAGCGCGAAAAATCTTGTCGATTTTTCTTGGAAAAGCGTAGAAGTGGCCCAGATGCAGAGCCGGACAAACAAAAAAAACTCCGGAGAAATCCGGAGCTTCGTGGAGCGGAAAACGGGATTCGGACCCGCGACCTCAACCTTGGCAAGGTTGCGCTCTACCAACTGAGCTATTTCCGCAGTTCCCTTTCGGGACTGCAAATGTACGAAGATTTTTTAAAAATCCAAACTTTTTCGGATTTGAATCTATAATTTGAACGGACAATTTGTTCGGAAGGCCGCTACACTCCAAACCTAAACCTTCTTGTGCGTCATTATGTCCAGCACCATCTTGTCCGTTTCCCTCATTCCCACGGAGCCGAGGCGTGTCATATTGTGGATGCAGCAGTCAACATCGTCCTCTATCAGGCCCTCGGTACTGCTCACGGAATGATTCTGCACAGCCAGCATGGCGCTCAGCACCGCAGTGGAAACGCCGCTGCTCAGCTTGAGGGCGCAACTGGGCTTGGCCCCGTCGCACACCATGCCTGCAAGGTTGGCTATCATATTTTTCACGCTCGCCGCCACCTGCCCGTATCCGCCGCCCATGAGATATGTGAGGCCGCAGCTGCTGCCGGTAGAGGCCACGACACAGCCGCAAAGGGCGCTCAGACGCCCGAGGCTCTGTTTGATGTATATGGCGGTAAGGTGGCTCAACACCAGCGCCCGGAGCAGTTCTTCACGGGTGTTGTGGTTCTCCTTGGCAAAGACCACCACGGGCAGGGTGGCCGCGATGCCCTGATTGCCGCTGCCGGAATTGCTCATCACGGGAATCATAGCGCCGGCCATCCTCGCATCGCAGGCACTGGACGTGGCGCTTATTATATGGCTGAATACGGTGTCTCCGAAAATACCCTTGCCCAGCGGGCGCGACAGGGTTTTGCCGAGCTCGTGGCCATAGTTGCCTTTCAGGGCCTCCTGCGCAGCCGCCTCATTCAGCCTGCGCGCCTCATCTATGAACTCTATGTCTTCGAGCGGCACGCTCACGGCAAAGTCATACACCCTCTTGAGCGTCAACTCCTCCCCCTCCCCTGCCAGGTTAGCCCCGGTGATGGACGCGCTTTCGCCGCCCGTCCCGGACTCGGAAAGATGATATGCTTCCGCGCAAGGGCCTTCGAGCAGCACAAGACGGGTATGTTCCCTCGCTATGACAGCACGTGCACGGGCTTCTCCTGCCGAGCATACGACCTCGATGTAAAGAATCTCGTCCGAATCCTCAGTAAGTCCTATTTCCACCCGCCCGTCAGCTATGAATGCCCGGGCCTCCGCAACGGCCTCCGGCGTACTGTCCTTCAGCAGTTCCAGGCCGTTGCCGCTTTTCCCTGCGATGGCGCCGAGGGCCACGGCAATCGGCAGTCCGGTCATCCCTGTACCCGGTATGCCCACGCCCATGGCGTTTTTCAGCATATTGCCGCTGAGCCGCACGGAGACGGCATCGGGACGGCATCCGAGAGCTTCTGCGGCGTATGCCGTACACAGGGCCACGGCAGCCGGTTCGGTGCATCCTACAGCCGGGACCACTTCCCGCTTAATGAGTTCGATAATCTGAGCGTCGGTCATAAGGAATGGTATTTTACAAGGGCGTTGACAGGTTCGGACTCAAAACATCCGACACTCACGCCCTCCTCCATGCAAATCCGTTTTATTATATCGCGGCATGCCCATCCGAATCCACCGGCTATGCCCACAGGGTATTTGTCTGTCTCGTAGCGTTTCAGCGAACGCTGCACGAACGCCCTGAAATTGCCGTCCACAAGCGATTTCACATACGGGTCCTCATATCGGGCAAGCAGGAACGGCGCGATGCCCCCAAGATAGCCGGAGGGGGCCGGGCCGCGATATACATTCCGCACTATGGCCTCATAAGACGCATCGAAGTTCTCCGCAAAGCCTGCGGCCACAGGTTCGGGGACGAGGTCCTTTATGAAATCTGCAAGGAAAAGTTTGCCGAGCGCCGCTCCTCCCCCCTCGTCACCTATGATAAAGCCGCCGGAACGCACCTTGCTCACAGCCTCCGTCCCATCCCAGAAACAGGTGTTGGAGCCGGTGCCCAGTATGGCCACTATGCCGGGCTCCCGCCCGCACACGGCGCGCGCCGCCGCAACCATGTCATCGCGCACCTCTATTTCTTCCGCTCCGGTAAGCTCCTGCAAAACAGGTACAAGGGAGCGTTTTACATCTTCCGTGACAATTCCTGCCACATACATGAATAAAGATTCTGGACGAGGATTTCCGAGCGCCCTGAGTGCCGTTTCGACCGTCTCTATGTTGCGGGCCATGGGCATGCTCGACACATTGATGCCGGGGAACAGATGCCGCTCCTCCCCCGAAAAAGCGCCACCGATTATCCTCCAGTCGCTTTTGGTTGCCCCGGCCTCGACTACGAGTCTCATATCACCAGACGAATTCTCCGCCGTCCATGAAATCTTCGAGAGTCCCCCCTGCCGAATCGCAAAGCAGCTCATACAGGCACTGTTCCTGTATTTCAGTTTCCGGTCTTGAATAAAGATTTTTCATATTTCTCGTCCTGAATTATATGCTTCCGCGGCCAACCTCACACTGCCGTAACGCAGCAAAAGTTCGCCGGCCTTTTCATAATCCTCCATGCCCGTGGCATCCATGAGCATGCGCACTCCCCGGTCGCGCAACTTGCTGTTGGTAGGCTGCATGTCTACCATGCGGCTGCCGCTGACATGGCCGAGACGTATCATCACGGCAGTGGATATCATGTTGAGCATCAACTTAGTCGCCGTGCCGGACTTCATCCTCGTGCTGCCGGTGACGAACTCCGGGCCTACAACCGCCTCGAGAGGGAAATCCACTTCTCCGGACAGCGGAGAACATTCGTTGCACGTGATGCCTCCGGTAAGCAGTCCCGCTGCCCTGGCGGCTCTCACCGCCCCAAGCACGTAAGGAGTCATGCCCGATGCCGCTATACCTATCACGGTGTCGGCGGCGGCAGGGGAGAAGGCCCCTATGTCGCGCCAGCCCTGTTCCATGTCGTCTTCCGCACCTTCCACAGCAGTGCGTATCGCTCCGTCGCCTCCGGCTATTATGCCTATGAACCTGTCCCTCACCCCGTAGGTCGGGGGAATTTCCGATGCGTCCACCACGCCGAGACGTCCGCTCGTGCCTGCCCCCACATAGAATACACGCCCTCCGCGGGACATCCTTTCCACGATTGCATCCACAAACTTTTCCATGGACGGAATCGCCGCCCTGACCGCACGCGGGACGGACATGTCTTCGGCATTCATCCCCTCGAGCAGCTCCAAGGTGCTCATCTTGTCCAAATGCGCGTAGCGTGAGTCCTGTTCCGTGGTGCGCATGGCGTCAGATTTCCGGAGCGGCGGCGAACTCGTGAAGGAAACGCATGTCGTTCTCGAAGTAATGGCGGAGGTCGTTGACCCTCCATTTGAGCATGGCTATGCGCTCCAGTCCCATCCCGAAGGCGAAGCCGCTGTAGCGGGACGAATCTATGCCGCTCGCTTCAAGCACGTTGGGGTCCACCATGCCGCAACCGAGTATTTCCAACCAGCCTGTGCCTTTGCAAATGTTGCAGCCCTTGCCGTGGCAGATGTTGCAGCTCACGTCCACTTCGGCCGACGGCTCGGTGAAAGGGAAGTAACTCGGCCGCATGCGTATGCTGGTATCCGGGCCGAACATTTCGCGGGCGAACAGCAGTATGGCTTGCTTCAGGTCTGCGAAAGTCACGTTTTCGTCGATATAAAGTCCCTCCACCTGATGGAAAATGCAGTGCGCGCGGGCGCTGATGGCCTCGTTGCGGAATACCCGCCCGGGGCATATTACCCTTATGGGCACGTCCATCTTCTCCATAGTGCGCACCTGAACGCTGGACGTATGGGTGCGGAGCAGCAGGGGATTCAGATGTCCGGCAGAAACGAAGAATGTGTCCTGCATATCCCTCGCAGGGTGGTTCGCAGGGAAGTTGAGGGCCTCGAACACATGGTAGTCGTCCTCTATTTCAGGGCCTTCCGCCACATCGTAGCCGAATTTGCGGAAGATTTCGACTATCTGCTGGCGCACTATGCTCACCGGATGCCTCGACCCCTGCTCAAAGAAGTCTCCCGGCATGGTGAGGTCCGTTGCCGGCCCCTCCTGTGCGCCGCTTGCAGATATTTTGCCTTTCAGCTCCTCTATCTTGGCCTGGGCCTTCTGCTTCAATTCATTGAGGGCCTTTCCAAATTCCGCCTTGCGGGCCTTGTCGATGGTGCGGAACTCATCGAAAAGTGCCGTCAGTTCTCCCTTTTTGCCGAGGAAGCGCACACGGGCTTCCTCCACCTCCTTCGCGGTTTTGCACTTGAGCGAGTCGAGTTCGGAAAGGATTCTGTCTATATCTTCACGTTTCATAGCTGCTTCTTGTTGAGTTTTGTCGCCCTCTTGTCGCGGAGTTTCTTTTCCCGGGAAGCCCCGGACTTGAGATATTCCTGCCATTGCTCCTGGGTGAACAATTTCTCGAAAGCCTGGTATATCCGCTCGGCCCACTTGTCCTGGACGGCTTCGTATAGGCTTCCGTTGCTCACTCTGGCGGTGGACATGTCGTTGAGTTCCTTGACCATGGCATTGTAGTCATGGGTGAGGATGCTGTCGACGTAAAAAATCTGCCCGCCGGTCAGATTCAACTGCTCGGCAAGCCTGTCGACCTGCTTCTGAATGGATTCATACAGTTCCTTTTCCCTCTCTTCCGGAGTCTTGTTTTCCTGCGCGCCGGCAAAGACGCCTGTGAGGGCGGCGAGAAGTATGAGAATCGTTTTTTTCATAAGATTACAAAGGTAAATAAAAAATCTGTTTTTTTGTTATCTTTGCGTAATGCAAAACTTTGAACAACTCGGCCGCCGCGAGGCCATACGGCTGCTGTTCGACGGTTCCGGATTCGAACCGTTCTCCGAAAGCTGCTTCGTACCGGAGCCGGGCAGAAGGGTGGCCGGAGCATCGAGACTGTTTCTCGAAGGGATAGACTTCGACCTCGTGTACTTCCCGCTCAAACATCTCGGATACAAGGCCGTCACCGTGGCAACAGGGGCCTTGTACGCCTCCATGGCCATGCCGCGCACCCTGTCCGTCGTCCTCGGCGTGTCGGCGAAGCTGAACTTCGACAGCATAAGGGAGTTGTGGAGCGGAGCGCTCCAGGCCGCGTCGGAGTTCGGATACGAAAGCGTCGGACTCGACATACAGCCCTCGCAAAACGGGCTGAGCATCGCCGTGAGCTGCAGCGGATGCATCGAGGCAGGGGAGCGTCCCGCCCCGGCATCCAAAGACCTTCTCTGCGTCACCGGCGCGCTCGGTGCCGCTTACTGCGGCCTGCGCATTCTCGAACGCGGCAGGCAGCGCTACGACGGTGGCATAGAGAACACCCGCGAAGCGCTTGAAAAGCACAAGATGCTCGTCGCCGCCTACCTCAAGCCCGAACTTCCTGCCGGACTTCCCGCACAACTCTCGGATGCCGGCATAAGCCCGTCGGCCTCCGTATTCGTGGATCGCGGACTCGCCGACGCCATGCTGCGACTCAGGGAATCGACAGGTCTCGGAGTCAAGGCATACGCAGACCGCATCCCGTTCGAATCGGGCACCTTCGCCCTCGGCAAGGAAATGGACTTCGACCCGGTGTCGGCGGCCATGAACGGAGGAGAGGACTGCCGGGTGCTGTTTTCCGTCCCGATAGACCGTTTCGATACGCTCAGGCACGAGTTCCAAGCCTTCGACATCATAGGACATCTTGCACTGCCAGAGGCCGGGGCCGTGCTCGTAGACCCTTCCTGGCTCGAACACAAAGTGTCAGCCCCTGGCTGGCCCGATACCGACATTCAATCTTAAGAATAGAATCATGAAAAAAGCCATCGTATTTTTCAGCGCATTGGCGCTCTGCGCTTCCGCTGCCAACGCACAGGACTGGCTCGACTCCTTCCTGAAAGTGGCCACCGAAAAAGTGGGAGACGTCATCTCCGGCACATCATCCGCCGCAAACTTCGACATCAAGGGCACCTGGAAATACCAGGGCGTGGCCGTTGCAGCATCGTCCGACAACGTGCTGACCAGCCTGGCGGCATCCGCCGGCACCGGTTCCGTGGAAAAGAAATGCGACGACATTCTCGCCAAGGCAGGAATCAAGGCCGGTTCCGCCTCCTTCAGCTTCAACAACGACGGTTCCTTCACCCTCAACGCCGGCAAACTCAACATCCCCGGCACCTGGACCAAGGAAGGCGACAAAGTAACCATCAACTTCGCAAAGCTCTTCACCCTGAAGCTCGTCGGCACCGTCAAAACCACCGGGAGCGGATGCGAGATTCTGTTCGAGGCCGACAAATTCCTGGGATTCATCCAGAAAGTCCTCGGAGCGGTCACCAAAGTGTCCGACAACAGCACCCTCGCCCTCGTGCAGGGCACGCTCTCCAATGTAAACGGGGCAAAGCTCGGATTCAAGCTCAGCAAATAAAAAATATTTGCTAAATTTGCTATCACAAACCTTGGTGCAGAAAACTACGCTGCATTCCGGGGTTTGTGATATGTCGTTTGTACACCTGCACGTCCACACCCAGTACTCGATACTCGACGGCCTGTCGGATATCAAAAAGTTGTTTGCCAAAGCCCGCGAGCTCGGGATGCCCGCACTCGCAATCACCGACCACGGCAATATGTACGGGGTCAAGGAGTTCCTGAAATGGGCCTGGGACAAAAGCAATCTCGGACCGGACAAGAAGCCCGTGGTGAAGCCTCTCGTGGGCTGCGAAATCTACGTAACGCGCCACTACGACCACCGCCTGCATGACCCGGAGCACAAAAAATACTACCACCTGATTCTGCTGGCCAAAAACTACAACGGCTACAGGAACCTGATGAAAATCTGCTCGGAGGGGTTCATAGAAGGCTTCTACTACAAGCCGAGGGTGACCCACGAGATATTGGAGCAGTACCACGAAGACCTCATCTGCTGTTCCGCCTGTCTTGCCGGAGAAATTTCCCAGAATCTCATTGCGGGAAACTACGACGAGGCCCGCAAGGCCGCCTTGTGGCACAAGAATCTTTTCGGCGAAGACTACTACCTGGAGGTAATGCTGCACAAGAGCAGGGTAGAGGGGCTGCCGCCCGAGGCCAAGGAAAAAATCGACAGGGTATACAGTGAGCAGACCGTGGCCAACGAGGGCATATTCAGACTCGCCGGAGAACTCGGGATAAATGTCGTGGCAACGAACGACGCCCACTTCATCAGCCGGGAGGACGGTCCGGTACACGACCGCCTGATATGCCTCACCACGAACGCCAACATAAGCGACCCGAAACGCCTGCACTACACTCAGGAGGAGTTCATAAAGAGCAGGGAAGAGATGGAGGAACTGTTCCCCGGTCATCCGGAGGTTCTCGACAACACCCTTGCCGTGGCGGAAAAGATAGAGGCCTACAAAATAGACCGCCCGCACGTGCTGCCCAAATTTGCAATAGACCCCGACTTCCTGTCCGACATAGATGCGAAGCTCCTGGAATACAAGGATGTAATAGATGCCGGACGCAACAATGAGGCAGGCGAATACAGGGGCGACGAGTTTTGCCATTCCGTGGCCTACCTGTGCGAACTCACATACCGCGGCGCGCACTCCCGCTATGGCGAAACGCTGAACGGGGAACAGACGGAACGCATAGATTTCGAGCTGAAGACCATATCGAAAATGGGCTTCCCCGACTACTTCCTCATAGTCCAGGACTACATCGCCGCATCCCGCAAACACGGCTATCTCGTAGGCCCAGGCAGAGGCTCTGCCGCCGGAAGCGTGGTAGCATACTGCCTCGGCATCACCAACTTGGACCCGATAAAATACAACTTGCTCTTCGAGCGTTTCCTCAATCCCGACCGTATCTCCATGCCTGATATAGACGTGGACTTCGAGAATCTTCTGGATGCGCACGATTACGTGGAAAGGAGCTACGGGGAAGACCACGTGTCCCGCGTGATTACTTTCGGCACCATGGCAGCCAAGAGCGCCATAAAAGATGTGGCCAGAATCAGCGAAGTGAGCATAGACGAGTCAAACCGCCTGTCAAAAATGGTTCCGGACCGCCTGAGCGAAAAAGTCGAAAAGGAATATCCCTTCAACCCGAAGCTGGACGAACTCAAGCCCGGCTTCAAAGTAATCGAAAAAGAAGTGGAGATAGACGGGGTGAAGCAGAAACGCAGCTTCCAGAAAGGCATGGAAGACGTGAACGTCAAGATTACCCTTTCCAACTGCTACAGACTCGTGCCGGAGTTTAAGAACGAACTTGAAAACGGGCCTGAAATCAACAAGGAAGTGCTGAAATACGCCCTGAAGCTCGAAGGCTGCATACGCCAGGTGGGAGTGCACGCATGCGCCACCATCATAGGACGCAGCAACCTCACGGACCACATCCCCATTTGCCTGTCCAAGGACAAGGAGACGGGCAAAGACGTATGGACTTCGCAGTACGACGGGCACTACATAGAGGACGTGGGCATGCTCAAGATGGACTTCCTGGGCCTGAACACCCTTTCCATCATCCACGAGACCCTGCGCAACATAAAGCAGAGGCACGGCATAGACATAGACATAGAGGCGATAGACATCGCGGACAGGGAAACCCTCGAACTCTACGGCCGGGGCGACACCACGGTAGTGTTCCAGTTCGAATCGGAAGGCATGAAGAACTGGCTGCAGCGCCTGCGTCCCGAGCGCTTTGAAGACCTCATAGCAATGAACGCCCTGTACCGTCCGGGTCCAATGGACTACATTCCGGATTTCGTCGCGCGCAAACAGGGCGTGCAGAAGATAGAGTACGACCTTCCGGAAATGGAAGAATACCTTGACGAGACCTACGGCATCACCGTTTATCAGGAGCAGGTGATGCTCCTCAGCCGCAAGCTCGCCAACTTCACGAAAGGCGAGGCGGACCGCCTGCGCAAGGCCATGGGCAAGAAGAAGATAAACGAGATGATGGAGCTGAAGGACAAGTTCATGACCCAGGGGCAAGCCAACGGACACCCGGAAAAAGTGCTCGACAAGATTTGGAAGGACTGGGAAAAATTCGCCGAATATGCATTCAACAAATCGCACGCCACGTGCTATGCCTGGGTAAGCTACCAGACAGGATGGCTAAAATGCCACTATACGGCGGAGTTCCTTGCGGCCAATCTTTCCTGCAACCTGTCCAACATGGAGGAAATCAAGAACATAATGGCCGACTGCAAGATGCACGGAATCAAGGTTCTCAGCCCCGACGTGAACGAGTCGGAAGCAAAATTCACGGTCAACCACGACGGGAACATCCGTTTCGGACTCGGAGGCCTGAAAAGTTTCGGGTCCAACGTGGTGGATGCCATCATAGCTGAAAGGGCAGCAAACGGCATGTTCGCGGATGTGTTCGACTTCGTGGAGCGCATGGCCGAAAGAAGCGCTAAAGACGGAAAGAACGTGGTCATATCGGCCAAATCGGTGGAAATCCTCGCAATCGCCGGGGCATTCGACTCTTTCGGCTACAGGCGTTCGCAATTCTTCGCTCCAGGAGAAAGCGGCGAGCGCTTCATAGACGAACTCACGCGCTACATGGATTTGTTCAAGGCCGACAAGATGGACAACAGCCTCTCGCTTTTCGGTGAGGTCGAGGAGCTGAAACCCAAGAGACCGTCCGTGCCCGACGCTCCGGAAGAGGAAAACACGCTGAATCTGCTTCAAGAGGAAAAAAACTATGTGGGCATGTACCTGAGTTCGCATCCTCTCGACAGGTATTCTTTTGAAATAGAGAATTTTACCAATATCTCCATGGGGCGCCTGCAAGATACCGTATCCGAGTGCGAAAAGGAGGGCAAGAAGTTCTCCGGAGCCGTTGCCGGAATAGTGACGGAGGTAAAATCCATTACGACCAAGAACGGTTCGCCCGGAGCGAGGGTGACGGTGGAAGACTACAGCGGACACTACGAATTTGCCCTGTTCGGAAAGGATTACGAGGCATACATAGCCTACATGAAGCCGCACGAGTATCTGTACATGCAGGGAGAAATAGACGAGCGCTATTTTGTCAAACCGGAAGAGCGGGCAAAAGGGCGCACCGCCCCCTATGCTTTCAAAATCAAAAGGATACTTCTGCTCGGCAACGTCGTGGAGACCTTCGTATCAGGGCTTTCGGTAGACATAGACACGTCACAGATAAACCCCGACTTCCGCAAGCAGTTCCGCATGCTGCTCAAAGACAATCCGGGTTCTACCCCTCTTTCAGTGGTAATACACGACAAGAGCACGGGATACAACCTCGATTTTCATTCGAAGAAATACACTGTCGCGGTCAGCGGAGAACTCATCATGCAGCTCAAACTTCTCGGACTTCCATGCAGCGTCCGCAAGAAACCTGCCTGAGCAGGGGAGCCACGAACGGACGGGAATATATCTGCGGATGCGGTATGGTGAGAACATCCGTGTGCATGCGGGTGTCGCCGTAGACTAATATGTCTATGTCTATAGTCCTGCTCCGGTAGATACGGCTGCCGTCGGGGGCATATTCGGGAGCATCGGTCCGCCCGAGCGAACGCTCGATGCGCTTGCATATTCCGAGTATGGTCTCCGGCCTGCACCCGCTGGAGTACACGACCACCGCATTCAGGAACGGGGGACCGTCGAAGCCGCAGGCCTGTGTCTCCATTATCTCCGAAATCCTCAGCCTGCGCCCTCCGAAAGCCCTGTCGAGGGCTTCTGCAGCGGCTTCGATATTCGCCTGCCTGTCACCAAGATTGCTTCCGAGCAGAAGATACAGTTCCCGCCGTCTCATCAGGGGTTCAAAATTCAGGATCCCAGCCGAGCGCGACCCTCGCTTCGTCTGAAAGCATGCTCCTGTCCCATACAGGCTCGAAAGTCAGCTCTATTTCGCAGCCTTTCACCCCGGGGGTCTGCTCCACATTGTGGCGCACTTCGGCAATGACTTCGTCCGCCATGGGGCAGTTGGGGGCCGTGAACGTCATTTTTATATATACGACCCTGTCTTTGCTTATGTTAAGCTCGTAGATAAGTCCGAGGTCGTAGATGTTCACAGGGATTTCCGGGTCATACACCTGCTTCAGGGCAAGTATCACATCGTCGTACAGAGGAGTCAGTTCCCTTACATCTTCAGGAGTCAGTATTTCGCTCATTTTCAGCGGCTTTATCACGAATTGCGGAAATCATGGACAGAAGCCCGTTAGACCTCGTGGGGGAGAGGTTCTCTTTAAGTCCGAGCGCATCCAGAAAGGAAAAGTCATCGGCCAGTATGTCGGCGGGGGATTGGCCTGAATAGACGCTTATCAGCATGGATATGATACCGCGCGTGATTATGGCGTCGCTGTCCGCATCGAACATCACTTTTCCGTCTTTCTTGATGCAGTCGAGCCACACCCGCGACTGGCACCCGCGGATAAGCCTGTCTTCGGTCTTTTTTTCCTCCGGAAGCCCCGGCAGGGACTTGCCGAGTTCTATTATATACTCATATTTGTCGAGCCACTCCTCATACATGGAGAAGTCGTCGATAATCTCTTGCTGGCGCTCTTTTATCGTCATTTCAGCATCATTATTGCTTTACGGAGCGAAGATAAGAAATATTCCGCTTCCTGCATCGTGTTGTACGGGGCAAAGGAGGCGCGCAGCATGCCGGTGACTCCGAAACGCTCCATGAGAGGTTCGGCACACATCTGTCCTGAACGCACCGCTATGCCCATCTTGTCGAGTATCAGGGCGAGGTCTTCGTGGTGGGCTCCATCGACAGTAAATGAAAAAAGAGGCAGTTTGTCTTTCACGTCGACGGGGATGCCGTAGAGTCTGAGGCCCGGTATCGTCTGCAAGGCCGAGAAAACGAAATCGCGCACGGAATCGTCCTGCGGCATCGTTTCAGTCATGCGTATCGCCGGAATCCAGCACGGAACAGCCGAAATATCCTGGGTTCCAGCCTCGAATTTGCGGGGTAGGGGAGCCCATTCCGAACTTTCCCAGCCCACTTTCTCTATCATTTCTCCGCCGCCGAACACAGGGGGCATGGCTTCCAGCAGTTCCCTCCGCCCCCACAGGACTCCGGTGCCGGGCGCCCCGTACATTTTGTGTCCTGAAAATACATAGAAATCGCAGCCCGTCTCCTGCACGTCGAGTTTTTGGTGCACTATGCCCTGTGCCCCGTCGACAAGCAGCATGACTCCGGACTGCCTGCATATCCGTGCAAATTCGCGCAGAGGATTCACTATTCCCAGCACGTTGGAAGCATGTGCCACACATACCAGCTTAGTGCGAGGGGTGATAAGGGAACGGAGCCTTTCAGGATGCAGGCATCCGTTATCATCCACGGGGAAACGGACCATGCGCGCGCCGCGGCGGTGGCAGAGCATCTGCCACGGGACCAAATCGGAGTGATGTTCCGCCTCCGACACTATTATTTCGTCGCCCTCGTTTATGAAAGCGTCTCCTATCCCGATTGCAGCGAAGTTCAGGGATTCCGTGGCGCCTGAGGTGAAAATCACTTCCTCCCTTGCTGAAGCATTGATAAATTCCGCAACGGCATCACGGGCATTCTCATAGGCTTCCGTAGCCTCTGCTGCTATGTGGTGCACGGCCCTGTGAAGGTTTGCCGTGCTGTATGAAGACATTTCTGTCCAGCGCTTTATCACGCTGTCGGGACGCAGGGAAGTGGCGGCATTGTCGAGGTACACCAAGGGCCGCCCGTACACTTTGCGGGAAAGCTGTGGAAAACAGCTGCGTATTTCTTCGATGGCGCTCATAGTCTGACAAGGCCCAGCCCCGGTCCCGAAGGCAATTGCATCAGACCGTCACTGACAACCATACCTTTGAATAAATCATTAGTTATTAATAAATTACCGTCTATGTCACAAAAGTCGGCAGCAGGGGAGAGCTGAGCTATTGCCGTACATGCGCAGGATGTCTCGGTCATACATCCGAGCATCACCTTAAGCCCGTCCGCACGGGCACAGGCTATCATCTTGCGGGCCTCAAGCAGACCCGTGCATTTCATCAGCTTGATGTTTATTCCGGAATAGGCCCCCCGGATGCGCGGAATGTCGCTGAGGCGCTGCACGGCCTCATCGGCTATCACAGGCAGGGGACTGCGCTCCGTGAGCCACGCGGCATCGTCTATGTTTTCTTTCGCAAACGGCTGTTCCACAAGCACGACGCCGTGCTCTTTCAGAAAATATATCTCGTCGAGGGCCTTGTACTTGTCTTTCCATCCCTGATTCGCATCCACCGCCAAAGGGAGGTCGGTCACGCTGCGAATGGTCTTTATCATCATCTCATCGCTGTCCAAGCCCACCTTTACTTTAAGTATGCGGTATTTTTCAGCACATTCGAGAGTCTTTTGACGCACTGTCTCAGGGCTGTCTATACCTATCGTAAAGCTCGTTGCCCCGGCCTTTGAGGGATTGTAGCCCCATATCTTCCACAGCGGTGCGCCGAGCAGTTTGCCCACAAGATCGTGCAGGGCCATGTCCACGGCCGCCTTGGCAGGAGCATCCCCGTCTGAGAGAGTGTCGAGATACTCCATGATGTCTTCGAGGAGAAAAGGGCTTTCAAACATGCCCAAATCCACTTTTGAAAGAAATCCGCACACACTCTCCACGCTGTGGCCGAGATAAGGCGGCATGGAGGCTTCGCCATATCCCGTGACTCCGTCATATTCTATCTCCACCTGCACATCCGGAGTCGAACTGCGGCTGTATGACGCAACGGTGAAGCGGTGGGCGAGCTGAAGCTCATACGGGTAGAAACGCATGACCATGCGTCCGGACGTGCCAGGCTTATGTTCCGAGGGGCGCGGAGCGCAAGAGGCGAGTCCTGCCGCGGCAACTGCAGCCACGGAACTATATATGAATTTTCTCCTGTCCATGATTATCCTACTGCTCCTTCTAACGACACGCTCAGAAGTTTCTGGGCCTCCACGGCAAATTCCATAGGGAGACGATTCAGCACTTCTTTTGCATAACCTCCTACTATCAAGGCAGTTGCATCTTCTTCCGATATTCCTCTCTGAGCGCAGTAAAACAATTGGTCGTCACTGATTCTGGAGGTTGTGGCCTCGTGTTCGACGACTGCCCGGGGGCAAGAGTTGCGTATGACCGGAAAAGTGTGTGCGCCGCAATTCGAACCTATGAGCAGGGAGTCGCACTGCGAAAAATTCCTTGCGCCCACGGCCCCGGGATTCACTCTTACAAGACCCCTGTAGCTGTTTTCGCTGTGTCCTGCGGAAATGCCCTTGGAGACTATGCGGCTGCGTGTACCCTTTCCTATGTGTATCATCTTGGTGCCTGTATCCGCCTGCTGATAATTGTTGGTCATTGCCACGCTGTAAAACTCCGAAGAACTGTTGTCTCCCAAAAGCACCGTGCTCGGATATTTCCAGGTGACGGCCGAACCCGTCTCCACCTGGGTCCAGCTCAAATGCGAACCGGCGCCGCGGCACAGGCCCCTTTTCGTCACGAGATTGAGTATGCCTCCGCGCCCCTGTGCATCTCCGGGATACCAATTCTGGACAGTGCTGTATTTCACGTCGGCATCTTTCTCCACTATTATTTCCACGACTGCTGCATGGAGCTGGTTTTCATCCCTCACGGGTGCCGTGCAACCCTCCATGTAGCTAAGTTTGGAGCCTTCTTCCGCAACTATCAAAGTGCGTTCGAACTGCCCCGTGCCGGCGGCGTTGATACGGAAATAGCTGCTGAGTTCCATGGGACACTCCACACCCCTGGGGACATAGCAGAACGAGCCGTCCGAAAATACCGCCGAATTGAGTGCGGCGAAATAATTGTCCCCGGACGGAACTACTGTCGCAAGATACTTTCTCACGAGTTCAGGGTGTTCTTTTACCGCCTCGGAAAAGGAACAGAAAATTATGCCCTTATCCGCCAAAGTCTTGCGGAACGTCGTGGTGACGCTCACGGAGTCGAACACAGCATCTACCGCCACCTCCTTGCTTTTCACGCCTGCAAGGAACTCCCGTTCATGCAGAGGAATGCCCAGTTTGTCGAAAGTCTCCATGAGGGCCGGATCTATCTCTTTCGGCCGCTCGCTGTCTTTTTTGGGGGCAGCATAATATATGATATCCTGATAGTTTATGTCCGGCAACTTCAGATGAGCCCATGACGGCTGCTTCATGCCCTGCCACTTGCGAAAAGCATCGAGACGGAAATTCAGCAGCCACTCCGGCTCATCTTTTTTGGCCGATATCAGACGGATTATATTCTCGTCGAGACCCTTGGGAATATACTCCTGCTCGATTTCCGTGACGAAACCGTCTTTGTATTCCTGCCCTGCAAGGTCTTCTATAAGTCGATTCATAAATACTCTCCTTAACCGTACAAAATTACAAAATTATTCAGTAATTTTGTTTCTGCTAAATTCTTAATGTTATGTTGGATTATATTTCAGGACGAATTGCGGAACTCTCTCCAACGAGGATGGTTATCGAAAATAACGGCCTCGGATACAGTCTGGAAATTTCCCTTCAGACATACGAAGCTCTTGAAGACAAAAAAGAAGCTGTAATCTATGTCCAGACGCAGACCAACCAAAGGGACGGAACTTCCGTAGACTACGGATTTGCGGGAAAGGAAGAAAGGGAGCTGTTCAGACTCATCACGGGAGTATCAGGCATGGGAGCGGCATCCGCAAGGATGATTCTGTCCTCGATGACGTCCGGCGAACTCAGAGAATCCATATTGTCGGAGAATGTGAACGCCCTGAAATCGGTAAAGGGAATAGGGCTGAAAAGTGCGCAGCGCATTATTCTGGAGTTGAAAGACAAAATAGTGAAAGGAGACGGGTGCGGCTCCGAAGTATTGTTTCAAAGCGAAAAGAATACTGCGGTTGAAGAAGCGGCGGTCGCCCTGCAGATGCTCGGATTCAACAAAGCAAATATCTCGAAAGCCATTCAGAACATCATCAAAGCCAATCCAAAGGCCTCGGTGGAGCAAATCATTAAATCCGCACTTCAAATGTTGTAGGTAATTGTTCCACGTGGAACAATTATCTGCCGAAATAAACTAAAAGCACCGAAATGTCGGACGGGGATACTCCGGATATGCGCGACGCCTGCGCTATGGTGGACGGCCTGTAGCGTTTGAACTTCTGGCGGCATTCTATACTCAGGCCTGATATTTTATCAAAGTCGAAGTCATCGGGAATAGACAGGTTCTCCAATCTCTTTATTTTCTCAGCCTGCTGATATTCGCGCTGAATATATCCCTTATACTTCAAATTGATTTCCACCGACTCGGAAACGTCTTTATCCAAAGGATAGCGGACTCCGAAGCTGTCTAATGTTCCACGTGGAACAATGTCAATGATATCGGAAAGTTTCAATTCCGGCCGCGTGGCAATGTCTGCAAGACGCTTGGACTCCGTGATGACGGAAGAGGAGCGCTCAGTCAAATATGGATTGACAGATGCCGGAGAGAGTTTCACAGATTCGCACAAACCTGTCAACTTGTCTATCTGCTCATACTTTTGCATCATCAGGGAATAGCGATGCTCCGATGCAAGTCCTATCGCATGAGAACGCTCCGTCAGACGCTGGTCGGCATTATCCTGCCTCAGTATAATCCTGTACTCAGCCCGCGATGTAAACATCCTGTAAGGTTCATCGACGCCTTTCGTAATCAAATCGTCAATCAAAACCCCTATATATGCCTCATCCCTCCTGAGTACGAACGCCTCTTTGCCGTTAATCGCAAGGTGGGCATTTATGCCTGCCATCAGTCCCTGGGCCGCAGCCTCTTCATATCCCGTAGTACCGTTGACCTGACCAGCCAGGTACAAAGACGGTACGACCCGCGATTCAAGCGTAGGCTTAAGAAGCGAGGGGTCGAAATAGTCGTATTCCACGGCATACGCAGGGCGGAACACCTCTACATTTTCAAGTCCTTCAATAGCCCTCAGGGCATTCATCTGCACGTCGAAAGGCAGAGAAGAAGAAAAACCCTGCAAATAGTATTCATTTGAAACCGAACCCTCCGGTTCGAGAAAAAGCTGATGCGAGTCATTGTCCGGAAAAACCCTCAGTTTATCCTCTATGCTCGGACAGTACCGCGGCCCCTTGCCGCGTATCGCACCGGTGAACATCGGTGACTTTTCAAAACCCTCCCGCAGACGGGAGTGCACCTCCTGATTGGTATGTAAAATAAAACAGTCCTGCTGAAGTCCGGAAAGCTGCACGGAGGAGGGAGTATCGAGATATGAAAAGCGACCGGGATTCTCATCTCCTTTCTGACGCTGCAAACTGCCGGTATCAACAGTCGATATGTCTATTCTCGGAGGAGTACCTGTCTTCATGCGCCCGACTGCAATGCCGGCATCGGAAAGCTGGGCGGTCAATCCTTTCGAAGAACGCTCACCTATGCGCCCCCCGGAAAATCTGTCCATTCCCACAAACAGCTCGCCGGAAAGAAAGGTGCCGGCTGTCAGAATAAGCGCCTGAGATTTGAAAATTCGCCCTGAAACTGTACGGAGTCCGCAGATTTTTGAATTCTCAAAGAGAAAAGAATCGGCACAATCTTCACAAATAGTTATATTACAATTGTTTAACAGTATATTACGCCAATTCAGGGAAAATTTGATTTTGTCGCACTGCGCCCGGGGGCTCCACATGGCCGGACCCTTCGACTTGTTCAGCATCCTGAACTGTATGGTGGAAGCATCAGTCACTATGCCGCTCATTCCACCCAAAGCATCTATTTCTCTAACTATCTGACCTTTAGCTATACCGCCCACAGCCGGATTACAAGACATTTTCGCAAATGCCATGGCATCCATGGTCAGCAGGAGCACCGAGGAACCGAGATTCGCAGCAGCACATGCGGCCTCGCAGCCGGCATGTCCGCCGCCGACAACGATTATGTCGAAACACTTGTCAGACACTTCCCCGCAGTTTCTTTCTTATGTCGAGATAATAATTCTCCTTTTCTCTCATGAGCGACGAATCCTTTTCGCTGTGATCGTCATAACCTATGAGATGCAACACTCCGTGCACTATCACCCTGTGCAGTTCCTCGTCGAAATCAGTGCCGTACATGACGGAATTTTCACGCACGGAATCCACGCTGACGAAAAGGTCCCCGGAAATGCGGGGCTTCTCGGAATAGTCGAAAGTAATCACGTCCGTGAAATAATCGTGACCGAGATAACGTATGTTTATGTCGAGTATGTAAGGGTCCGAACAAAAGATTACGTTTACATCTCCGAGACGGCATATTTCGCTCTCGGCGACGAGTTTAAGCCAACGGTTGTTGAAAAGTCTGTTCCTGTATTGAAAGTCCGTGTCCTCGAAAAAATACCTTACCATAGCTGCACAAAGGTAAAAACAGCGCAAATCTACAACAAAAATTGGAATTGAAATTAAAAATTTATATCTTTGAGCCTTGCATAGAGTAAAATAAACGAAAGAAACGATATGGAAGTCAAAAAATCAGAAAAAGCCAGTCTTGAGAACAAACGGCTCCTTTTCGTGGAAATAGGGTTCGTATTGGCTCTCGTGGCCGTCCTTTGTGCCTTCGAGTGGAGCAGCAGGGATAAAGCGAACACTTCTCTGCTCGACGAACAGAAGGTGGAAATAGAGGAAGAAATCATCCCTATCACCCAGGATACCCCTCCGCCGCCACCCGAAGTAGCGAAGATACCTGTCTTTTCCGACAATATCGACATCATAGATGACGATATCAAAATCAACGACAACATCATGGATCTCGAAGACAACGCCAATCTCGGCGTGGAGATTCTCGATTACGTCGAAGAAGTGAAAGAAGAGGTCATTGAAGAAGAGACCATACCTTTCCAGCTGGTCGAAGAAAAGCCCAAATTCAACGGAGGCGATGCTAATGAGTTCACCAAGTGGGTCAACAAGCAGCTCCAGTATCCCGACGTGGCAAAAGAAAACGGAGTGCAGGGACGTGTCATGCTCCAGTTCACGGTGAATACGGACGGAAGCGTTTCGAACGTCAAAGTTGTCCGCGGAGTAGACCCCTCGCTCGACAAAGAGGCCGTGAGGGTCGTGTCCATGTCGCCGAAGTGGACCCCCGGAAAGCAGCGTGACCGCAAGGTGAAGGTTACCTACACTTTCCCTGTGATATTCCAGTTAAGATAAGACAAAACCGTTATATAACAACAGAATAGAAATCGTTCTAAATCCGGACGATTTCTATTTTTTATAGAGTATGGAAGAGAAAGCAGTATTCGTAGGCATAATCAGGCAGGGAGAAGACGAGCGCAAGGTAAAAGAGTATCTGGACGAACTTGAATTTCTTGCGGACACAGCAGGCATTTCCGGAGACAGGAAATTCGTGCAGAAGCTCGACAAACCTGAGAAATCCACATATATAAGGAGCGGAAAACTCAACGAAATAGCATCTTATTGTGAAGACAACGAGATAAAATACGTCATTTTCGACGATGAGCTTACCGCAATGCAGCAGAGAAACGTGGAGAAAGTGATTAAGACCTCTGCCGTAATAGACCGCACGAGCCTCATCATCGAAATCTTTTCTCAACGCGCAAAAACCGCATACGCAAAGATGCAGGTGGATCTTGCTCGGTACAACTACATGCTTCCGCGCCTTGCCGGAATGTGGACACACCTCGAAAGACAGAGGGGAGGCATAGGCACGAGAGGAGGTATGGGAGAAAGCCAGATAGAAGTAGACCGCCGCATAGTCCGCGAACGCATAGCAAAGCTGAAAGAACAGCTCAAGAAAGTGGACAAACAGATGGCTACCCAACGAAGCAACAGGGGCAGTCTTGTAAGGCTGTCGCTGGTGGGATACACCAACGTAGGAAAGAGCACACTGATGAATCTGCTGTCCAAATCGGCCGTATTCGCAGAGAACAAGCTGTTCGCGACACTCGACACCACGGTGCGCAAGGTAGTGATAGACAACTGTCCTTTCCTTCTCAGCGACACTGTAGGATTCATTAGAAAGCTGCCTACGCAGCTCATAGAGGCCTTCAAAAGCACTCTCGACGAAGTTCGCGAATCGGACGTGCTGGTGCATGTTGTGGATGTGTCAGCCCCTGATTTTGAAGAACAGATGGAAGTGGTCGTAAAAACGCTCGAAGACATAGGGGCCGGAGACAAACCGCAGTATGTCATATTCAACAAAACCGACAACTACGAATACGAGCCTTACGATGAGTTTTCCATAGAGCCAAAATCCAAGGAAAACCGCAGTCTTGAAGAAATCAAAAAAGAGTGGATAGAAGACAGGAAAGTGCCCTGCATATTCATGTCCGCACTAAGCCGTGAGGGACTGCCTAAACTTCGCAGCGACCTCTACAAAATGGTGGCGGAAATCCATGCCGGACGCTGGCCTTTCAACAACTTCCTCTGGTAAAAAGGATTTGCGACAAATAAAAATGGGCTTGCCAATGCGTTTTGGCAAGCCCATTACAGTATTCGGACGATAAATCAGTCGGAGAACTTCGCCTTGAGGAATTCCCTGTTGAGGCGCGCTATATGTGCCACGGTAATGCCCTTGGGGCACTCAAGTTCGCAGGCACGCGTGTTTGTGCAGTTTCCGAATCCCAAATCATCCATCTTGGCGACCATTGCCTTTGCGCGACGCTTCGCTTCAAGACGTCCCTGGGGGAGCAATGCGAGAGAACTGACCCTGGCGGCGACGAAGAGCATAGCTGAGCCGTTCTTGCATGTGGCAACGCATGCACCGCATCCTACGCATGCCGCAGCATCCATACTCTCCTCTGCATCGTCATGCGATATGAGTATGTTGTTCGCGTCCTGGGCAGAGCCTGTGCGCACGGAAATGAAACCTCCGGCCTGAAGAATCTTGTCGAATGCGGTACGGTCCACGACAAGGTCTTTTATGACAGGGAAAGCGGCACTTCTCCACGGTTCTACGGTAATGGTGGCTCCGTTCTTGAAATGACGCATGAAAAGCTGGCAGGTGGTCACATGATCATCCGGACCGTGTGCCCGTCCGTCTATATAGAGGGAGCAAGCACCGCATATACCCTCGCGGCAGTCATGGTCGAAAGAAACAGGGCCGCTGCTCTTGCATCCGCGCTCGACGGCAACCGGATCGCAACCCTCGCGTATGAGCTGCTCGTTCAGTATATCGAGCATTTCAAGGAAAGAAGCGTCTTCTTCGATACCAGAAATGTGATAGGTCTCGAAATGTCCTTTATCCTTGGCGTTCTTCTGACGCCATATCTTTAAATTGAATTCCATAATCAGTCTTTGTAATTTCTGGTAATAACCTTGATGTTCTCATATACGAGAGGCTCTTTGTGGAGTTCGGGAATTTCTCCCTCTCCCTTGTACTCCCATGCAGCGACATACATGAAATTCTCATCGTCGCGCTTCGCCTCTCCCTCATCGGTCTGGCTTTCCACGCGGAAGTGACCGCCGCAGGACTCGTTCCTGTTGAGGGCGTCGCGTGCCATGAGCTCTCCGATATCGAAGAAATCTTCAAGGCGCAGGGCCTTTTCGAGTTCCTGGTTGAACTCGAACTGGGTTCCGGGCACTTTCACGTTCTTGTAGAAACGCTCGCGGAGTTCAGTGATGAGCGTTATGGCCTTTTCAAGACCTGCCTTTTCACGCGCCATTCCCACATACTCCCACATGATGTGTCCGAGTTCCTTGTGTATGGAATCGACAGTCTCTGTGCCGTTTATGGACAAAAGCCTGTCTATGCGGGCCTGCACGGCCTTTTCAGCCGCATCGAACTCGGGCAGGTTGGTATCAGTCTTAGGCTCGGAGAATTTCTTCGAAAGATAGTCGCCTATGGTAATGGGAACTATGAAGTAGCCGTCTGCAAGACCCTGCATGAGAGCAGATGCGCCGAGACGGTTTCCGCCATGGTCGGAGAAGTTGGCCTCTCCTATTGCATAAAGACCGGGAATGGTGGTCTGGAGGTCGTAGTCGACCCATATACCTCCCATGGTGTAGTGTATGGCGGGATATATCATCATAGGCTCCTCCCAAGGGGATGAGGCCGTGATTTTCTCATACATCTCAAAGAGATTTCCGTAACGCTCGGCAACTTTCTGATGTCCGAGACGGTTTATGGCCTCCGAGAAATCGAGGTATACTGCCTTTCCTGTCTCGTTCACTCCGAAACCGGCATCGCACCTCTCCTTGGCAGCGCGCGAGGCGACGTCGCGGGGCACGAGGTTTCCGAACGCAGGGTAGCGGCGCTCCAGATAGTAATCGCGATCCTCCTCAGGAATCTGGGAAGCCTTTATCTGGTGCTTGCGGAGTTTCTCGACGTCTTCCTTCTTCTTGGGTACCCATATCCTTCCGTCGTTTCGCAGAGACTCGGACATTAGGGTGAGTTTGCACTGCTGGTCTCCGTGCACAGGGATACAGGTGGGGTGAATCTGGGCAAAACAGGGATTTGCAAAATAAGCTCCCCTCTTGTAGCACTGGAGCGCTGCGGAACCGTTGGAATTCATTGCATTGGTGGAAAGGAAATAAGTGTTTCCATATCCTCCTGTGGCAATTATAACTGCATGGGCGCCGAACCTTTCTATCTGTCCGGTGACGAGATTTCTGGTGATTATACCCTTGGCCTCTCCGTTCACGACTACGAGGTCGAGCATTTCATGCCGGGGATAAGATTTGACAGTTCCGGCAGCTATTTCCTTGTTCAGCGATGCATAGGCACCGAGAAGAAGCTGCTGTCCGGTTTGTCCGCGGGCATAAAAAGTACGGCTCACCTGCACTCCGCCGAAAGAGCGGTTGGCAAGATATCCGCCGTATTCGCGGGCGAAAGGAATACCCTGGGCAACGCACTGGTCGATAATCGCGGCACTGACCTCTGCAAGACGATAGACGTTCGCCTCACGGGAGCGGTAGTCGCCGCCCTTTATTGTGTCGTAAAACAGACGGTAGACGGAGTCGTTGTCGTTCTGATAATTCTTTGCAGCGTTTATACCTCCCTGCGCTGCGATGGAATGCGCGCGACGGGGGGAATCGCTGATGCAGAAAATCTTCACGTTGTAACCGAGTTCTCCGAGAGAAGCAGCTGCTGAAGCCCCTCCGAGACCGGTACCGACCACGATGATTTCAAGTTTACGCTTGTTGTTGGGACTGACAAGGTGAATTTCTGATTTACGCTTCGTCCATTTCTGGGCTAAAGGTCCTTCAGGAATCTTTGAAGTAAATTTATCGGCCATTGTGTTTAAAATTAGTATTCTAAAAATCTTGCAATATTAATCAATTTTCGGCAGAACTCCTATTGATGACTGAATAAAGTGCCTTCTTCGGGCTCTTTTTCGAGTCCGAGATGCGCATAAGACAGTTCCGTGGCTATCCTCCCGCGCTGAGTCCTGACTATGAAACCCTCCTTTATCAGGAAAGGTTCATACACTTCCTCGAAGGTGCCCTGGTCCTCACCTATCGCCGTAGCTATGGTGTTGGCTCCCACCGGACCACCCTTGAAAGTGTATATTATGGTGCGCAGTATCTTGTTGTCTATGGAATCGAGCCCCCTGGTGTCTATGTTCAGCTTGTTCAGGGCATAGCGGGCTATATCTATGTCTATGTGTCCGTCTCCCATTACCTGTGAAAAGTCCCTCACCCTCCTCAGGAGTCCGTTTGCTATTCTCGGAGTGCCACGGCTCCTGAGCGCGACCTCCCTTGCGGCATCATCGTCTATTCCTATCCTGAGTATTCCTGCGCTGCGCTTCACTATTCCCACGAGCTGAGAGGTATCGTAATAGTCAAGGCCGCTCGTGATGCCGAAACGTGCGCGTAGGGGAGCGGTCAGAAGCCCGGAGCGCGTAGTGGCGCCGACAAGCGTGAAAGGATTGAGCGATATGCGCACGGAACGCGCCCCCGGTCCCTTGTCTATCATGATGTCTATCACGAAATCCTCCATGGCAGAATACAGATATTCTTCCACTTCCGGAGACAGGCGGTGTATTTCGTCTATGAAAAGCACGTCCCCGCTGTCGAGAGAGGTGAGGAGTCCGGCAAGGTCTCCAGGTCTGTCGAGCACCGGGCCTGAAGTTATCTTCATGTTTACGCCCATTTCGTTCGCTATGATATGGGCGAGGGTAGTTTTTCCGAGTCCGGGAGGGCCGTGGAACAAAGTGTGGTCGAGAGGTTCGCCGCGCATCTTGGCAGCTTCTATGAACACTTTGAGATTGGACACGATTTCCGATTGTCCTGTGAAATCTTCCAGTTCACGGGGCCGGATTATTCCGTCTAAATCCTTATCTTTGCCCTCGTTTGCATTATGGGGGTTGAAATCAGACATTTTCGTCAATTACATTACAAATACAAATATAGCTTTTTATATTTATAATTTAATTTTGTTTTTACCTGTGTTTATTTGTTGATATTTGATTATTTATATTGATTACTAATATTTTAAGTTTTATTAAACTGTTAAAAACTTCGTTGTACAGCGTTTTGAAAAACTGTTGAAAACAAGCGGACCTTCGCAGTGCACATGTTTTTAATGCGTTTTTAACAGTGTTTTGAACATACATATTAACAGATGCTGATAAACAGTAAGTCCACATCGTCGCTCAAAGACAGGCTACTTTCCGGAGAGAGGGATATTTTCTGCCGTTCCCTCTTTACTTCCGCGCGCTGGTTCGTACTCAGCAATGCGGCAGCCGAGGGTATGCATTTCATAATATTGCCCAACAGGGAGGCTGCGGAATACTGCGCTTCCGACCTTTACGGACTTGTCGACGGCGACAGGGTATTCTATCTTCCGTCTTCAGGGCGCAATGTCGAAAGGAGCAACTACAAGTCTTCCCTCGGTGTGCAGAGGACGTCCGCAGTCGAAAAGATTCTCGACTACGACGGTTCGCTTCTTTTCATAGTGACGTACCCGGAGGCCATAGAGGAACTTTTGCCTTCCGAAGAAAGCATAAAGGAATCCCTTTTCATACTTAAAAAGGGAGACGAGATATCCCATGGGAAAATAATGGAGAAACTCTCATCGGAAGGTTTCGAAAAGACGGATTTCGTTTCAGCGCCCGGCCAGTTCGCCATAAGGGGTTCCGTGGTGGATATATTCTCCTATTCGAGAAACAACCCTTTCAGGGTGTCTTTCTGGGGAGACGAGATAGAAAAAATAAATGTATTCGACTGCAACACGCAGCTGTCCGTATCCGAAACTGACGAGGCCGAAATAGTTTCGGACATCATATCCGAGGGTTCCGATTCAGGAAGCAGTATAATGGACATACTTCCCGATTCATGCGTCGTATGGCTGGATTCTTCCGACATGTACAGGGAAAGCGGTTTTTTCGCACTCACTGGCCGCTATAAAAGAGTTTTTCTCGATACGCCGCTGTCAGTCCAGAATGCCGATGCCATAGAATTCAACATAGCTCCCCAGCCTGTATTCAACAAAAACTTCGACCTGCTCGCGGAAGATATAAAAAACCGCATGGAAAACGGGTACAAGGTTTACATTTACGGCGAAAAGGAAGCGCAGCTCGACAGAATACTCTCTATACTGTCTCAAAACGGCGGTATCGTTCCATTTTTCGTAAAGGGACAGAATGTACACAGCGGCTTCATAGACAAGGAAGACAAGATATGCTGTTACACGGATCATGAAATATTCGACCGTTTCCACCGCGTGAGCATGAGACGGACTGTTGAGAAGTCCGAACAGCTCACCATAAACGATTTGAACTCATTCAACATAGGAGACTATGTGGTGCACATAGACCATGGCGTAGGTATATTCGGCGGCCTGGTGCGCATGCGCGACGACTTCGGGCGCATGAAAGAAGTCGTGAAACTTACGTACCGCGACGGCGACGTGGTATTCGTGTCCGTGCATGCCCTCCACAAAATATCCCGTTTCCGCTCGAGGGACGGTGAGGCCCCAAAAATAAACAAACTCGGGTCGAAAACGTGGATTACCCTGAAAAACAGCGCGAAGTCCAGGGTCAAGGACATAGCCAAGGAACTGATACAGCTGTATGCCAAGCGCAAGGCTTCCAAGGCCTATGCCTTCTCTCCCGACACTTACTTGCAGGAGGAACTGGAATCTTCTTTCATGTACGAAGACACTCCGGACCAGGAACTCGCTTCAAAGGCTGTGAAAAGGGACATGGAGGGAGTATGTCCCATGGACCGTCTGATTTGCGGAGACGTGGGCTTCGGAAAGACGGAAATTGCCATAAGGGCGGCTTTCAAGGCCGCAGTAGACGGGAAACAGACAGCCGTGCTCGTGCCCACTACAATTCTCGCCTTGCAGCACTACACTACTTTCAAGGAGCGCCTTAAGAATCTTCCTTGCAGTATAGACTACGTAAGCCGCCTGCGCACTGCAAAAGAGCTTAACGATATTCGTAAAAGATTGAGTGAAGGAAAAATAGATATACTGATAGGCACCCACAAGATACTTTCGGACACATTTGTTTTCAAAGACCTCGGACTGCTCATAATAGATGAGGAACAAAAATTCGGAGTGTCCGCGAAAGAAAAACTCCGCCAGATGCGCACGGAAGTGGATACCCTGACTCTTACCGCCACTCCCATACCGAGGACCCTGCAGTTTTCGCTCCTCGGAGCCAGGGACCTCAGCATAATAAACACTCCTCCGTCCAACCGCATTCCGGTGCAGACCGAAATAATACTTTTCGACAAGGACGAGATAAAGGGAATAATAAACTACGAGCTCAAACGCGGAGGCCAGGTGTTCTTTCTTCACAACAAGGTGGAGGAAATACCTGCCATAGAGGAAATACTGCACCGCATGATTCCCGACATGAAGATATGTACGGCGCACGGACAGATGGAATCCAAACTCCTTGAAAACAAGATGCTGGAGTTTATGAGGGGGGACTACGACCTGTTGCTGTGCACTACCATCATAGAAAACGGTCTCGACATACCAAATGCCAACACAATCATAGTGAATCAGGCCCAGAACATAGGACTCAGCGATCTTCATCAGCTCAGGGGAAGGGTGGGAAGATCGAACAAAAAGGCCTTTTGCTACCTCATAGTGCCTCCTCTCACTACCCTCACCGACGATGCGCGCAGGCGCCTTAAGGCCATAGAGGAATTCAGCGATTTGGGCAGCGGATTCAATATAGCCATGCAGGATTTGGACATAAGGGGGGCCGGAAATCTGCTCGGGGCTGAACAGAGCGGTTTCATAATGGACATGGGATTCGAGACATATCAGAAGATTTTGTCGGAGGCCATGGAAGAACTCGGTGTGGAGACAGGAATAGTGCGAAGCAACTCGGGAGGCGCCCGTCCTTTTTCTGTAGATTGTACGGTGGAAACGGATCAGCCTGCTTTCATCCCCGATGACTACATAGACATAACCGCGGAAAAAATACGCATATACAAGCAGCTAGACTCCATGGCCTCCGACAAGGATATAGATTTGTTGAAAACACAGCTGACAGACCGTTTCGGAAAGATGAGCGTTGAAGTGGAGAACCTTTTCGAAGTGGTGAAAATACGCAATACCGGGTCTTCGCTCGGATTTGAAAAAGTGATAGTGAAGAACGGTTTGTTCATAGCCTTCTTCATTTCCAATCAGATGTCGCCGTATTTCCAGTCGGAGACTTTCACTAAAATACTCTCTCGTGTGAGCGAAGGATGCTGCAATCTCGAACTCAAGCAGAGCGAAGGACGTCTGAAAGTGATTACGCGCAAGGTGGATTCATTGTCGAAGGCACGCAGTATTCTGTGCAAACTCATGTAGGAGAGGAAAAAAATTATTTTTAACTTTGCACTCTTTGCTTGATTAATCGTAAAGTGTCGAACTTGTTGGTTGAAATAGGCAACACGGCCGTAAAGGCGGCCTGGTCGGAGGGTCCCGTTCTCGGCAAGACTTTCCGTTATCAGGGCGAGAAGGCCATGGACTTCATTTCCTCGCTCACGGAAAAACAGGTTCCGACAGTACTCGCCGTGGTGTCCGGCAGGAGCATAAGCGCGGAAGAGGAAAAGACCCTCGGGGCTTCGTGCCAGTTCCTGATGATACTCGACCCAGCGCACCCTGACGTACTGTCCTCTTACGGTCTGCCGGAATATCTGAGTTACGACAGGGCCTCTTCCATCGTGGCGGCAAAGTACCTTTTCAAAGGAAAGTCGTGCACGGTATTCGACCTCGGAACCACTCTTACGGTCGATTTTATAGATGAATCCGGAACCTACAGGGGAGGCAACATTTCCCTCGGATGCCGCACGAGATTCAAGGCCCTCAACCGTTATTCGAAAGCGCTTCCGCTCGTGAATGTGCCGTCTTCGGACAAATTTCCCGGAGACTCGGAAAAGTCTTCCATAGAGTCAGGAGTGATTTCAGGTATAATGTTTGAAATAGACGGATATATTCGGTCAAACCCTGAGAATATAATGATTTTTACGGGAGGAGATGCAATTTATTTTGCCAAGAAGATGAAAAACTCCATATTTGTCGTTTGTAACCTCGGTTTGATTGGTTTGGCCATCATTACTGATGAATATGTCAAGAAAAACGTTCAGTAGGACAATCATGGCAGCGCTGCTGCTATCACTCGCCGGTACTGGCCTCAGGGCGCAGACCTACGGCAGTTATACGCCCTATTCAATCTTCGGGGCCGGGGACCTTGCGCATCCCGGCACTGCCTACAACAAATCCATGGGAGGAGTCGGCATCGCCACACGCAGCAACCGCTTCATCAACCCGGTGAATCCGGCAGCTGTGACGGCGAGGGATTCCCTCGCGTTCATGGCGGACTATTCCATGCTTCAGGACAACAAGATATTCAGGCAGGGCGACATGCGTTCAGCGTCGAACACCATGAACGTATCCGACATCATCATCACTTTCCCTATATGGCGTTCATCCGCCATGATGCTCGGTATAATGCCTTACAGCGATACCGGCTACGGCTACGGTTACGTCGTGACCGACCCTGACGTCATAGGGCATACGGGAAACGTTTCCTACACCGCTAACGGGAGCGGAAGCATATACAGCCTATTCGCTGCCGCTGGGGCCACATTCTGGAACAGACTTTCCGTGGGTGCCGAGTTCATCTATCATTTCGGAAAGGTGGAGAAGACCTTTGCCGAGACTTTCGGCGATTCTTCCTACAACGGAGCGTCCAACGGGCACAATATACAGATAACCGCTCCGGCAGGCAAGTTCGGAGTGCAGTACGAGCAGCCGCTCGGAGTCAAGTCGTCCGTGGTTTTAGGGGCGACGTACAAGACTGCCGCCAAACTCGGGGGCAACATAGAGAGCTACCGCTACTCCACCGGTTCCGCGGCGCTCGACACCCTTTACTACAAATCCGGAGTTCCCGGCAACGTATCCTTTGCAGGAGAGGCCGGAGTGGGAATATCCTACCGTTACGGCGACAGGTTCATGATTTCGGCGGATTATACGCGCTCCGACTGGAGGAACACGGGAATAGACACAAGGGAGGGATTCACCGGAAATGCCACCACAGGCACCGGGCGCTCCAGTTTCGCCGCATCCGTTTCCCAGGCTGCGCGGGTGGGACTGGAATACGTGCCCAACCGCAACGACATACGGTACTACTACAAAAAGGTTGCATACAGGGCCGGGGCATATTACAAGAGCGACTATTTCACGATAGACGGAAAAAACATAGATTCATACGGAATAACTCTCGGGGCCACGCTCCCGGTATTCCGCTGGTACAACGGGATAACTCTCGGAATGGACATAGGCAAGAGGGGGATGACCTCCGGAAATCTCATAAGCGAGACATACATAAACTTCTCTATAGGTTTCAACCTGTTCGATATATGGTTCATTCCAGTAAGATATGATTAATAATTAAAACAAGGAGGATATTATGAAGAAAGTATTGTTGGTTGTTGCCTCTCTGGCAATATTGCTCCCCGGAGCGAACCTGTTTGCACAGCAGGACTCAAGCAAGTACGGTGAGAATGCGGAAGAGTGCATGAAGTACCTGTCTTACTACAGTGAGTACTATAAGCAGAAGAATTATGACGATGCCATACCCAACTGGCGCAAGGCATATAGCTTATGTCCTCCCAGCTGCAGCCAGAACCTTCTTATCCAGGGTTCTACGCTCGTCGAGAGGCTTATCGCGAAGAATGCGGGCAACAGCATAGCCCGCGACGGACTCATCGACACCCTGCTCACTCTCCAGGACCAGAGGGCGGAGTTCTTTCCCAAATATGCGGAAACGGCTCTGAACAACAAGGCTAACTATGCCGCGAAATACATAAAGAACGACTCCAAGAGGCTGTATGACATATATGAGAGCGTCATAGCCGCGAACGGCGACAACGTCAAGGCTTCCGTGGTTTTCAATGATTTCAAGGTGGCTGTAGACCTGTACGGAGAGGGCAAGATAGGCACTGAGGATGTGCTCAACCTCTATACCCGCAACCTTGCCATGCTCGATGCCGTGACTCCCACGTCAGAGACGGAAAAGAACCAGATAGCGAGTTTCCGCACCAATATCGAGAATCTTTTCATCAACAGCAAAGTTGCAGGATGCGAAGACCTCCTCGCATTGTTCGGACCCCGCTACGCGGACAATCCCAACGATCTCCAGCTTTCAAAGAACATTGTGAAGATGCTCAGCCTTGCGGAGGACTGTAACGACAATGACCTTTATCTCAATGCCGTCACGACCATGTACACTCTCGAGCCTTCAGCCGATGCGGCGTACTATCTGTTCAGGCTGCACTCCTCGAAAGGCAATGTCGATGATGCAATCAAATTCCTCAACGAGGCCATAGACAGCGACGACTCCGATGCTGCGACGGATGCGAAATATCTCTACGAACTGGCAGTGTTCAACGTGAAGCAGGGCCGCTATGCCGCCGCTTATGATGCTGCGAACAGGGTGCCCGGGCTTGATGAGAGTCTTGCCGGAAAGGCTTATATAGTCATGGGAACGATTTGGGCTTCCACCACTTGCGGAGGCGATGAAATCGCCCGCAGGGCACCTTACTGGGTGGCCATAGACTATATGAACAAGGCAAAGGCCGCGGATGCAAGTCTCAGCGACGAGGCCAACCGCTACATATCGCAGTATTCCAAGTATTTCCCTCAGGCTGCCGATGCCTTTATGTACGGTCTCACCAACGGACAGACATATACTGTGGCGTGCGGAGGCTTGAGGGCCACAACCACCGTCCGTACGGTCAAGTAGCCTTGAAAGTAAAAAACAGTCCCTCGATAGTACTGGCAAGCGTTCTCGCGCTTGCCAGTATTGTCCTTTCCTGTCGCCGGCAGCTCGCGGAGGCGGATACCCTCGACCTTGCCAACACGCCCGTGCAGACGCTTGAAAACATGTTCACCGTGCAGACAAAAAACGGCAGGGTGGAAATGCGCGTGGAAGCTCCGCTTATGGAGACATACGACAGCGACAGCCTCAAGATAGACCTTTTCCCGAAGGGGCTTTCCATGTTCGCATACAATGAGGACGGGCTTCTGGAGAGTCTTATTTTTTCCGACAAGGCAAGTCACCGTTCCTACAAGACGCACAGTTCGGACGATATTTGGTCCGCTTTTGGAAATGTGGTGATACACAATGTAATAAAGCAGGAGACCATGGAAACGGACACCATATACTGGGACGAAACGAAGAAGGAAATATATACGGACTGCTACGTGAAGATGTATTCTCCCGACGGTTTCCTTCAGGGATACGGCATGCGCTCCGACGATCATGCCCGAAATTCCATACTGCGAAAAACTTTCAACGGTTATGCCGTCACGGTGCAGGATTCGACCAGAGTTGTAATTGATTCCGTGAATTTTATTGGTGCTTTTCCAAAAAATTTGTAATTTCGCGGCTCATTACTTTTGAGTAAAAGACTAAAAATTAAATAACACAATGGCGGTTCTTCAAAAAATTCGCGTTAAGTTCGGTCTTGCGATATCCATCATCATCGCACTGGCCCTCCTTTCTTTTATCATCGACCCCAGCACCCTGGAGTCGGCCCTGAACTCCATGTCTTCCAAGTACGACGTGGGTCAGATAGCCGGCAAGCGCATATCATACACGGATTTCCAGGAAAACGTCGACAAATTCACCACCATTCATCAGGTAGCCACCGGTTCTTCAGTACAGAATGAGCAGGCTCAGCAGCAGATACGCAATGCCGCATGGCAGGATCTTCTCGACCGCTACATGTTTGTCAAGAATACGGCAAATGCCGGTATCCGCGTGGGTGAGGACGAGGTGCTCGACCTTACCACCGGAAACAATATTTCCCCCGTGCTCGCCCAGAATCCCGCATTTGCGGATGAGACAGGCGCATATTCCCCCGAGGTGCTCCGCGCTTTCGTGCAGAGTGTCGACAGCGACGCTTCCGGCAGCCTGAGACTTTTCTGGAACTATCTGCAGAACTCTGTGGTGGTGCAGAAGTACTACGACAAATACGGTGCTATTTTCAACAATTCCGCTACTGTTCCCAAAGTGTTTGCAGACCGCATCGTCGACGAGACGAACACCACCGCCACCGTCGATTACGTGATGGTTCCTTTCAACTACAGCGACAGCACGGTCACTGTGAACAGCACCGAAATCAGGAATTACTACAATGCCCACAAAAAGGAATACAAGCAGACGGCAGGCCGCGATATAGAGTATGTGGTATATGAAGTCGTGCCTTCCGATGCCGATATCGCCAGGACGAGCGACGAGATGGACGCCCTTCTTTCCGAGTTCGAAAGCACTTCCAACGTCAAGGCTTTCCTTCTCAGAAATTCCGAGCGTTCCCTGTCGGACTACTGGTACAGGCAGGGTGAACTTGCCAACAACCTGTCTTCCGACATAGACAATTTCGTTTTCAGCGGCTCCGAGGGCGTATCCCCCGTGTTCAAGCACGGAGAAGTGTTCCGCAGCGTTAAGACGGTCGCTTCCGCCATGGTGCCCGACTCCGTATATGTTAAGCACATTCTTCTCCAGGGCAGCGGTGCCAAGCATCTTGCGGACAGCCTCTGCGGAGTGGTGGCCGCGAAGGGCAGCGATTTCCCGGCCCTTGCAGCCCTCTATTCCGCCGATGTCAATTCTGCCGACAACGGTGAGCTCGGAAGTCTCGGATGGTTCACCCAGAATTACATAATACCCGGCTTCGAGCCCGCAATCACCGCAGAACCCGGCAAGCCTTTCGTGCTCAACACCCAGTACGGAAGCCATGTGGTCCTTGTCACCAAGCGCAGCAAGCCTGTTGCCAAGAAGCAGGTGGCCATACTCGAAAAGACGGCCCTTGCGAGCAAGGAGACATTCAACGACTTCTATGCGAAGGCCAACCGTTTTGCCAACATAGCCGGAGGCACCTTCGAGGGTTACAGGAGGGCAGTTGATTCCACCGGAGTATATTCCCACCCCATGAGCAACGTCACCGAGGCCACTTCCAACTACGGCGCCATCAGCCAGGCCAAGGAGATTACCAGGTGGGTGTTCGACAACAAGAAGGGCAAGGCTTCGAATATCATCACGGTGAACAACAACTACTTCTTCGTCGTTGCCATCAAGGAGGTGCGTAAAGACGGTTATGTGGATGTGAACAACGTGGCCGCTTCCATAAGCGAGATTATCAGGACCGAGAAACTCCAGGAAAAGACGAAGAAAGAAGTTGCCGAGAAGATTCAGGGCATGACTGACCTCGAGCAAATCGCTTCTTCCCTCAAGGCCGGCATGAACAGCCGCGAAGACGTGGCTTTCAACTCCACCGGCGCCATCCCTCTGGAGCCCGCTCTCATAGGTGCGGCATCCGTTGCACCCGAGGGCAAGATTTGCGGCCCCGTTGCCGGTCAGGCCTGCGTATACGTATTCAAGGTGAGCAACCGCCAGACAGGGTCTTTCTATACCGAGGAAGATGCCGTAAATGCTGAAAAGCAGAAGATGCAGTACACAGCGCAGATGATTGTGCCTACGATGATGGAATACAGCGACGTAAAGGACAACAGGGCGCGTTTCTATTAGCAGTTTCCCTGTAAAGGATATTTTTAACACGGTCTGCCGAAAGCGGCAGACCGTTGTTTTTTGTTTTTCATCCCCGCTTCTGGACGGAAAATCCATAAAAATCGTAAATACTTTTTTTTATACCCCAGCTTCTTCGCCTGTTTATAGGCATATTTGCGCATGGCGTTTATTTGTCTTGCAGGCTGCTTGCTTACGGCCTTCTCCGGATTTTCTTCCGTCGGAGAATATGTGTCTTCCCGTCATGCGGAGGACTCTCTCCTCGTGCTGAGCTGGAACGTGGAAAACCTTATGGACTACAGGAGCGACACTACCGGACGCTATACTAAGCGCCGGTTTTATACGAAGTGCAATTCCATAGCGAAGACGATACTGATGATTGCCGGCAAAGAGGGCAGGATTCCCGATGCCGTGGCCCTTATGGAAGTGGAAAACCGTTTTGTGCTCGAAAGGCTTCTGTCCGCCACGCCGCTGCGAAAATGCACCTACAATATCGTGCATTTCGACTCTCCGGACAGGCGGGGGATAGACTGCGCGCTGCTTTGGCGTGAAAGACGCCTTAAGATGCGGGGGGCCAAGGCCTGCCACCTCAAAGACGAAGCCGGCCGGATCATGGCTACAAGGGATATACTGCTTGCGGAATTTGAAAATCTGGACATATTGGTCAATCACCACCCGTCAAAGCTCGGTTCCGGCTCCGGGGAGCGGAGGAAACGGGCGATGGGACGAATGAGGGAAATCATGGACTCCCTTTCGGCGGCCGGACATTCCCGCGTGCTTTCCGTGGGGGACTTCAATGATGACGTCTGGGGAGGCGGAGGGCGTGGCACAATCAAATACAACGGGGCATGGGAAAAGATAGACGGGCACTTCGCTTCTGACAGTCTTTGCGTGCGCGAAAAGGTTTTCGACGACCCTCTGCTTACTGAGCCTGACAGGACTTTCGGAGGATACAAGCCGTTGAGGAGCTATTCAGGGCCGCGTTTTCTCGGAGGACCGAGCGACCATTTTCCTGTCATACTTTGGGTACGCTTGACGGAATATGCTGAAAAATGATTAAATTAGCAGGCTTAAGATAATAATTATGTCACTTAAATGCGGAATAGTGGGCCTGCCCAATGTGGGCAAATCCACGCTTTTCAACTGCGTCAGCAGCGGCAAGGCCCAGAGCGCCAATTTTCCTTTCTGCACCATAGAACCGAATCTCGGTTCCACCAACGTTCCGGACAAGCGTCTCGAAGTACTGACCGATATATGCAAACCCCAGCGCACTATACCGGCCACCGTAGACATAGTGGATATCGCCGGACTCGTCAAGGGAGCGAGCAGGGGAGAGGGACTTGGCAACCAGTTTCTTGCCAACATAAGGGAATGCGATGCGATTCTGCACGTTCTCCGCTGCTTCGATGACGGCAATGTCGTGCATGTGGACGGCAGCGTCGATCCGGTCAGGGACAAGGAAGTGGTCGATACCGAGCTTCAGATAAAGGATCTCGAGACGGTGGAGTCGCGCCTGTCCAAATGCATAAAGGCCGCACAGGCCGGAGACAAGGAGTCGCGCCGCCTCGCGGATCTTCTCTCCCGCTACAAAAACGCCCTTCAGCAGGGGCGCCCGTGCAGGAGCGTGACCCTTGCGAACGATGAGGAAGCCCAGATTGCCCGCGATCTTTTCCTGCTCACGAACAAACCTGTGCTTTATGTCTGCAACGTAGACGACGCTTCGGCTGTAAACGGAAACAAGTATGTAGATGCCGTTCGCGAGGCCGTGAAGGACGAGAATGCAGGGATACTCATAATATCGGCCCGCACAGAATCTGAAATAGCCGAAATGGAAGATTATGCGGACCGCAGGATGTTCCTCGACGAAATGGGACTCGAAGAATCCGGGGTGGTGCGTTTGGTGCAAAGCGCCTATGCACTGCTTGGACTCCGCACATTCTTCACTGCCGGTGCGGATGAATGCCGCGCCTGGACCATACATGCGGGCGACAAGGCCCCGCGTGCCGCCGGGGTCATACATACCGATTTTGAACGCGGTTTCATACGTGCGGAGGTAATCAAGTACGAGGACTTCGTGCAGTACAAGACCGAAGCGGCGGTGCGTGCCGCCGGAAAGATGGGCATAGAGGGAAAGGAGTATGTGGTGCAGGACGGCGATATAATGCATTTTTTGTTTAACGTATAACACTGATAACCAAATGAGAGAAAGGATTCATGACAAATTCGCGAGCTGTTTTGGGGAGGGTGGCGTGTGCTATGCTGCCGCAGGACGCATAAATCTTATCGGAGAGCATACCGACTACAACGGAGGCTATGTGTTTCCCGGAGCCATAGACAAGGGCATAGTGGCCGAACTCAAACCCAACGGCACAGACAAGGTGCGCCTGTTTTCCATAGATTATGATGCGGAGTCGATTTTCGGTCTGGAAGAAAAGGACAAGCCGGCGGAACCTTGGGCCTGCTATGTTTTCGGAGTCTGCCGCGAGATAATAAAGAGGGGAGGCAAGGTCGCCGGTTTCGATGCTGTGTTTGCCGGAGACGTGCCCCTCGGCGCCGGACTCAGCTCCTCCGCGGCCCTCGAGAGCTGTTTCGCATTTGCCCTGAACGATATGTTCAATGCCGGCGGCATAGACAAGTTCGAACTTGCCCGCATAGGACAGAGCACGGAGCACAACTATTGCGGAGTGAAGTGCGGCATCATGGATCAGTTCGCTTCCTGCTTCGGAAGCAAGGGACAGCTAATCCGCCTCAACTGCAAGACTCTCGAATATCAGTATTTTCCTTTCAATCCCGAAGGCTATCGCCTCGTGCTTCTCGACACATGCGTCAAGCACACACTTGCAGACAGCGCATACAACAAGCGCCGCGAATCGTGCGAGAGGGCCGCGGCCGTGATAAGGGAGAATCATCCGGAAGTGGAATTTCTGTCGGACTGCAAGCGCGTGTGGCTCGATGAGGTGCGCGGCAGGATATCGGAAGAAGACTTCATCAGGGCGGAATATGTAATAGGCGAAGTGCAGCGTGTGCTCGATGTCTGCGATGCGCTCGAAAGAGGGGACTATGAAACGGTGGGAGAGATGATGTATCAGACGCATTTCGGCCTTAGCCGGCTTTATGAAGTGAGCTGCCCCGAACTGGACTTCCTCGCACGGCTTGCCCGCAAAATGGATGTCACCGGTTCTCGCGTGATGGGCGGCGGTTTCGGCGGATGCACGATAAACCTCGTCAAGGATGAGCTTTACGACGCTTTCGTCAAGACGGCCTCTGAAAAATACCTCGCCGAGTTCGGGCATGCCCTCAAGGTGTACGACGTGGTGATTTCCGACGGGGCGCGCAAACTTTAGCGCTTTTTCGTCCCGTTTGCTGCCGCTTATGTTCCGGCGTGTCCTTGGCGTCGCACTCTTTGTGCTCTCCGCTGTCTTACCGGCATCTGCCCAGTTGTACGTCAACGGGAACGAGCCGGCATCCGTGCGGTGGAACCGCATAGACACGCCGGACTATAAAATAGTATATCCCCGGGGCATGGACTCCATAGCGGTGGTTTATGCCCGTCTGCTCGAACAGGTGAAGGCTCCCGTGGGAGCGACGGCAGGCTTCCTGCCCAACCAGAACAGCCGCCGCCGTATGCCGGTGATTCTTCATCCGTGGACGGCTTCCTCGAACGGAATGGTCACGTGGACCCCTAAACGCATGGAGTTGTACACCACGCCCGACTTTTCCGCGCCGCTGCCGTCTCCATGGGAAGAACATTTGGTTGTGCACGAGTCGCGCCATGTCGCCCAGATGCAGTTCATGAATGCCGCCCCGTACAGGCCGTACAATTGGCTTTTCGGACAGCTTTTTTCCGGAGCTGCCGCGGCAATCTATTGCGGCCCTGCATTTTATGAAGGAGACGCAGTGGCCGCCGAAACGGAACTCAGCCACTCCGGCAGAGGACGCAACGCGGCGTTTCTCGAATACTACCGCAGCGCTTTCCTCGCCGGGGATGTAAGGGACTACTGGCAGTGGCGCTACGGCTCTCTGCGCAAATACACCCCTGATTATTATACCATAGGCTATATATCCGCGGCCGGGGCGAGAAGCATATGGGGGGAGCAGGATTTTACGAAGCTCTATTACGAGCGTCTGTTCCGCCACAAGGCATGGCCGTGGCCCCTGTTCAACTATCAGAAGACGGTAAGGGAAGTTTCCGGCAAAAAGTTCAGTGACGCATTTGCCGAAATCTGCGATACTCTGCAAAGGCGCTGGCGGGAAGATGAAGTCTCTCGCGGCCCCTCCATGCCTTCGCGGCAGATAAGCGTACCCGGAAGGCACTATACGGACATATCGGCAACGACCGTGCTCGATTCGGTCTTATACAGCGTGCAGTCCAGCATGGCACTTTCTCCTGTACTGTTAAGGGGAGACGGTTCGCGTGCAGGGCGTTTTGCCTACGGCACATCAGCACTTAAGCCGTCGGAAGCCCTCGGCCGTATTTATTGGAGCGAAATAGTGAGGGACCCCCGGTGGGAGCTTGTATCCTATTCTGAAATATGGTACAGCACGCCAGGAGGGCGTAAGCATTGCCTGAAACCCCGCACGCGCTGGTACAACCCTGCCGTTTCTCCAGACGGCAGGCGCCTTGCCGTGACTGAATATCCCGCGGAAGGAGGCTCCGCCATTCTGGTGGTGGATGCCTGCGACGGCAGCGTGAGGGAGCGTTTCGATGCCCCCTCCGGCATGCAGGCGGTAGAATCCGAATGGCTCGGAGACGATATTTTCGCATGTGCGATAACGTCCTCCGGACAGGGAATATACAATGTGCGCGACGGTTTTTCCAAAGAACTTGACTGCGGATACAACACGGTGAAGAACCTGTTTTCCGGCGGCGGCAGTATATGGTTCACCTCCGATTTGAACGGGGTGGACGAATTGTATTCATTCACTCCCGGGAGCGGAGAGGCCCGGCGCATAAGCTCCACCGGAGGGGGTGCGTCTTCTTTCTGTTTTTCTCCGCAAAGGGACAGCCTGTACTTTTCCTCCCAGACGCCGCAGGGGCGTTTTCTGTACGTGACTCCGGCGGATTCTCTGCCGACTCCCGTGAGGGCTGATTTCGGAGTCCGGCACCGCTATGAGTTCGCGGACGACCTCGAGGCACCTCTGCCCGTGGATTATTCCATAGAGACGGAAATGTCGGCCCCAAGACCATACAGTCGTCTTGCCAATGCCTTCCGCCTGCATTCATGGGCCCCTGTCTATGTGAATTACGATGCCGTAGAGTCGCTGAGTTTCAGCAGTATCACCACATCGGCCGGACTTGGTGCCACCGCATTTTTCCAGAACGACCTGAGTACTTTTTACGGAATGGCGGCATACAATGCCTATGCCTCCGGCGGAGAATGGCAGCACAGGGCGGAAGTTAAGTTGACCTGCCGTGCGTTCTACCCCGTACTGGAACTAAGCGCGGGAGTGGACACGGAAAAGGCGGTGCACTATTACCTGTATCGCCGGTTTTACGGGTCATCGCTGGTTCAGAACCTCGTCACCGAAGATTTGTCCGCACCGTCGGCCGATGCGTCCCTGCTTCTGTATGTGCCTCTCAATTTTTCTTCCGGAGGATGGTACAGGGGAGTCGTGCCGCAGCTGCGCTGGTCCGTGTCTAACAGCATTCTCACGGTAGGCCGCCCCGTGCTCATGAACAGGCTGTCTGCGAGTCTGAGGGCATATGCGGTGACGGCTACACCGGCCTCATGCATCTATCCCAAACTTGGGGTAGGGGCCGAGTTAGGATGGAGCGGCCGTCCCGGGGCCACCGGGCTTTTCGCTCCCAACGCCTATGTTTACGCCTATGGCTATCTTCCAGGACTGATGCCGACTCACGGCATGCGTATGACGGCAACGGTACAGACCCCTCTTGGGGACGGTGCGGGCATACATGAGCGCTATGTGGCTGTAGCGCCGAGAGGGATGAGTTCGGGCGGAAATGCCGCATCGCGCATGGTGCAGTCCCCTTTTCAAAGCCGTATAACCCTTGACTATGCCTTCCCCTTTGCACCCATCGACTGGTCCGGGCTGTGTCCCGTGGCCTATGTGCGTAATTTGGAGGCCATCCTGCATGCGGACTACGGATTTGCCGCGCCTGACCTGCATCTCGGATCTGTCGGGGCCGATGTGTGCGTGGTCCTCGGCAACTTCCTGTGGATACCGTATGACACGCGCATAGGATTGAGCTATTATTTCAATGCCGGACTCTCCGGCGCCGCATCGCCTCACGAGCTGAGCGCTGTGTTCAGCGTGTCGTTCTGAAACAAAGGCCGCAACAACAAAATGTCAGCAGCGATGAATAGTCTGCTACAGCGAAAGGCCAACGACGGCGAAGGCTCTGTGGCGGAGAAAGGTCTGTTACAATAAAAAGACCGCAACCAGATATGGCTGCGGCCTTTTGGCTTGTCGTCGTGTCTTATTTCTGGCGAAGTACGACTCCCGAAGAATCGGCATCCACCACTATCGCGCTGTCCTTGCGGATTTTTCCCTCGAGGATTTCCCGTGCGAGGCTGTTTACCAGCTCCCGCTGTATGAGGCGCTTCACGGGACGCGCTCCGAAATCCGGGTCATATCCGTTTTCTACCGCGTAGTCTTCAAAGGCCTCGGTGTACTCCATGGTCACGTTGTCCTCCTCGAGTTTCTTTTGCAGCAGGGACATCTGTATGCGCACTATGAGGCGTATGTCCTCGCGAGAGAGGGGGTCGAAAATGACGATTTCATCTATTCGGTTGATAAATTCCGGTCTCATGCGCAGACGCAGTTCATCTTCCTTCAGATTGGATGTCATTATCAGTATGGTGTTCTTGAAGTCCACCGTGCGGCCCTTGTTGTCCGTAAGCCGTCCGTCGTCGAGCACCTGGAGCAAGGTGTTGAACACGTCGCTGTGCGCCTTTTCTATCTCGTCGAGCAGTATCACGGAATACGGCTTGCGCCTGACAGCCTCCGTAAGCTGGCCGCCCTCATCGTATCCCACATAGCCCGGAGGCGCGCCCACAAGGCGGGATACGGTGTGGGCCTCCTGATACTCGCTCATGTCTATGCGGGTTATCATGGATTCGTCGTTGAAAAGAAATTCGGCAAGAGCCTTGGCCAGTTCGGTCTTTCCTACGCCGGTGGTGCCCAGGAAGAGGAAAGAACCTATGGGGCGATGCTCGTTGCTGAGTCCCGCACGCGAGCGCCTCACGGCATCGGATACGGCCTCTATGGCCTTGTCCTGCCCGACGACCCTCTTGTGCAGCTGTTCCTCCATGCGGAGCAGCTTTTCCTTTTCCGCCTCGAGCATGCGGTTCACCGGAATGCCGGTCCACCTCGCCACAACCTCGGCTATGTCTTCCGCCCGGACGGACTCCGTCATTATGGGGTCTTTTATCGCCGCCTGTTCCTCGCTGAGTTCTTGTATGCGCTGCTGTGCGGCCGCAAGTTTTCCGTAGCGTATTTCAGCCACCTTCCCGTAGTCGCCGCTGCGTTCCGCAATGGCCGCGTCGCGCTTGTAGTCCTCGATTTGCATGCGCAGGTCGTTGAGTTCGGTGATTATGCCCTTTTCGGCGTTCCAGCGCTTTTCGAGTTCGGCTTTCTCGGCCTTTGCGGCCTCCAGCTCGGAGTCCACCTTGCCGGATTTCAGCGACGTGCCCTCGCGTCCCCTGGCTTCCTTTTCTATCTCAAGCTGCCTTATCCGGCTGTTGAGCTTGTCTATAGGCTCCGGCACGGAATTCATTTCCAGACGGAGCTTGCTCGCCGCTTCGTCGACGAGGTCTATGGCCTTGTCGGGCAGGAAACGGTTGTTGATGTAGCGGTGGCTCAGGTTGACGGCGGCAATGAGGGCGTCGTCCTCTATGCTCACCTTGTGGTGGTTTTCATAACGCTCTTTCAGGCCGCGGAGTATGGCTATGCTCTCGGCTGGAGACGGCTCGTCCACCATCACCTTCTGGAAGCGGCGCTCCAGGGCCTTGTCCTGCTCGAAATACTTCTGGTATTCGTCCAGGGTGGTAGACCCTATGGTGCGAAGCTCTCCGCGCGCAAGGGCAGGCTTCAGGATGTTGGACGCATCCATGGCCCCTCCTGAGCGTCCGGCCCCGACAAGGGTGTGGATTTCGTCGATGAAAAGTATGATTTCACCGTCCGACTCCACCACTTCCTTTACCACGCCCTTGAGCCTTTCTTCAAACTCTCCCTGATATTTCGCTCCGGCGATGAGCGCGCCCATGTCGAGTGAAAAGACCTTGCGGCTCTTGAGGTTCTCAGGCACCTCCCCGTTGACGATTTTGATGGCGATGCCTTCGGAAATGGCCGTCTTGCCCACGCCGGGTTCGCCTACGAGGATAGGATTGTTCTTGGTCCTGCGTGAAAGAATCTGCAGGACCCTCCGTATTTCTTCGTCTCTGCCTATTACAGGGTCGAGACGACCTTTGGCGGCGGCCTCGTTGAGGTCTACCGCGTACTTGCTCAAAAATTCGTACTTGTTTTCCATAATCAATAAACCGGGTCCCAAAAACGGAACCCGGTCTACTGTCGGTCAAAATATATTCCACTGACAAAATGTCAGCGTGCCGGTATTACTCGGCGGCGGGAGCTTCAGTCGAAGGCTCGCTCTGTTCCACGGGGGAAGAAGGGAATACGGGCAACTCCTCGGTGGATACGCTCTCGAACTTGTCGGTGATGTCTATTCCGGTGTTTTTCGTGCCGGTGGTGAAAGAAGACACCACGGAAGCCACGATGATGAAGCACACGAGGCCCCAGGTGATTTTTTCAAGGATATCCGCAGTCTGGCGCACGCCGAAAGCCTGGTTGCCGGCCACGAAATTGCTGGCCATGCCCTGCCCCTTGCTGTTCTGGAGAAGCACGACGAGGATGAGAAGTATCGCCGCTATGATGATGAGCACGGTCAGAATGGTGAATAATGCGTTCATATCTCAGTTTTTGTCTAATTTTTCAATAAGGGCTGCAAAGTAAACACTTTTTTCCGGATATCGCAAACTTAGTTTGTAATAAATTTCTTTAGCTTCCTCCATGTAACCCTGTTCGGCATATATTTCGGCAAGTGTCTCGGTGTAAAAGTCGAAGCCTCCGTCGTCGGTGTATTCCTGCTCCACTTCCTTGCCTGACGATGCGAACCCGGAGAAAATGTTGTCTTCCGCCCTGCGCACGTCCTTGTACTGCGAGGTGGAAAAATAGTCTCCGCCAACCACGAAATAGCGCCTTGCTGCCTGCTGGGCCTCCTCTGCCGGGCTGACCGGCTCCGGAACCTCCTGCGGCGCGGCATCCGAGTTGTCTATCACACTTTTGAGCAGGCGCTCGACCTCGCTGTCGGAGTAGTCGGCGGAAGCGCCCCCGTTCACCATATCCGACAATATGCTTCTGGACCCTGCGTAGAGCGCCGCTTCCGTGAGCTGCTGTTCGCTGAGGCTGCCCGTGCCGGCCATGCGGGAGCATAGTTCCACCCGCGCCCCGGCATACCACGGGTATATGCTCACGACGCCGAGCAGTTCGTCGAGATTCAGGCGCTTTATGTCTATACTCCTTACCATTGGGCTACAGCCGCGTTGAATATGTCTTCCACGAGTTTTTCCACAATCTCGGCGCACAGGCTGCTTTCCACGGCGTCGATAGTGTTGGTGGAGTCGTACTCGGCGAATGCGGAGAAACTTTTGTCGAAGTCTTCCTCCGGATGCTTTTTGTCCGTGAAACGTATTTTCACGGTAACGGTCAGCTTGTTGCGGGCGGCCACCTCGTCCGCGGTGACGGCAGCGGTCGATATATCATATCCGGTGATTTCTCCGGACAGCTCCATGTCTCCGTCCATGTCTACCTGCTCCAGGCGGGTCATGCGCCTGAACTGGTTGCGTATCGCTTCGGTAAGCTCATTGCTGAGGGACGGGTTCACCCTTAGCGCCCTGTACTCTATATAGTTGATGGTGATGCTGTTGACATCCGGCTGTATGGACGTTCCGGAAAAACTGTATATCCCGCACGAACTGAGTGACAGCAGGACGGCGGCTGCCATGATGGATAATCGTTTCATTGCTTCTTTTTCTTTTCGGCGAGTTTGCGGTATATGGTGCGCTCCGATATGCCGAGCTCTTTCGCTGCCGGCTTGACCTTGCCTCCGTGGCGCGCAAGGGCGCGTTCTATGAGGTCGTCTCCCATCTGGCGCATGCTGATTTCCTGGGGCGCCGGAGCCACGAACGAAGCGTCCTGCTCCTCCGGTTCGTCCATGTGCGGCGGGGCTATGAGGCCGTTGCGCTGCACCACCGGGGCCTCCTCGTTTTTAAGGAACACCACCTGCCGCTTGAGCGTGTCCACTTCTTGTTTCAGGTCGAGCAGGGCTTTTACTATCATCTGCTTGTCGCTGTCGCTGATGGAGCCTCCGGTGCTTTGAGGTCCTGCCTGCGCAGGCAGGAGAGAGTCCTGCTCGTCGGGGAGGTAGCGCAGAAGCACGTCTGGGCCGAGCTCCACTTTGTCCGTCCCGCCCCTTGTCTGCTTGCTTTCGAGCGCGGTTATGGTCTCCGCTACGTTCTTGAGCTGGCGTATGTTGCCCGGCCAGCGGTACGAAGACAGGGCCGATATGGCGTTTATGTCGAGCGTCACTCTCGAACATCCGTATTTGGCTGCGAAATCCGCGGAGAACTTTCTGAACAGCAGGTATATGTCGCTTTTACGCGAACGCAGGGGTGGCATCTGTATCTGAATTGAGTTGATGCGGTAGTAGAGGTCCTGGCGAAACTTCCCCGTGGCCACGGCATAGGAGAGGTTGACATTGGTGGCGCAAATGACGCGCACGTCCGTTTTTTCCACCTTCGACGAACCCACTTTCATGTATTCTCCGTCCTGCAGCACCCGTAGCAGCATGGCCTGGGTCTCTTTCGGAAGCTCCCCTATTTCATCGAGGAAGATTGTGCCGCCGTCGGCTTCCTCGAAGTAGCCCTTGCGCTCTCCCACGGCCCCTGTGAAGGCGCCTTTCTCGTGTCCGAAAAGTTCTGCGTTGATTGTGCCCTCAGGTATGGCTCCGCAGTTCACCGCCAAGTACTTGCCCGTCTTGCGGCGGCTGTGCTGATGTATGATTTTCGGTATGTTTTCCTTTCCGGTGCCGCTCTCTCCCTCTATGAGCACCGTCAGGTCGGTGGGGGCTATGGCCATCGCCGTTTCGAGCGCCCTGTTGAGCGATGGGTCGTTGCCTATGATGTCGTATCTGTTTTTCAGTATTTGAAGCTCCTGTGCGTCCATAACAATGCAAAGTTATGAAAAAATATTATCTTTGCACTTCTATGGCAATACATTTGAACACCGATATGAAGCGAATCATTACTTTTGCTGCCGTTGCAGCGGCGGCGGTGCTTTCTTCCTCATGCGCCAAATCCCGGCTGGAGCAGATGGCCCTGGCCGAGAACGTGGGTATAGAGTGCAGCCCGGAAGTGCTTGAAATCAAAGGGGGCAAGATCCCCGTGACCCTCACCGTCACCTGCCCCAAGGGGTATTTCCATCCCAAGGCCACCATGGACGTGGTCCCCGTGCTCGTGTATGAGGGCGGAGAACTCGCCGGAAAGACGCTCCAGTATCAGGGCGACAAGGTCAAGGACAATTTCAAGGTGGTTTCCTCGAAGGGCGCCACAGTCACCGAGCGTCTCGAATTTCCCTACGAACCCGGATGCGAAAGGGCCCGCCTCGAGCTTCGCGGCGTAGTCCGCTACAAGGACAAGGAATACGGCGCCTCCCCCGTGAAAGTGGCCGACGGCTGCATAGCCACATACCAGCTGGCTTCTTTGGGCGGTCTGCGGGAGGTCAAGCCGGACGGCTACCAGGCTGTGCTCCTCCGCACCACGGAAGGCCGCATCCTCTATGACGTCAATTCCGACAAGGTGAAAAAGGACCAGTTCGAGACCAATTCCATGGTGAACTACAAAAACTCCCTCGACTATCTCCAGACTGACGAGCGCACCACCATCAAGGGCACCCAGATAGTCGCCTATGCGTCCCCGGAAGGCGGAAAGGACTACAACGCCGCACTGTCCGACAAGCGCGCAGGCACGGCCCGCCAGGCATGGACGTCCATCGCCCGTGACAATCAGGGCATAGAGGTCACAGGCACGGAGGTCAAGAGCGTCGGACAGGACTGGGAGGGCTTCCAGGAGGCCGTGGCCAAGTCCAACATCCAGGACAAGGACCTCATCCTGCGCGTACTTTCGATGTACAGCGATCCTGCCGTGCGCGAGAGCGAGATTCGCAATCTTTCCCAGATATATTCCGAGATAAACAAGAGGGTCTTCCCCGAACTGCGCAGGGCGCGTTTCGTCACCAGCACCGAGTTCCGCAACTATAATGACGAAGAACTGGTGAAGCTCGCGGAAGAAAAGGGGCTTGACCGTCTCGACGAGCCGTCCGTGCTGCATCTGGCCGCTATAGCCGAGTCCGATGCGAGCAAGGAGACGCTTTACAAGTTCGCTGTCGAGAAGTTCAATTCCGACACCGCCCGCTACAATCTGGCCATGCTCTATTTGGACCAGGGCAAAACCTCGCTCGCCGGGGCCTGGCTGAGCAAAATCAAGAATGTCGACGCCGACTGCGCCAATGCCGCGGGAGTCGTTGCCATGCGCAACGGTGACTACGGGGAGGCTGCGGAATGCTTCGAAGCCGCCGGCACGGACATGGCCCGCGAAAACAAGACCGTGATGGACATTATCCGCGGCGATTATTCTGCCGCCGCTGCCGATGCGGTCGGACTGAAGGGCGACAATGCGGCCATTGCCAAGCTCCTCAGCGGCGACCTTGCCGGAGCGGAAGCGGCCCTCGAGGGCGACGGGGCACGGACGAACTACATCCGCGCCATCATCGCGGCGCGCCTCGGCAAGACGGCCGAGGCCGGCAGGTATCTCGATGCCGCATGCTCGTCTGATTCCGCTCTCAAGGCCCGCAGCGCTGGCGACATAGAGTTTGCAGCGCTTGCTAAATAATAAATTTTTCGTAACTTTGCAGCCCCTTTTTAAAAGGGTTAGAGTATATTTTATTTATTAACAAACACTTATGCCAACAATTCAACAATTGGTCCGCAAAGGACGCGAGACTGTCGAAGTAAAGAGCAAGTCTCGCGCGTTGGATGCTTGTCCTCAGAAGCGTGGCGTATGCCTCAGGGTCTATACGACGACCCCGAAGAAACCTAACTCAGCAATGCGTAAGGTTGCCCGTGTACGTCTCTCCAATTCTAAAGAGGTCAATGCCTACATCCCCGGCGAGGGTCACAACCTCCAGGAGCACTCCATAGTGCTTGTCCGTGGCGGTCGTGTGAAAGACCTTCCGGGTGTACGTTACCACATCCTTCGTGGCGCCTTGGATACCGCTGGCGTGGAGGGAAGGACCCAGTCCCGCTCTCTCTACGGTGCCAAACGGCCCAAGAAGTAGTCCGCGAAGTGTTTTTAATCTTTAATTTTCACAAAAATGAGAAAGTCAAAGCCTAAGAAGAGGATTCTACTTCCTGATCCTAAGTTCCACGACACGATGGTTACTCGTTTCGTGAACAATCTTATGTTGCAGGGGAAGAAGAGTATCGCGTATTCTATTT
>JAFLUX010000089.1 GCA_022508605.1 Bacteroidales bacterium | reverse complement strand
TACCGATTTATACAGCAAAGTGCTGGCTGTCAGAAATGTGAATGTGTTGCATCGGTAAATTCACAACCGAGTATTGCAGTTTCCGCAGCGTAAATCTGACCTACAAAGCCAAGAAACGTAAAGCAAATTTATCCAGGAAATTGCTGCAATTCCCTTTCAGCCGTTTCCATTTTATCAATTGCCGAACTTGCCTTGCAAGTCTTGCTGAGATTTCATCGTTTTTTCCGGCAGCTTACCTTTGCACGGCGATTCTGAAATGTTCCTGTGGTTCAAAGGGTCGAACGCCGGTTCACGGAACCGCTGACAGAGGTTCGATTCCTCGTGGGGCTACAAAGAAGATGGAGCTTCGGCAGGCATGGTGTATGCGTCGGGCTGAAAATCCGAAGAGCGCAGAGGTGGGCTGTTGTTAGGCCATCTGCCCATGAATAGATTCCATCTGTTTATCGGAAGTATGGCCGAGAGGGCCAATGCAGACACTGTCAAAGTGCAGTAAAGCGACATCCGAGGCAAAGACAAGGTCTACAGGATTGCCCGGCATAGAGCCTGCAAGACTCGGAAATCTCTGCAAGTCTTGCAGGCACGTCAGCCCGCCCGGCATCATCGGCCTTGCAGGCGCTCTACCGAGCAAGGGTAGAGCGCCGAAGATATTTGCGATGCCGTAATTCTTGCGTCACAGCCGGCCGCTGTCAGTTCTGGTTCAAGATGTTGACGATGACCTCGACCTGATTCTCCGGAGCGGCATCCTCGGTGATTCGTGTAATGCGCACATCGTAGATATCGCCCAGCCCCATATCGAGATACTTGGAGATATCGTGGTTGGAGCCGCGGGGAATGAACCCCAGTTTGTACTCACCGTAGTAAATTGCCACCGCATACGGGTCAAAAGCATTGTCCGCCTCACGGACCAGTTCCAGCTGGGTTCCTATCTTCAAGTGCTCAAATGCCTCGCAGCCCTCCCAGTAGCCGAATCCGGCAATATGAAAGTTGTCCAGATGAACTTTCTTCACGGGTTTCTTCTCTTTTGTTCTCATGATTCATATACATTTAGCGTTTCTGAGACAAAAATAAAATGAGGTTGCGCCAAAAAACGGTACAGCCTCGTAAAAAAATCAGAAAAATCTATCGACTCCCGCTCCATCCCCGAAGAAAGCACCGGGTCGTCGGAAAAATCCGAGGCACAGAACTCCCCTGCATCATCATTCTCCGCCACACAACTCCAGCATCTCACGAACTTGTTCATATCTGTCCCGCTTCTTGCCAGCCGCGAATATCATGGAAGCTAAATGTCGTACACCTCCTCCAAAAATGCAAAATCACGGTCAGTCGCCGCAAATATCACGGGAGTTAAATGTCGCACACCTCCCCCCAAAATGCAAAATCACGATCTGCCGGCTGAAAATATCACGGAAGCTAAATGCCGACACACCCCGAAAACCGTCTACTTATATCGCTCAAAAGCCAGTTTGTGCCACTCCATCACCTCGTCACGCAGCGCAGAAGGCTCCATCACTTCAAGCCCTTCTCCGGAGGAGCCCAATGCGGCGACAAAGTCAAAGGTGGGACGGATATCTATCGTAAACTCAGAATAGTCATCCGTTGTCTCAATCTCTTTCTGAGAATGGTGGAACGGCAGGGTGCGCACATAATTCGTCGTATTCCCATACGTCCGGAAGCGAACGTGCTGCAGCGGAATGGAAGAATCCGTCAAAACACCGTAATACTCGCTGAAGAACGCCGCAGGAGAAAAATCCTTCGGAAACTTGAACGCTTCCTCAAGGATACGGACGCCACGCATCCTGTCCAGGGCATAAGTAATCATATACTTTCCGTTCGAAGCGAGCAGATACCACCGTTGGTGCCACAGTTTCAAGGCGTATGGCGCCACATCCACACTATATCCGCTGTGCCCGAAGCGAGCATAGTCAAGTTCGACCTTATTGCTGGACTTGATAGCCTTAATAAGCGTCTGAAGGTATTCCTCGCCGGCAGGTACGCTTTCCAGAAGAATTCTGTCATGAATCGACTGACTATCTGCCAATACCGCCCCCACCGTCAGCGAATTCAACATCCACCGTTCCATTGAGTCATCGTCCAGAACCTCCGGATTGTCAATGTAATACCTGTATCCGTCCCTGGCGTCACACTCGATGAGGATGCCGAACATATCCAGGACAGCGTCTTTGTGGCGGTTGAAGGTCGAACGGGACAAAGGATTACCTTCGGCCACCTCGTCACGTATCCATTTATCATTCAACTCTTCAAGCATGAGACGACCATACCGGCGAAGCGTGTTCACCAGCCAGACATATTGGGAGAAAATCAGGGATGGTTTCATATCGCTTAGTCTTGGCGGCAGGATATATGATTCATTCAGTCACAAATTTAATAATTTTGTTTCAAATACGCTTCGAAGTCGAGGGTCAATCCGGCGACAGGAAGTCCCCTTCTGAAACGTTTCGGGGGAAACATGCATCTATATGGCATGAAAAACAAGAAAAAGCAAAAGAGGCTGCGGATTACGGAGGCCGACTATCTGTTGGCCCACCGCAGGGCGGCAAGGCTCGAAGAGATTGCCATGCACGGAAAGCCGGTTTCCATGCGTCCGGCGCTCCACGCATCGAAAAAAATCTACGATCGGAAAAAACTGAAAAGGGCAGGATTCAAATCAAACGACGACCCTGCCCTTTCCCATTGACGGCATCGACGCGAACCGACTCACAATCACCACTTCCCCGCCGCTTTTTCTCCACACCGCAGTTCATCGCCTGGCTTCATTTCTGAAAACGCAGAACCCTGAGATTCCATTATCCGGTCTGTCGATTCCCGCCAGCTCTTCCTCTCCCTCAGCGCATCAATCCGGGCGCAGCAGCTAAGAAGTAAATCCCATTCCCAATCCGAGTCGATTTTGGCCGCAGAACAGCGCATGCTGCGGTTTTATTTTCCGAGCCGATTTTGGGCCGCAGAGAGGCGCATGCCGCGGTTTTTATTTGTAATTTTGCAGTGTTAAACGAATCGGGAACGAAGATATATACACGAAGAAAAATTGAAACGATACTAAAAACATGCTCTACCTGCTGCTGATATTCCTGCTCGGAGTCCTGACGCCCATTCAGACCGCGGCCAATTCGCGCATGCGGATGTCCGTAGGTTCGCCTCTCGTGGCATCTCTCGTGTCGTTCTCCGTCGGGACACTCTACCTGACTGCCGCAGCGCTGATACAAAAAGGTTCGTTCGCAATCCCAGCCTACGCCTTCGGCAACCTCCCCTGGTGGGCATGGCTGGGCGGCATCTGCGGGCTGTACGGACTGACCGTCAACATCCTCATCTTCCCCAAAC
>JAFLUX010000088.1 GCA_022508605.1 Bacteroidales bacterium | reverse complement strand
CCAAGCCCGAAATACAAGTGCGTGCATCTTTCCGGCAAACAGGTCGGGCAGCACGACACAGCGCGTCATAAATGAGAACGGCTGCATCAGCAGTTTCTGCTCGGTCTGAAATCCAAGCGGCGGATTCGTATCCACTTCGATTTTGATTTTCAGGCTCTTTTCGGTTTGAAATGCAATATTGTAAACTTCTGTATCATCTTTCAGAAATGCCGATTCGACCTTGCTGAAGTTCTTCTTCTCCTTTTTGGTGATAGTTACCTCCCGCCCGAGAGCCTTGAACTCATTGACGACCGACGGAAAATAATCTTCTATATTGAAATTGTCGTCGACGTTCAGCAACGTAAAGTCCATATCCTCGGAGAATCGTTGCAAGCCGTGGAATATCCGCAGGCAAGTTCCGCCATAGAAGGCTGCCTTGCCGAAAAATCCCCCCCGCTGCAGACCTGCCAGCACTATTTGCTGCATCACTTCATAGGTAGCGTTTCTTCGGGCCGTCGTCGTTGACAAGTCGTATTTTGCGAGCATCTGCTCAAATACTCCGCTCATTCTCTATCAGTTTAATCAGTTGGTTAATCATTGTCTTCTTGCGCGACACCTCGGCGCATTGCCGCAACAGTTCGGCATCCATTTTATAGAACCGCTCCATATCGAACCGCAAATCCTCCTCCAAGAATCGCAGCGTCTCCTCTCGATAGCGCAGATTCAGGTAGGGCGTAAAGACTATCTTGTCACACAGAGCCTTTTCGGGCGTTGCAATCATAAACGAGGCATTCGCCTCTTGCTGCATCGTTACCCCAATGGCACAATAGGTCGGCGCGGCGTGGATATAACGGTAGGTGCCCGTCTTATTGTTGTAAGTGCGTGCATTGCCGGAGGTTACGGAGATTGTTTTGTAAACCGATTCGGGAATCAACCCGTACCATCGCAGCGCACTCTCGGCCGATATGTATGAAGGACCATATAGATGATTGGCGATTAGAAAGTCGGAGAGTTCCGTGTGGCTGATATGCGGAGCAACTACATAGAGGCCCTTTTTCAGCCGAATGATATTTCCGGATCGTTCCAACCTTTTGGCAACGCCAAGCAAGTCCCTGTTTTGGGGGTAAACCGTCGCGAGGTCTTGCGCCCGAAAAGGAATATTATGGAACTCTTCAAGTATCATACGACGCAAATGTAGTAAAAATTTAGATACCAAAAGACGCTTAACGCACTTTTCCATCAAAATTTTCTCTAATGCACCCGATTAGAACAGCGTCTCGTTGCTGGCCTGTTCGCGCCTTGCGATGCCGATTCGCCGTGTGACCTTTGCCAGTTTTTTCAATTTCCGCAAAATGCTTGGCATCGAAGCCGGTATTTCTGCTCAGTCGTTAAACAATTCGTTGAATTGCGCTCTTTTATACATAAGACTCTCGTTTGTTTGCTGCGAAGATATTAAAAATGTTCAAATCTCACAAACAATTTACTCAAATCTTCTGCCAAATTTGCTCAAATCTAATTTGAATTTTACTCAAAAGTCGACGCAGATGCCTACTGCCAACAGATGCTGCACTGGGGCCTTCGGCGTGTTTCATCTTGATGCCGCACCCGCAGGCATCGGCATGTTTATGATTATCACTTCCCCTTCCGCATCGGGTTCTTTTTTGCTTTCGGCAGCGGAAGGGCAGGAAGCGTCGCCCGAATCAAGCGTTCCAAAGCGTCCCGGTCGTCGACATCGGCGATGTGCAGATACGCCTTGGCCCCCTCGTACGGAGGGCGGAGCTCCGGGGCATCTTTCAGCGCCGCCAGACCGGGTTCCGTGAGCTTGACATACAGATTGTCATCGCATATCACTCCGAACAGAATGCCGTCGCAATAGATGCAGTAGTCCCCCATCATCTTTTTAACGGCAATTTCCCCTGCTCCGGCACATTGGTCCGCGACGTATTGAACAAAATCCACGTTACAAGCCATAAATCTCAACATATTTCCGCGTGGCAAGACAATGCCCCGCAGCAACAAGAATCGTATGCCGGCCAGGGCTATGTACTGTCACCTTTTCCATAAGATTGCGTTTCAGACGTAAAGATAAGAAAAGAAGCGCTACAGAGCAACGGCAGAAATGATTCAGATAAAAGAAAATGCGTATTTTTGCGTTATGAATCCTGTTTCCGCCAGACTCCTGGGGCAGCAGCTAATCTGCCCGCAGTTCTCCGCGCCGCACGAGGTCGTGCGCCATATGGGCGCGATGCAGGCGCAGGACTACCGGATGATGCAATGGGCCGCCACGATGCGGACGAAAGTGCCATCCGCGAAAGCATTCGCGTCTGACTACAATGCCGGCCGCATCGTCCGTGTCCATCTGTTCCGAACCACCTGGCAGCTCGTTGCCGGAGAAGATTGGGCCTGGATGCTGGAGCTGTACCGCGAAAAAGCCCTGCGGCTTTTGGCCGGATGGATGAAAAGCAACGGCGTGAGCATTCCGCCCTCCGAGCAGGAGAGCGTCCAGCGCATTTTTGCCGATTGCCTTTCGACCTGCCGCATCGCACGGAAAGAGGACCTGGATGCGGCGCTACGGGAGTGCGGCATCGTCATGGACAGCCACCGGCTCTCCTACCACCTCCACCTGGCCGAGTACGCGGGACTGCTTTGCAGCGGAGACCTTCTCCCCGCAAGGCACAGCTACGCGCTTGCCGCCGACAAACTGCCCAAGACTTCCCCGCTCCTGCATGAAGAGGCGCTCGCCCTGCTCGCAAGGAAATATTACAGCAGTCACGGGCCCGCCACGCTGGAGGATTTCGTATGGTGGAGCGGGCTGAATGTCAGTGAATGCAGGAAAGGGATGGACGCCCTCGGGACGGAACTGGTCCGGCAGTGCTGGAAGGACCTTACGTTCTATTGCCATGAAACTGGCAGGAGCCGCGGATTCCGCCGGGGCGGCGTCATTCTCCTGCCCTCATTCGATGAATACCTCATAGGCTACAAGAGCCGCCATATCGCCCTGGCCCCGGAATACCGCCACCGCGCCCACAACAACAGCGGGATTTTCTGGCCGGTTGTGCTGATAGACGGACAGGTTGCCGGCAACTGGACGATAAAGGGCGGACGGGTCCAGACGGACTTCTTCTCCCCCGATACCACGGCAGACCCCGCCTCACTGCAAGCAGAAATGGGCCGTTTTCAGGATTTCGCAGTCTAAGTAAATCGAAAGGACATTGGGCCAGCACGATGCCGCGACCGGCATGACAAGGAAGTGCGACAAATAGCATTACAGCCGTTAAACAGGCACGAAAGGGCAGAAGTCGCCGACTCAATCAAGCCGTTCGTGTCGCTGTAATCACGGTAGAACGCCGCCAGTGTCAGCGCGGCAGCAAAGGACAATCCAAGACCGCAGAATGTTATTCACCGACTGAAACGGGAGCGGATATCATCACAAAAACATTGTCATATACACGGGCAGATACAACATATCCGCCTCTTTGCG
>JAFLUX010000087.1 GCA_022508605.1 Bacteroidales bacterium | reverse complement strand
AAGTTTCAGAACGACAGAACTGAAGCGTCAAGTTACGCTTTTTTCTATGTTATCACTCCGTTGCCGGAATGAATGCGTCAAAGTTACGAAATTTCCGGCACGCAGCCAAATAATTCCAGTATATTACGACATTTATCAGCAGGAAGTGATAACATAATGCGCGGGTCTCTTCCTTTGCCGGTCCAAAGTTAATCTATCTTTTGAATATGACAATGAAATCCCGGCAATATGAACGAAATGAACGGATTCAAGCCATCGTCATGAGCCGGATTTTCCCCGACGGCGACTGGTAAACAAGAACGAAAGGGGGTACGGCGTTATTGATATATGGCGGTCCGGAGATTTCGACGAATTGAAGAAGCGATGATTTATATCCTGACGAATGAGGGACGGGGACTGACCGTGCCGCATATCGTCGCGCTTATCAACACCTATAAGCTCTACGTCAAGAAAGACGGCACTCCCGTGACGGAAGCTCACGTATGGCGCACCATCTTCGTTAACCCTCAAATCTTCGTCCGCGAAGGCACAATCATCCACCTCCTGATGTAAAAAAAAGCTCGTCAACAACGAGACGGGCCATGCTGTCGGAGGGTTTGATGGAGATCCTCTTTTCTTATCTGATCTAATACCTCTTGATTGAGAGCGCCATTATCCCATAATTTATCCAACTCGTCATCAAGTTTACGCTGGAGATAATTTCCCAACACTTCCTTAATCTCTTTGGCAAATTCATCGCTATGATCAAAGGAAAACATCCTGAGAAGGTCGATTTGTACCGGGGTAAGTTTTTTCGCTTCCATTGGAGGAGATGTTAAAAGTTTACACAAAAGTACCTATTTATTTTGAGTTTACAAAACTTATAGGGTTTATTATTCAAGAAAAGATTTCAAGGCCATTAACCGTACATCCGACAACAGTCGGTTACCATACCCCCAGCGTACTTATTGCAGCATTGATGGCCTTAAAATGGATTTCCTTCCATAATTTTTTTTATTTTCTCTTGTCTCTCATTCATATCGGACTTGCCAGATTGTTGTCGATTAGTTCGAAGTTACCGGCATTGGCGTCGATTCGGCGAGGGAAGGTGGCGGCCAGTGACTGCCTGCCATATTGACGGGCGAAACGCATGGTGTGCATGCTTCCGCTCTGCAGCGGTTATTTCTTCTGCGTAGTTATCCTTTGATAACTGCAACGGGAAGGAGCTTGGTGCGGATTTTCACCAGGTCGGATTGAGCGGCCATCACTTCGTCAATGTTCTTGTAGGCGCCGGTGGCCTCATCAAGATCTTCCTTGTATCGAACTGCATGAACGATGCCCATCTGCTCCAAGCGTGCCACTTCCTCTTCGAGTGAGAGTTCGGCACGGGCGCGAGTTCGCGAGAGTCTTCTTCCGGCTCCGTGGGAGCAGGAGTTGAACGATTCCGAATTGCCAAGTCCCTCGGTGATGTAGGAACAGGTTCCCTGCGAACCCGGTATGATGCCGATGGTTCCTGTTGTGGCCAGCGTAGCACCCTTGCGGTGAACGATGCAATGTTCTCCGTAATGCTCTTCCCATGCTGCGTAGTTATGGGCGATGTTTATCATTGGCTCAAAGGTCGTTTCCGGCAACACTTCGAGAATTGCATCCTGAATGCGCTCCATCATAAGCCGTCGGTTGCACAGAGCGAACTCAACGCAGTATTCCATCTCGGCCCAATATTGTTTGAACTCTTCGGTCCTGACTGGAAGGAACGGCAGGTTCAGCTCCGGAGGAACCGAGGAGTACCAACGACGGTTCAAGGCAGCGGCCTTCTCGTTGTAGTAGTCGCCGACCTGCTTGCCGAGATTCCGAGAACCTGAATGAATCATTATCCACATATTCCCGTCTTCATCCTTCTGAAGTTCGATGAAATGATTGCCGCCTCCGAGTGTACCAATCTGTTTCTTGGCCGACTCAAGCTGACGTTTTACAACTGTCATTGAGTCTATGTCAAAACCCTGTGGCATGAACTTCTCATCCTGTACCTTCTTGTGATGCTCGCGACCGAGCGGAATGCGTTTGCGGATACCGCGCAGGATGCCCTTGCGGAGTTGCTCGGGTGACAAGTCCGTAACTTTGATTGAAGTCTTGACTGCACACATGCCGCAACCGATGTCGACTCCTACTGCGTTAGGCACTACGACTCCTTTTGTTGCAAGTACCCCTCCAATCGGCATTCCCTTACCACCGTGGGCATCCGGCATCAATGCGAGATGATGATGGATGAAGGGCAACCGGCACAAATTCTGCACTTCCTCCTGTGCATGGTCATCCAAGTTGGTTGCCCAGTTCTTCACAATGACTCCGTTGATAGTCTTTACTTCCATAATTTTTGCTTTTTTTCGTTTAGGCAACAAAGTAACAATCAAATTACGCCATGTTTTGGCGTAATGACAAAAATTTTATTATTTTTGCAAAAAAATGTAATGCCACAGAACAAGAACGCACTGCTACGCTACCGAACCATCGACCGATGTCTGAGAAATACCGGACGGCGATGGACCCTGCAGGACCTGGTGGATGCCTGCAGTGACGCTCTGTATGAATACGAAGGGAAGCAAGACCTCGTGAGCGTGCGCAGTGTGCAACGTGACATTGAGATGATGCGCAGCGACAAACTCGGTTATGAGGCTCCGATAGAGGTCTATGAACGGAAATACTACCGTTATGCCGACCCCGACTACTCCATAAGCAATCGTCAGCTATCCCAGGAAGACATCAATGTGCTTAACCGCACCATCGACCTTCTCCGCGATTTCGACGAGTTTGACCCGATGCATGAGATGGCCGATGTTGTCAACCGACTTCAGGACAGGATAGCAGCAGCATCCAACAGAAGGAAAATTGTATCGTTCGAGCGTAATCCGGACTTGAAAGGCATCCAGTTTCTCAATCCGCTTTATGATCTAATAGCCTCGCGAACCACCGTCAATATCAATTACCGCTCGTTCAACTCCCGGGAAGCATCCGAGTTCATTCTATTCCCGTATCTTCTGAAAGAGTTTAACAACCGATGGTTCATCTTTGGAAGCCGTGCGGGCGACATGAAGCTTTTCAATCTCGCTCTCGACCGTATCAAAGACTTCCATCCGTGTCCCGAGATACCCTTCAAAGAGAATCCGGACTTTGGCGACAACTATTTCGACGATGTGGTGGGCGTAACGAAACATGACCGCCTTGAGAAAGCAACTGTGCGGTTTATCGCGGATAACCGCCACGCCAGTTATATCCTCACCAAGCCTATCCACTCGTCGCAGAAACTCATCTCAAAAAACAAGGAGGATGGTTCAATGACGTTCGAGCTTACCGGTATACTGCTCAACAACGAACTTTACAAAGCCTTCCTAAGCTTTGGCGACGGTATCAGAATATTGTCTCCTAAAAATGCCGTGAAGCATTTGCGAAAGATTTTCCGCGAGGCACTGAAGAAATACGAACCGGAAGCAATGACCAAA
>JAFLUX010000086.1 GCA_022508605.1 Bacteroidales bacterium | reverse complement strand
TTGTCCTCGCCCTCGTCGGCATCGTGTTCGAGGTGTCCGACGTCGGTGATGTTGCGCACGTAGCGCACCTTGTATCCGAGGTGGCGCAGCAGCTTGCTGAGTACGTCATAGGTGACTCCGGGGCGGGCGTGCCCGAGGTGGGCATCCCCGTATACCGTAGGGCCGCAGACATACATTCCCACGTGCCCCTCATTGATAGGGACGAAAATTTCCTTGCTCCTCGAGAGCGTGTTGGTCAATCTGAGTGGTCTCATAACCCGCAAAGATATGAAAAAGTGTTATATTTGCCTCCATGAAATTCATAAGTTGGAACGTAAACGGGCTTCGGGCCGTGGCCGGCAAGGGTTTCAGGGAGATTTTCGAGGCCCTCGATGCCGACTTTTTCTGCCTGCAGGAGACCAAGTTGCAGGCCGGCCAGATAGAGCTCGAGTTTCCGGGATACACCTCCTACTGGAACTATGCCGAAAAGAAGGGATATTCCGGCACGTGCATATACACCCGCCGCGAGCCGATGTCCGTCACGACCGGAATGGGCATACCCGAACACGATGCCGAGGGACGGACCGTCACCCTGGAGTACCCCGACTTCTACCTTGTGGATGTGTACACGCCCAACTCCCAGGACGGACTGAGGCGGCTGGACTACCGAATGAGCTGGGAAGACGCTTTCCGCGGCTACCTGTGCGGCCTGATGTCCCGGAAAGGCGTGATAGTGTGCGGAGACATGAACGTGGCCCACGAGGAGATAGACCTGAAGAATCCCGATACGAACCACTTCAACGCCGGTTTCTCCGACGAGGAAAGAGGGAAGATGACGCAGCTGCTGGCATCCGGCTTTACGGACAGCTGGCGCATGCAGCACCCCGGGGAGGCCAGATACTCATGGTGGTCGTACCGCATGGCGGCTCGCGAGCGCAACGTGGGGTGGCGCATAGACTACTTCCTCGTGTCCGATGCCCTGAAAGACAGGATAGAGTCCACCGACATACACAATGAAATCTACGGCTCGGACCATTGTCCGGTGGAACTTGTGCTGAAATGAAGCGCCTGTTGACACTCACCGCCGTCTTTATGCTGACGCTGAGCGCCTGCAAGCCTGAAGCGGAACCGCCTACCCCGTCCGTGCCTGCGCTTCCTCCCACTCCGCAGTTGCCTCAGGAGCCTTCGGGCGGCTCGCCGCAGAACCCTGATCCGGAGCCGGAACTGCGCATCGCCTTTGTGTGTCCGTTCACAGACCTATACCCGGGAGAGACGGCGAAAGCCCTGTGCGAGATAAGCGGAGGCGCCGCCGGAGAAAGTTACAAAACGGTATTCACATCTTCGGATGCCTCCGTGGCAAGCGTCTCGTCCGACGGCACGGTCACTGCCCATCGCCCCGGGTCCGTCGTCATACGGGCCGGAATAGAGGGCAGCGGCGTGTATGCGGAGCGCAAGTGGCATGTGGTCGACTTGAACTTCGTAAAGCAGGCCTACAGCCGCTCGCTCGTGTTCGTCACCGGGCATACCATTTACTACAAGTCGGTGATGCAGTCATGGGACTTCTTCGACGACTACATGTATGTCTGCCAGATTTCCGGCGGCATACACTCCCTGTCCTTTACCCGCAAGCCCGTGCTGACCGCAACGCCTCAGGCATATATGCACCTGAAGTACTTCGGCCACGGGGACAACTGCTTCGTGGAGCGCTGCGCCGACGGAGACTATCTCTGGGTGCCGAATTACGGCACGCTCGAATCGGGGCAGACGGACCGTTACACCGACTCGCAGGTGCTCTCGCGCGTGCGTTTCCAGAATGCCCGCACTATGCTGCCCGAGGACAGTGATGACAATTACATCATGCCGGGGGCGCGCCGCATCATCGCGGCATACGACGAGGACAACGGCAACATAGGCATCTGGTTCAGGGATGCTGCCGGTAAGGCGTGGTTCTATATTTACAACCTGGAAAAGCTCAAGGAGGCCCCGTCGGAGGACATCCGACTCTCGTTCGAGCGCAGATACGCCTCTCCTGTCGTGACAGACAGGCCGGTGGTGCGGGCGCGCGACCTCTCCAAGCTGCCGCCGCTGATGAAGTTCGCCATGCCGCTCAACAATGTGCCCCAGGGCTACGATTTTCATCACGGGAAAATATGGTTCTTCCAGGGCGACGGAGCGGAAGCGGACGAAGTCGCCGCCGGCACCAATGCCAACTGGGCGAGGGTAAGCCTTATCGACATGGCTCCGAAAGTGCTGGAGCGGGCCGATGTGCCCTGGGTGGCGGACCTGTCCCTGCTCGACTCGGAGGGCATCACCAATCTGGGCTACTTCGAGCCGGAGGGCATCAAAGTGAAGGACGGCGTGCTGTATCTCGGATTTGCAAGCAAGGATGCGGGCAGTTCTCCTCCGCGCCGCATCAATTTTTTCAAATATCCTCTGCCCTGATGCGGAAAGTCTCTCTCTGGCAGCTGTTCGCGGTGTTTTCAAAAATCGGAGCTTTCACGATTGGGGGAGGCTATGCCATGATACCCATCATAGAAAGGGAACTGGGACGGCGGGGCTGGATTCCCGCCGAGGAACTGCCGGACATAGTCGCCCTGTCGCAGAGCGCCCCTGGCATCATGGCCGTGAATATCTCCATCTTTGCCGGATATCGGCTCAGGGGCGTCAAGGGCAGCATCGCCGCGACTCTCGGCACTATCGCCCCCTCTTTTCTGATAATACTCGCAATAGCGATGTTCTTCTCCGCCTTTCGGGACAATCAGTGGGTGGAAAGGGCATTCAAGGGCATCAGGCCGGTGGTGATAGCACTGATTGCCGTGCCCATGCTGAACATGGCGAAAACGGCATGCACCGCATGGTGGAAGTGGTTGGTCGCCGTGCTCGCGCTCGTGCTTGTGGGTTTCCTTAATATTTCTCCAGTGTATATCCTGGCCGTAGTGCTCGTGCTGGGTTTCAGTGTCAGTTATTATTCCGGAAGATGGAAACGCTGAGTCTGCTGCTTCAGATTTTTCTGACCTTCTTTGTCGTGGGCGCTTTCACTTTCGGAGGCGGCTATGCCATGCTTTCGCTGTTGCAGACGCAGGTGGTGGTGGCGCATCAGTGGATAAGCGAGAGCGCGTTCACGGACATAGTGGCCATTTCCCAGATGACCCCGGGGCCGATAGGCATCAACGCTGCGACTTATGTGGGCTACAATGTGATGTACGAGGCGAGCGGCATGCATCTGGTCGGCATCTGCGGCTCGGCCGTGGCCACGCTCGCCCTGGTGCTCCCGTCGTTCCTGATAGTGCTGGCGATAGTGCGATTCTATACCAAATTCCGCAGCAGCGCCCTGTTCGAGGGCACCATGGCGTGGCTCCGTCCGGCGGTGGTGGGCATGATAGGCGCGGCCGCAGTGATTCTGGTGGTGCGCACCTCATGGGACGGCATCGTGCCGTCGTTCTCCGTGGTCAAGGACAATTTTGCCGCCTGGAAAAGCTGGCTCCTGCTGGCCGCGGCATTCGTGGCTTCGTACTGGGGCAAGGCGGGCCCGATACTCGTCATCGTGTCCGGTGCCGTGCT
>JAFLUX010000085.1 GCA_022508605.1 Bacteroidales bacterium | reverse complement strand
GTCGCGGTCCGTTGGACGGCTGACCTCATGCGACGTCCTGCCCTGTCTGGAGTACCGCTCCGAGATTGCGAGCGAGCACGCCATCATCGACCGCCTGATTTACGTTCAGGAGTGCCGCAACTCGCTGGAGCGGTGCATCAGCTCCGGGGCGGCCCGCCTGTGCTACCGCTGGAGGAATGGGGAGGTGACCGAGACCAGGTTCCGCAGGACCGGCCCCGGCAGAATCAGAATCATCGGCCTTCTGGCCGGGCCCGCCTTGCAGAAAGCGGGCTGAACAACAGACCGCCGTGGTGGATTGAACATCCGCTGCGGCGGTCTGTTTGTCGGTTTACATAACAAATAAGAAGGGAGAATATCATGGAGAAGCTCAGACAGGAGATTGCCGATATTCTGGACACGATGCTGGGCTATGACCGCCAGCCGGACGGGACATACTGCTATGAAATCTACGCCGACTATCGGGACGAGATGGACAATAAGACAGCCATCAAGATACTGCAAGCCGAGGACCCCTTGGAAGTGTTCTGGGAGACGCTGGACGAGTGGTATCAGGACTACCGGTGGAGCTTTGAGAGCGAGTTGGAGGATACAATCCGAGCCAGGCTGACCGAGGACGACGGCCCCTATCCCGATGGCCTGCCCGACGAGGATGATGCCATGCTCCGTGACGTGCTGCTGGATATGGTCTGGTTCAAGCTGCCGGAGGAACACTATCTGAAGCAGGAGTTCTACGTGGACATAATGGTGGACACCGGTGATGCCAACTATGATTATACCCTCAACTCTGTCTATCCCTGTTGGTACGGCGACTATGACGCGCCCATTGACGACAGGGCGGGTATCGTGTGGTTGGCTAAGACGCAAGGCTACACCAAGGGCAAGCTACGGAAAGCCTTGCGGAAAGGCGACTTAGCCAATCCGAAAGGCTTTCTGGATTCCGTGCGGCAAGAGCTGGCCAACCTGCCCTCGGCCATGAGCACGGTGACGTTCCTGGTATCGCTGACGCTGGAGCAGTTGATTGAATTGAACCGGCTCATCAAGCTCCAGGACCGGGAGGGGCGGCACTATGACGCCAGAGAAAACCCGTACTGCGGGTATATCGTTCTGGACAAGAACACCGAGACGGGCCTGTATGACCCGTGGAGCGGCGGCGGGAGCTGCTTTGAAATCGAGCTGGAGCGGGATGTGAGATTGCCCATCAAGTACATCCGGTCTGCCTTGCCGGACGGTGGGGACGGGTATTCGGTGGGCGAAGTCTACGGAATGTGCGGCTCGGCATGGACCGGCGGCGGTGTCAAAGTAATCCATGCACCGGTCAAGCTGACGGCGTAAATTTACTCTGTAAAAAGGCTTCAGAAAAGCCGTTCCATTCGTTCCAAATCCGGGCTTTGCTTAGAGTATCAAGGCTTTCACAGGGAACGTTTTTGAATTTCAAGCCTGAAATACCGTTTCTCAAAGCGTTACCGGCACTCAAAAAGCGTTCCCGGCTGAACAAAAGCTCTTGTCCAATCGTATGGGCGAGAGCTTTTTTCTTGAACAGAGGGATTTTCGAGATAAGACAGGAAAAGAGCTCATGTCCGGCCCGGCAGACATCAAGAAAGATAAGAAGGAGAGGGGCGTCACAGCTTCCCCGGTCGCTTTTCAAAGCGCCTTTCCAGCTCGTCTATTCCCATCTTATCTCTCAGGGAACGCTTTCAAGCGAAAAGTCACGCTTTTGAGAACGCTTTTTGAGGCCGTTCTAACGAAAGCGTCCCTGAGTTTTCGTTGGTATTTCAAGGTTTTCGGCCTAAAGCACGGAAGGAACGCTTTTTTGAAGCCTTTGACAGAGCATAAATTTCATCTCGTCAGAAAGAAGCTATTAAAAATTTCTGTAATTGACTTGAAAATAAAGCGTTCCTTCCGTTCCTATGTTTATTTTTTCTTGATATATCAAGGCTTTCCAGGGAACGCTTTTAGGATTTCAGGCTTAAAAATCCGTACCCGGAACCGTTCCAAGCGTTCCCTCCGGGAAAGCTGACAGCGTGAGGGCAGGCGGTTTACATAACACTAATATCTTGCTCTCCCTCATCTCCATCAGGTTCATATGGAGGGATGAGGTTCATCGCCCGAATCCTGTCCTCGAAGAACGGCTCCAGCTCGTTCACCATGACCCTGGTACGCCCGTTCAGCTGGACAGTCGGGAGGATGCCCCGTTGAGCAAGCGCCCTGACCCTCTTTAGCGGCACTCCGTACCGCTTCGCCACCTCCGCAAGGCTGATGGCAAGCGGCGTCTCGGCCTCTGTGCCGCAGCCCATGAAAACATCATACATATCTTTGATTGCTCCTGTAATTCAGATTTTTGAAATGGGGCATCCGTACCGCCGATAGGGCCTTCTGTGCCTCACTGGGAACGCAAAAGCAACGCTTTGGAGAACGCTTTTTCATGCCGTTTCAGCATAAGCGTTCCCGGGATTTCGTTGGTATTCCAAGGTTTTTCCGCTTTTGGAACGGAAGGCACGCCTTTTTTGAAGTCTTTGCATAGTGATTTATCCATGTCGGCATAGCCATGGGAAGGGGCGTATGCCCCTTCCCATGGTGCCTCAGTCGCCCAGTTACTTGTCGTCTGCGGTGCCGCTCTGGACGGTAACTCGCCGCAGGCCCCGATAGCCGGACTTCTTGCCGTTAAGGGCCGGAGGAAAACTCATATTTGCCCAGTTCGTCAGGCCATACTCATCGACGAGCGGCTCATACTTGTCCAGCAGGTGCCCGGTCCTGTAAATCTTATCCCGGCCAAAGGTCCAGTCAGGGAGCCGATTGACCTTCTCCTCCAGTTCCTTGGCAAAGCCGCACTTGCCGAGGAGTGTATCCGAGGGACTGTTGCGCCTCATCCATGCCCTGTAGAGGTCATAGAGAAACTCCAGCGGCAGCAAGTCCCATACGCACTGAGGGAGAATTTCCTCAATGAACTGCGCAAGCGGGTCGCCGGACTTCTTGTACTCGTTCGATGCGACCTTGCACGCCGTCGGCTCGCTCAACTGGTAGTAGCTCATGTTGAGCACTTTCCAGAGAACGTATTCCAGCACTTCAGAACGGTTCAGGTAGTCCTCCCGGATGTATTCCCGTTCGACACCAGCGAAACACTGAGTGAACGGAATGAACAGCTGGCGCCGCCAGAAGCTGTCCGACCGGTCCTTCAAGCGCGGCATTCCGTTCAGGCCCTGGACCATGAGCCCGTGGAACCGGAACGCGACAGGGAGCTTGAACTTCCGGCTGACCAGAATGGTGTCGCTGGTAATCACTGCCTTCAGATTGGCAGCCCCGTCGATGTACGTGCCCGCGTCGTTCTTATCTGCGATGATGGCCGTCGCCCTGAGCAGGGGCTCCAGGCCGAACTCCTTGCCGAAGTCGGCAAGAGGGATGTTCGCGTAAGCACCGGGACCGCACAGATTGCGCATGAGAGCGCACAGCGAACCCTTGCCGCTGCTGCCCTTCGTGGAGCAGAGCAAGGCAGACTTGCCCTAGCGAACGGACGGTCTGATGACAGCGCCGAGAAGTTCCCAGGCGAGCTGCCGAACCTCGGCGTCCGGAAAGACCTGCTGAAGCCAGGATTCCACGTCCCAGTCAGCGCCGTCGTTATCATTGTGAATGACGACATTCTGCGCGTTC
>JAFLUX010000084.1 GCA_022508605.1 Bacteroidales bacterium | reverse complement strand
ACCCTAGACACCCTGATTAAGAGTCAGGTGCTCTACCAACTGAGCTAAGGAAGCAAAAATGTCAATTTTGTGACCCGTTCGGGGCTCGAACCCGAGACCCCCACATTAAAAGTGTGATGCTCTACCAACTGAGCTAACGAGTCCTCCTCTATGTTTGGGACTGCAAAGATAGAATCTTTTCCGAAAACGGCAAAATTTTTTACATATTTTTTCCGAGGGCATTTCTGGGGTCCACACCGCAGATTCTCTCTATAGCCTCGAAGCTACCGAGATCGCTCCACTCCCAGTCCGCCGCAAGTACATATACGTCAGGAGACTTCTCTATCACCGCATAATCTATGCTTATCTTTTCGCACTCAGGGAACAGCCGCGCCAGCGCCTCTCCCTCCCCTTCCGTATACATATACGGCTCTATCTCATCCATCACGCCGCTGATGCCCGGAGCATACAGCCGGAAACTGTCTTCCAATGTGGCGAGCGAGGCCACGAATATCCCCGCATTCCAATAGTATCCGCCCTCCTCGAGATAGCGTTCGGCCGTTTCCAGCTGCGGTTTTTCCTTAAAAGCGGACACCTTTTCGACGGATGTGCCGAGCCCAGGGGCATGGATATAGCCGTAGCCCGTATGCGGATGATCCGGCTTTATGCCTATGCAGACTATGGAGCGCTGCCGCATGCAGAAGTCGAACGCCCTCCTTATCGTGGCCCCGAACGCCTCCGCATCGGGCACATAGGCATCGGCGGGAGTGACGCAGACGCTCCCCTCACCGCAGAGCGCCGAAATCTTGCGGCACGCATAGGCTATGCACGGGGCCGTATTGCGGGCCGCAGGTTCGGCCAATATGCGCTCCGGGGCGATTTCAGGAATCTGCTCACGCACGAAGTGCACATAGTCCCCGGACGTCAGCACCCAGAAGCAGGCATCCGGGATTGCGGAAAGGAATCGTTCATACGTCATCCTGATAAGGGTCTTTCCTGTTCCCAGCAGGTCGAGAAACTGTTTGGGGCGCTCGGGAGTGCTGACAGGATACAGCCGGCTCCCCACCCCTCCGGCCATTATGACGATGTGTTCCATATGCCGCGAATTTAACAAATAATTTTTACATTTGCAGGGTAAAGCGACCATAGACACATGACTAAAAAACTTTTGATCCTTTCAGCATCACTGCTCTTCTTCCCGGCCTTGCTGCAGGCCCAGGCGAAGGTCAGGGAGCTCGTCACGAGCGATTACAACCGCAACAGCATCTCATTCGTCGTCACCCAGCGCGGCGACGCCTACGATGCGGACTGCCTTGCAGCGATCTCATCCTGCCGGCCGGGCGCGAAGTTCGACTTCAACGACCTGCCGACAAAAAGCATATACACGCCGGCCGTCCGGGCCGCCTCGTCCAACGGAGCGCAGAAATACCAGCTGTCCGCATCGCAGGTAGACGCGGCAGTGGCCTGCGTCCCTTTCGGCAGGCAGATTCTCGCCTACACCTTCCGGCGCGACGCAAGCGGGATGATGACCGACGAACTCGTCCGCTACAGGGGCAGCTATGACGCGAAAGACCAGGACGTAATCAACGCCAGGGCATCGCGCATAGGAACGGAAGCCCTCGGAGACACCGGCCAGAAGCTCCTGGCCAACAGCTACGTCATCGTTGCCGACCCGTACAGGATAGAGAGGGCCACGGACAAGAAGGGAAAGGTCTATTACGCCGCCTCCGTAATTGGATATGCCTTCCGCATGGACATCACGGCAGAACTGCTCGACGAATTTTATGCGAAGTGCTGGATTTACGAAGATGACGATGAAGAAGTGAAACGGGAGAAGCTCGAAGCCTTCAAATCGTTCAACGTGCCCATGAAACTGGTATCCACCGTTTCGGCCACGGGGACAGGCGACACTCCAGCCCCGGCAGTAAGCAAGGCGGCAGGCAGCCTCATCGACGAGCTGGAGAAGGCCATATCCGAATGGAATGTCGCTGTGACCATATCCGCGACCAGACCCCTTCGCGCCAAGATAGGCACCAAAGAGGGCATAAGCAACGGTTACCGTTTCCGCGCCTACTCATACAAGGAAGACAGGAACGGAAACATCACTTCCGTCAAACGCGGCTTCCTGAGGGCCACGGAGATTGCCAGCAACAGCAGCATATCCACCGGAGCCACCGAACCGTCCAAATTCTATCAGATTTCCGGCGTGGCCAACATAGATGAAGGCTGGACCATCAAGCAGAGCAAGGATGCCGGCTTCGGGGTCGGGGTTTCCGCCCGTGGCGGAGGCATGAGCGACAGCTGGGGCATAGGCGTGAACATGGACATCCTCACGCACACCGGCGTGCACGGATCCATGTCCCACATGCTCTTGGACCTTTCTTTCGACCTCGGCATGATGGACTATGACTGCGCCAGCATGTCTTTCGGAATTGGATACGCCCACGGATTCCATTTCACAAGATTCTTCGAGCTTGCGCCCTATCTCACCATAGGGGCTGACACGCTGATGCCGCCCGACTCGTATTCCGACAGCGACGACGACACCACGGCCATGGCCAAATATATAATGGAATCCGCCCTTGTATTCGAGCCGGGCGTCAGGGCCACGCTCAATCTGGCATATCCCTTGCAACTGTATGCCTCGGCGTTTTACGACCTGATAAGCCTGGAAGGCCCCATATACCAGATATTGAACGAAGATGTAGGGCACAGAAGCGGGCCTGGCGTACAATTCGGAATAAAATGGACTTTCTAAAATTTGATGTTTTGTAATATGAAAAAGATTTTTTTAGCCGCCCTCACGCTGATTCTGACGCTTTCGTCGGTGAGCTCCCCGGCTCAGAGCAAGGACCGCAGGAAGTCCTTCAAAAGCTGGGACAATTATGAGATTACCACCGAGAAAGTCGGCGTAGACGGCACCAAGTTCCTGAAGGTTTGGGGATTCGGCAAGACCGTAGATGCCGCCACCATGGCCGCCAAGGAAAATGCCGTACACGCATGCATCTTCCGCGGCGTCCCCGGAAACGCGACCGCCATGGGCACGCCCCCCATCTGCTCCGACCCCAATGCCCTCGAAGCAAACGAGGACTATTTCAAAAATTTCTTCGCCCCCGGAGGCCCCTATCTCGCCTATGTGACCATGACCACGGACGGAGTCCCTTCCGGCACCGACAGAATCAAGGTGAAAGGGGGTTACAAAGTAGGTATTTACGTTCAGGTGATGTACGACAATCTCAAGCGCAAGCTCGAGGCTGACGGAATCGCCCGCAAATTAAGTTCAGGTTTTTAAGATATGAAAAGAATAATTGCATTCGCAGCCATGCTGCTCTCCCTGAGCGTCGCAGGCTGGTCCCAGGCAAAGAAGCCCACTATCATGGTGGTGCCCTCCGATGCGTTTTGCGAGCGAAACGGCTACACCTACAGAATCAACAATACGGGATTGGTGACAAATGCTCCCGATTATGCCCGTGCCATGAGGGAGGACTCGGACATCCGCACGCTCGTGTCGGCCATGGGCGACTTCATGGCTAAGAACGACTTCCCCATCCAGTCCCTCGAGCAGGAACTCAAGCGCCTCCAGACGGAAGACGCCGAGCTCATGCTGATGACCGGAAAAAGCTCCGGAGCATCCATCGAGGAAACCCCTGTGGAAAGGCTCCGCAGGACTGCCAAGGCCGACATCATCCTCGACCTCGACTATGAAATACACCGCAACGGCCCCAAGAAGCAGATAAGCATCAATCTCCAGGCCATAGACGCCTATTCTTCCAAGATCATTTCGGGCAACACCGGAGGCAGCTCCGATGCGAACGTGACCATGACCAATCTGCT
>JAFLUX010000083.1 GCA_022508605.1 Bacteroidales bacterium | reverse complement strand
GAACAGGAGTGGATTCGCCGTGTCGAGGAGTTGTCCGACGGCAATGCGGCACTGAAAGCGTGGAGGAGTTAAGGTTTAATTGTAGACTTCGATGGATAGGGACGCGCTTGATTTGAGCCGGATGAACATTCCGCGCTTGTTCAGGAAGTATTTCTTCCCGACTTTGGCCGGGATGCTCGGCAACTGCGCGCTGTCGGCCATTGACGGAATCTTCGTTGGGCACGGGGTCGGCAGCGACGGCATTGCCGCTGTCAACATCGTGTGGTCGCTTCTGATGGTCTTGACCGGCGTGGGACTTATGGCAGGGGCCGGCTGTTCCGTCGTGGCATCCGTACATCTTGCGCAGGGGCGTGACAAAGCCGCCCGCATCAATATAACTCAGGCGCTGATATTCGTGAGCGCCGTGGTCGTGGCGGTCGCTCTGCCCATGATGATATTCCCCCGCCGCACCGCCCTGCTGCTCGGCGCATCGCAGCAGTTGCTCCCCTTCGTGACCGAGTACATGCTCTGGCTCACTCCCGCCATTCTCTTTGAAATCTGGGCCATCGTCGGGCTTTTCATCATCAGGCTGGACGGTGCGCCGCGGCTGGCCATGCTGTGCAGCCTCGTGCCCGCCGCCGTCAATATCGTACTGGACTGGCTGTTCATATTCCCCCTTCACATGGGACTGCGCGGAGCCGCCCTTGCCACGGCAATTGCATCCACTGTCGGCGGACTTATGGCCATGGCGTACCTGCTCGGATTTGCCCGTCAGCTGCGACTCTACCCGCTGAAACTGAGCCGCAAGAGCTTCCTTTTGAGCTGCCGCAACATCGAATACCAGTGCCGCATCGGCTCATCGGCACTGCTCAGCGAGCTCACCATGGCTATGCTCATGTTCATGGGGAACCACATCTTCATGCGTTACCTTGGCGAAGACGGCGTGGGGGCATTCGGTATCGCGTGCTACTACGCCCCTTTCGTCTTCATGGTAGGCAACGCCGTGGCCCAATCTGCCCAGCCCATCATAAGCTACAACTACGGAGGCCATGATTACGGCCGTGTCGCCGCAACCGAACGGCTTGCACTGCGTACCGCAATACTATGCGGAGCCGTAGTCACTTTCGCATTTGCCGTATTCCCCAGATTCCTGACCGGACTGTTCATCGACCCGTTTTCAGCTGCCGGGCTGATAGCCACTGACGGACTCCCCCGCTTCGCCGCCGGATTCGTATTCTTCATAGTGAACCTGACGGCCATCGGGTATTTCCAGAGCATCGAGCGCGTGAAGCCGGCCACCACATTCGCACTCCTGCGCGGTTTCGTGTTCCTCATCCCGAGTTTCATCCTGCTTCCGCTGCTTATGGGAGAGTCCGGCATCTGGTTCGCAATGCCGCTGTCGGAAGTCCTGACGACAGTGCTGATAGTGTCGACGTATCTGAAACGGCAGCATAGTTGAAATGGCAGAAGCGCGGAATGGCAGAAGCGTGGTAATGGCAGAATTATTGAAATGCAGAAATATGGAAGTGGCAGAATCGCTGAAATGCAGAAGTGTGGAAATGGAAGAATCGTTGAATATGGAGGTGGCAGAATTATTGAACTGCGGCATAGTTAAAACGGCAGAAGCATAGAAATGGAGGCATCGTTGGAACGGCAGAATCACGGAAATGGCGGAATCATTGAAATGCAGAAATATGGAAGTGGCAGAATCGCTGAAATGCAGAAGCGTGGAAATGGAAGAATCGTTGAAATATAGCGGCATTTGCGACATGGGCATCACATCTGAATCATCCGTCGAACGCCACCCGTTCGAACCGTTCCTGCCGGAAAACGCGGCGGTCCTTTTTCTTGGAAGTTTTCCGCCGCAACCCAAGCGTTGGAGCATGGATTTCTACTACCCGAACTGGATAAACGACTTCTGGCGCATCTGCGGACTGCTTTTTTACGAAGACCGCAGGCATTTCGAGCGGCCGGGCGAAAAGGCATTCGACAAGGAACGGATTGTCGACTTTTGCCGCGAGAAAGGTTTCGCGATGTACGATACGGCGACGGAAATCCGCCGTCTCAAGGACAATGCCTCGGACAAATTCCTGGAAGTGGTCACTCCGACAGACATACCCTCGCTGCTTTCCCGGATTCCGCGGTGCCGCGCCATCGTCACCACCGGACAGAAGGCAACCGAAACCCTGTGCGCCACCTTTAACTGCCCACAGCCGCCCATGGGAGGCTTCATCCCCCTGCATGCGGACACCCGGACCTTGTCATTCTGGCGCATGCCGTCCACCTCACGGGCCTATCCCCTCTCCCTTGAAAAGAAAGCCGCCGCCTATCGCCCCCTTTTCCTCGCGATTGGGTTGTTATAGGTCATACGGCGCCTTGCGAAATTATTGCCCCGATGCTGCCGACGAGGATGCCTGCAAATATCTTAAAATTTGTCGGTCTCTTTTCTGTCTCTCCGCAGGCACACTTTTTTGGACCACTAGCCTAATATTCCGAAATGTCAAGTTTATTTCCAAGTATTTACGATGACACAATATGCAATATAAAGTCGGCAATAAACTTGATTTATTGCCGACTTTATATTATTTGGGTAATTACCTTTTTTACATATTTTCAAGCAGATGGCTTGTCTTCGCCCAATAATGATACGCTTCCGGAGAGATTCTCTTCAACTTATTCAAACGAGAAGTAAGTGTAGATGCAATTTCCAATGATGCTATGGACGCCGGATTGCCGTCATACTTCTCAATATCCGTCTGTCCTGCTTCAAGCAGTGTGGCGATATAAGCCGCCCGTGCTGCATCTTTTATTGCATCATCAATCAGATAACGACTCTGGAACATCAAGGATTTGATTCTTTGAATACCACGCTGCAACGCATCAAACTGACCGTCTCCCTCCATACCTCTTGTAGTCAGACATAATGAGGTCTGTCTGATATCCTCAAATATAAGTTTCGGATTATTCTCCATACTGCGGTAGGAAAGCTCTACCTCGGATATCTTTTCAAACGATTTTGCCGTGGTTTCAAGATTGTCGACTTTCTCAAACAGGCGGGCAATATCGTATAGCTGTTTAATAATCTCCATACTTGCATCGACACCGTTCTTGATATAGGGAATGCCCGTTGTGTTGGGAGCAAAAGCCGTAAGTTTGTCACCAAGAATATCGCCGACCGACGGCATTTTCACACTGTTTGCTGCTCCCTCCATCCTGATAAATGGACTTTCAATCGGAAGAGTTACAACTTCATTGTAGTGGCAATCTTCATTAAGCACATCGAGCAAGATGTTCTCATTACGATCCACACCGTCAAGGTATGCTATCTTGTAGAAGAATTTCGAATGGCTTTTGGGGATGTCTGTACCGCGCTGTATCCGTTCAATAGGCTTATAGTCAATAAAACCATAATCCCTATATGCCTGTAAATACTCTTCTATTTCCGTTCCCGGCGGGCATATGATGTCTATGTCTATTGACAATCTGTGTCGCTGGTCTTTCAATAACAGCATCAAACTGCTGCCGCCCTTAAAATGGAACGGGCAACCGGAGGCGGCCAACATATCCAACAGCGAAAATGCGTGAATAACCTTTTCTACAATGTTCTTGTCGGGATAGTTTAACTCTGTGGTCTTGTCGTGAATCCACTTTGATGTGAAACATTCTTTACTTATCATATTTGCCGCGTTTGTTCAATGAGTGAGTTTATGTTTTCGTATGCCCCCCTGCGTTTGGCGTAACGAAGCATTTTGGGTGTATTGACGACATATTGGTCAACGGCGGTTTGAAACATATACAGACTTTCTATCCCGCGCATATAGTCGAAATCGTCATCTTTCTGTATATCCACGAGCAACTTCTCCAAAGTGGGAGTCCGCAGACCGTTAACTTTGTTGACCGGCGACTCAGTTACGA
>JAFLUX010000082.1 GCA_022508605.1 Bacteroidales bacterium | reverse complement strand
AGTTATCTGCACTGCTTTAGCCGCTTCTCTTGATGCTGTCGATGTACTTCTGCATTCTGTCCGCGCTCTCGCGTTTCATCTGGTCGGTGACGTGGCCGTAAATGTCCAAGGTAAAGGATGCCGTGGCGTGGCCGAGATTGCCCTGCACCGTCTTGATGTCATCCCCGGACCGAATAGCGGCAACGGCATAGGAATGTCTCAAATCGTGGAACCGGGCATCCGGCAGGCCGATGGACTCAACGATTCTCTTGAAATTATGGAAAACCGTGTGCGGGGACAGATGGACGCCCAGCTCGTTTGTGAACACCAAGCCTGTGTCCTCCCATAAAGGGCCGGCCCTGAGCCTCCATTCGGACTGCCTCCGGCGCTGAGTTCTGAGCAGCTCCATCACAAACGGGGCCGGGGTAATAACACGTCCTTTGCCATTCTTGGTGGATACAAGATTGTACCTCGTTCCATTTTTAGTATCTGCCTGCAACTGCTTGTTGATGGTAATGGTGCCTGCGGCGAAGTCAACGCAGTCCCAGGTGAGGCCAAAGACCTCTCCCTTACGCATCCCGGTGAACAGGGTGACAAGGTATATGGTTTCAAAGCGGTGGCCCTTTATGGCCTGAAGGAAGCGGGCCGTGTCATCCTCGTCCAGAGGCTTGATTTCGTTCTTTGTGACACGGGGAAGGGCACAGGCGTCTGCGGGATTGGTGCGTATGTACCCGAGCATGACAGCCTGTTGGAGCGACTTATGGAGTACCAGATGGACGTTTCTCAGGGTTTTGGGAGAGAGTCCTTTGCCGCCCTCGTCAACGGCCCTGACGAAATTGTTGTAGAATTGCTGGATGGCGTGGGCGGCAAGCGCCTCCAGCTTGACAGCACCCAGGGCGGGCTTGATGTGCTTTCTGATATTGTTGGCGTAATCTACTGCGGTGCGCGGCTTTACGCCCCCCAGATAGTCGTTCTGCCAGATGTCCAGCCATTGGGCCAGAGTCATCTTGCATGGCTCCCGGTAGTCGTCCTTGTCAAGAGCGGCAATGGCCTCGGTCATTTTGCGGCGGACCTCTTTTTGCGTTTTGGCGTAGACGCTCTTACGGATTTCTTTCCCGGTGCCGGGGTCGATGCCGGTAATGAACCGGGCCTCCCAGACGCCGTCCTTACGCTGGCGTATGCTGCCCTCGCCATTGGCGCGGCGCTTCCTTTTAACCATTGTGACGTTACCTCCTTTCCAAGTTGACTCCAACAGGTGTCAATGCTGCGTTGTTCTCCCCCGTGTTAGCAGCACCGGGGGAGATTTTCATATTCACATTCACCCCTCGCGCCTCCGCATGGAGGCGTGGATACACTTGGCTTAGAGGCTATAAAAGCTCATTACACAAAAGAGCATTTCCGATGATAGATAAAAAATCCCTTCGCCGTTGTTTCAAAAAGGTGCGTTATGCTCTCCCAAAGCGTCTGCACCCTCCGCACGCTCAGGGGACGCTTGATATTCTTCCAGCCGGGTCAGTTCCCGGACGCGCTTTGCCGCCTCACGCCTACCATCTATGCTGAGTTTGGCCCAGAGCGATGCTATCTCCTGATAATATACATCCTCTATGCCTGCCTTGCGGCCCCGCAGCTTTTCTTCAAAGTATTCTTCCTCGGTCCATGGCACTTCGTCCGGAACAGTGCCCTCGCCTGGAATGTATTCATATACGATTCTCGGCTCATCCGGTCCATCCGCCAAATCATGCACGGACAGGCCGAGAACTCTTGCGATAGCTTGCAGTTGGATTAAACGAGGCTCCCGCCTCCCCGCCTCATAATGGCAGATAGCAGATTTAGTTGTTCCCGCTGCAAGCGCGAGTTCTTCCTGCGTCATATTGAGCTCTTTCCTGCGTAACTGGATTAGTTTACCAACTTTCATCGTATTAACCCCCTTGATTGTATTTTAGCAGACAGCCTCCGAAAATGCAACTAACAAAATGCACAAATTGGAACATTTATTTTTGGAGGCTATAAAAGTTGACAACGTAAACTATGACGGTTATAATGGTATCATGCAACGTCATACGCAAGCCAGCGGTAAGGAAAGTACGTATTTGGAGATTATTAAATTGTTGCTGGCTGAAAGTGAAAGGAGATGTCATTATTATTATGAGCGACAGACTCACTATTTCGGTTCCGGAGGCGGCCAAACGCCTGGGCGTGAGCAAAACCACAGGGTATGAGCTTGCCCACCGTGAGGACTTTCCGGCTTTCAACGTGGGCAACCGGCTTCTGGTGTCCGTGGCGGGCTTGGAAAAATGGGTCGAGAACCAGATTGAGAAAAATCAGAATTGAGGGTAAACGTAATAATGTATTATGGAAGTGAAGGACAATGACCATCGAAGAAGTCAAATCGCTCACAGACCAGCATTTCGAGGGTTTTATGACGACCATGGGTGGGGATGTCTTGTTCGGCGTCCCCATCCCCGGGCACCCGGAACTGGAATATATCAATACGCATTTCGGCGTCGAGCTGCTCACAGGATTAGGCCCTGAATTTGACTACGCTCCATGGGAGGAAGCATGGGCCGAGTATGTAGAACAACAGCACTGGGGCGAAGGCACCGAAAAAGAACAAGCTAAATACAGCCAGGAGAAAAGCCGCCGCACTTGGGTACGAGCAGAACAAGCCGGAGCTATCATCGACATGCCGCAAGAATTATGTTTGATTACAGTGAAGGAATACCGGGACAGCCTCAGACCCACAGACAACGATACGGCTTACATACGGCCTATCATTCCAGAGAAAGCCGACCTGTTGCGGCGTAGTAGCGAAACAGGAGATGTAATCTCTGACGGTACAGCACCGATGGAGTCCATAGACTTCAATCTGACCCCATATTGCGACATGGAACCCAAGACGATATCCAATCTGGACCTGCCGACCCTGCGTGCGCTGTATTCCGTCATTCTGCAAGACGTTCAGAATATGGCAATAGACCTGGACGCCTTGGCAAAAAAAGCCAAAGACCCACAGTACCTCGGTCACAGTGTGAAAATTTATCTGTCCAATTTTCTTCAGATGTTAGGCTATAATAAGCATCTCTCCAAAGACAGTGCTGATTATGCCGTCAGAAAAATCATGAGTTACCAAAATATCATCGGTGTTATGGAAGAACACGTGGGAGACAGAACGTATCGCAGTTTATATCCCGTCATGGTATTCCACGGCTATGATGATAAGGATGGGACACTGACCTTTGCCAGCCCTTATATCAATGTACTGATAATAAATATCCTTAAAAAGAGCGTTAGAATGGATAAGAAAGGAAACCCCAAGCTGTCAAACACTGGCAAACCCTTGATGCTCCCGTCCCATTCGTACCTCGTTAAGAGCAGCATCGTGAAGGAAAAAAACCGCCGTGCCGTTGAAATCGTCTGCATTGTGGTGGAGACGATTGAAATGGCGGGCAGGAACGTCCCGCGTATCCGGGCACAGGCCATCGTGGACCGCTGCCCGGACCTCAAAAACGCACTGGATGCAGCCACTCCATCAAATCGCGCATTGATTTTGAAGCGGGCCTTTTCCAAAGCATGGGAACTTCTACGGACGCAAACATGGTTGGAAAAGACATATAGGAACATCCGCTTTCCGGACGATATTCCAAGATATAGCGACCTTAATAAAAGGGTTTTTGAATTTCCCCATGAGGGAAAAATCTCAAGAAACCGAAACAGTCAGAATAACCCATAATTGAAAGACGTTCCGGGAGCAGGGCAATACTTCATTTTTCTCGATGGATGCCCTGCTCCCCAGGACCCATCTATTCGCAGTGCTGTATGTTCTTTTAGCAGTGCTGTATGTTTTATTCGCAGTGCTGTATATTCTTTTAGCAGTGCTGTATGTGTCCCTTTTCGGAAAGCGTTGGGGCGCAGGGCTTAGAAACGCTTCAGCGCCGCTAATATTATAATACTTTAGTGAGCGTCAAAACTGTCAGCGGGTTGAAATGATGCTGGAGGCGATGCGAAAAT
>JAFLUX010000081.1 GCA_022508605.1 Bacteroidales bacterium | reverse complement strand
GGTACGACGCCGCGTCGCAAGCTCGTCGAGTTTTCGGCTGACTTTGCTACAGAGCTCGAGCTCGGAGAGACCGTCACACTCGAAGACGTTTTCACCGAAGACGTCACTTTCGTGGATGTAGTCGGTACTTCCAAAGGAAAGGGATTCCAGGGCGTAGTGCACCGCCACGGCTTCGCCGGTGTGGGCGGAAAGACCCACGGCCAGCACAACCGCCTCCGCCACCCCGGTTCCATGGGTGCATCCTCCTGGCCTTCCCGCGTACTTCCCGGTATGCGCATGGCCGGCCACATGGGCAACGCCCGCGTGAAGGTGTTCAACCTCAAGGTCGTCAAGGTTCTCCCCGAGAACAATCTCATCGTTGTCAAGGGTTCCGTCCCCGGAGCCAGAGGTTCTTATGTAATTTTGGAAGCTTAAGAGTATGGAACTTGCAGTATTGAAAATCGACGGCACCCAGTCAGGGAAGAACGTCACTCTCGACGAGAAGGTTTTCGGCATCGCTCCGAACGACCACGCCATCTATCTCGATGTTGTCCAGTACCTCGCCAACCAGCGTCACGGCAATGCCAAAACCAAGGACCGCAGCGAAATAGCTCACAGCACCAAGAAACTCGGACGCCAGAAGGGCGGCGGCGGCGCACGCCACGGCTCCCTCAAGGCCAATATCTTCGTAGGAGGCGGCCGCGTCTTCGGACCCGTCCCCCGTTTCTATCACAACAAGCTGAACAAGAAAGTCAAGAAGCTCGCGCGCCTCTCAGCCCTCAGTTACAAGGCCCAGGAGAACGCGATAATCATGCTCGAACCTTTCAAGATGGAGGCACCCAAGACCAAGGAGCTGCTCGGCATCGTAAAGGCCATCAAGGCCGGCGACCGCAAAGTCCTCATCGTGCTGCCCCAGAATTCGGACAACATCTATCTTTCATCCCGCAATCTCCAGCAGGTCAAGGTTATCACGGTAGACGAAATCAACACCTACACCATCATGAACGCCAATTCTCTCGTGCTTATCGACGGTGTTCAGGACATACTCTCGGAGAGGGCATAAACTAACACGAAGATGGGAATAATAATTAAGCCAATAGTAACAGAGAAGTTGACGGCTCAGGGCGAAAAGTTGAACCGTTACGGCTTTATCGTCGATCGTAAGGCCAACAAACTTCAGATAAAGGACGCCGTCGAGAAGCTCTACAACGTTTCCGTGGCCGGCGTCAATACAGTCAATTATCACGGCAAGCGCAAGAGCCGCTACACGAAGGCGGGTCTGCTCCGCGGCCGTGCCAACCATTACAAGAAGGCGTATGTCACCCTTTCAGGCGATGACAAAATCGACTTCTACGCCAACATTTAAGGGAGGATTGAGCCATGGCAGTAAGAAAATTCAAACCGGTAACTCCCGGTCAGCGCAACAAAGTGATCAGCGCGTTCAGCGAAATCACCGCAAAGAAGCCTCAGAAATCATTGCTTGAGCCTCTCAAGAGCACGGGCGGCCGCAACAACACCGGCCAGATGACCGTGCGCTATCTCGGCGGCGGACACAAGAAGATGTACCGCATCATCGACTTCCTCCGCGACAAGGACGAGTGCACCGCAACGGTACTTACCATAGAGTATGACCCCAACCGCAGCGCCCGCATCGCCCTCGTGCAGTACGAAGACGGCGAGAAGCGCTATATCATCGCGCCCGACGGCATCAAGGTCGGCCAGGTCATTGCTTCGGGAAGCGGCGTCGCTCCCGAGGTGGGGAACACTCTCCCTCTTAGCGAAATTCCTGTCGGTACCCTTGTACACAACATCGAACTTCGTCCCGGACAGGGTGCCGCAATGGCCCGCAGTGCCGGTACCAGCGCCCAGCTCGCAGCCCGCGAGGGCAACCACGCAATCCTGCGTCTGCCTTCCGGCGAGACCCGCATGGTTCTCATCAGCTGCCGCGCCACGGTCGGTGTCGTGTCCAATACCGACCACAACCTCGAATCTCACGGAAAGGCCGGACGCCGCCGCTGGCTCGGCAAGCGCCCCCACAACCGTGGTGTCGTGATGAACCCTGTCGATCACCCGATGGGTGGTGGCGAAGGACGTGCTTCCGGTGGACATCCCCGTTCACGCAAGGGTCTGCCTGCAAAGGGTTACAAGACCCGCAACCCCAAGGCTGCGTCCAACAAGTTCATAATTGAGAGAAGAAAGAAGTAACGGAATAAAACTTAAGAGATTATGAGTCGTTCTTTAAGAAAAGGTCCATACATCCAGGAAGCCCTGGAGAAGAAAGTTCTTGCTATGAATGATGGTAGCAAGAAGAAGGAGGTGGTCAAGACCTGGTCTCGTGCCAGCATGATCTCCCCGGACTTCATCGGCCATACTATCGCCGTTCATAATGGAAACAAGTTTATTCCTGTTTACGTTACTGAGCAGATGGTCGGCCACAAGCTCGGAGAGTTCGCCCCCACCCGCACATTCAAAGGTCATTCAGGTAACAATAAGAAGTAATCACTATGGGAAAGCGTAAAAGACTTATGGCTGAAAGCCTCAAGGAGGCTAAGAAGGTTACAGCTGTTGCAAAGCTGAATGACGTCCCTACCTCTCCCCGCAAGATGCGTCTGGTGGCAGACACTATCCGCGGCAAGGAGGTGAATCACGCACTCGACCTGCTGAAATTCTCCAAGAGGGAGGCATCAATCCGCCTGGAGAAACTCCTGCGCAGCGCCATTGCCAACTGGGAAGCCAAAAACCAGGACAAGGCCAGGGAGCTCGACAACGGCAATGTCTATGTCAAGACAATTATGGTTGACGAAGGTCGCACGCTGAAGCGCATCCGTCCGTGCCCCCAGGGCCGTGCGGGCCGTATACGCAAGCGCTCCAACCACGTGACAGTCATCCTCGATGTAAAACAAGCAGTGGAGAATAAGTAATATGGGACAGAAAACTAATCCTATCAGCAACAGAATCGGCATCACCCGTGGTTGGGACTCCAACTGGTGCGGTGGCAACTATGCTGAGAAAATCGCAGAGGACTACAAAATCCGCGAATATCTCGGCAACCGTCTTGCCAAGGCAAGCCTCAGCAAGATAGTTATCGAGAGAACCCTCAAGCTCATCACCGTGACCATCTATGCCGCACGCCCCGGTTTCATCATCGGCAAGGGCGGACAGGAGGTCGACAAGCTCAAGGAAGAGCTTAAGAAAGTCACCAACAAGGATATCCAGATCAACATCTACGAGGTCAAGCGCCCCGAGGTCGATGCCCACATAGTGGCTGACTCCATTGCACGTCAGATCGAAGGCCGCGTAAGCTACCGTCGTGCCATCAAGATGGCTATAGCCAACACGATGCGCGTCGGTGCGGAAGGCATCAAGATTCAGATTGCCGGCCGTGTAGGCGGTGCGGAAATGGCACGCAGCGAGATGTTCAAGGAGGGTCGTACCCCTCTGCACACTTTCCGTGCGGATATCGACTACGCCTTAGCGGTGGCAAACACCAAGGTGGGCACCCTCGGCATCAAAGTGTGGATATGCAACGGCGAGAAGTATGGCCGTCAGGATCTCACTCCTGCAGCCCTTGCAGCCGCCAATGCACAGGCCGCAGGCTCAGGACGCGGAGGCGACCGCCGTGGCGACCGCAGAGGACGCGGCGACCGCAGAGGACGTGACCGTCGTGACGAAAGGAGATAATGCTCCAGACAAGGAGACAGATGCTCCTGCAACAATAGAGAAGAAGCCGGGCCTACCGCCCGGCTTCTTAGTTTTTACTAAGCCTTGTCGGATTCGTCCGCAAGCTCACGCACATACTCAATCGTCAGGCCGGTGCCCGCGGCGACAAGTTCGATGGGCAGACCTTTAGTCAATAGTTTCTTCGCTATGGTCCGCTGTCCTTCGGCCAAGCCCTCCTCAAAGCCCTTGTCGTGGGCAAAGTCGATAGTGTTCTTGTAGTCCCAGTCTCGTCTCATCGCTTCTCGGTATTGCGCCTTCTGCTCTCCGCTCATCCCCGCATACTCCGCCTCATCCAGCA
>JAFLUX010000080.1 GCA_022508605.1 Bacteroidales bacterium | reverse complement strand
GAGTCTGCGATCCGCTACTTCTTTATCCCGAACTTCCCGGCGTCGATAAGAGTGCAGATTTCCCTGGGGATGTCGGTGCAGATATAGTCCGCTCCGAGGGCCTCCGACAGGTTCACATCGGCCGGTGTCTCGTTCGGCCAGAGATTTATTACGAATCCCTCCTTGTGCGCCTTTTCCATTTCCGCCTGGGTGGTGCGCTGGCGGTGGCAGGCCATGCGCTTAGTGCCTATCTCCTCCGCTATCGCCCTGGTCTCGGGAAGACAGCCTTTGCTGGTGATATACATTACTTCGGCATCGGGGTGATGCTGCTTGATGTATTTGAGCACCCGCGTGTCGAAAGACGAGAATATGTAGGTGGAGCCTTCAGGACAGGCTGAACTGACCGCCTTGTACACGTCTTCGGCATAACGGGCCAGCACATCCTCCGGATAGAGGTCTTCGCGCGTTGTCTTCATCTCGAACTCCACGTAAAGGCCATCGTATTTGCCGAAAAGTTCCAGCACCTCCGAAAGCGTGGGGATGCGGTTGCCCTTCTTTGTGCGGAGCGCACGGATATGGCTGAGCTTCATGTTCTCCAGCGTGCCCTCCGCGTTTACGGTGCGGGACACGTCGAAATCATGCATTATCACGTATTTGCCGTCGGCCGTGGTGTGGATGTCGAGCTCATACCCGGTAATTCCGGCCTCGAGCGCCGTGCGGAATGCCGGCAAGGTGTTCTCGTCCATTTCGAATCGTCCGCCGCGGTGTGCGACCAGTCGCGGTTCGGACTTTTGCTGTGCAGAGACGGTGCAGGCGGCCCCGGACAGAAGAATCAAAGCAATAAGGAATCGTTTCATTTTTCGCTAATTTGTACAAATGTATGAATAATTCGGCAGATTACCGTAATCTAAAAATAATGTTTATATTTGCGATATGAAAAGGATTATAGTTTCGATTGCAGCTCTGTTTGCAGCTGCCACGATGATGTCCGCCCAAAGCATGGCGGACGCAACTGAGACTGCCAAAATCGCCAACGAAGCCCTCTCTTCCGGCGACTATCAGACAGCTCTTTCCGGCTTCAGGGAAGCCCTCAAGATGGCCGAAGCCTGTGGTGACGAAGGTCTCGAACTCGTATCCACTTGCAAGAATATCATCCCCAAGACAATAAATGCTCTTGCCGTAGAGGAGTTCCAGGCCCAGAATTTCGATGCGGCCGTAGCTCACTTCGAGGAGGCGGCAGCCGTTGCCGCCGAATACGGCGACGAAGAGACCGCATCCAAGGCTGCGGAACGCATCCCCCAGGTCTATGCCGAAAAAGGCAAGGCGCTCATCAGTGCAAATGACTATGACGGAGCCATAGCCGCTTTCCGCAAGGCCCTCGAACTGGACCCTGCCAACGGCAACACGGCACTCAGGCTCGGTCAGGTATTGGAGCAGACCGGCAAGGGTGAAGAGGCTGTCGAGGCATACAAGGCCGCTGCGGCAGGAGGCCAGGAGGCCAACGCCAACACGAAGCTGGCGACTTTCTATCTGAAGCAGGCCCAGTCCCTCCTCGGCGAGAAGAAGTTCGCAGAGGCCGTCGAGGCCGCCAACACCAGCTACGGCTACAAGGCGACTCCCCAGGCCCTCAAGATGGCCGGACTCGCATCCCAGAACGGAAAGAAGAACGCCGAAGCCATCAAGTACTTCGAACAGTACCTCGAAACCAACCCCAAGGATGCCAACGACATCAACCGCCGCATAGCCTACCTCTATCTCCAGAGCAACAACAAGGCAAAGGCAAAAGAGTTCTTCACGAAGATAGCTGACGACCCCAAATACGGCGCAGAGGCCAAGCAGCAGCTTCAGGCCATCAAGTAACATGCCCTCCCTCGAGCTTCTCGCTCCGGCAAAGGACATAAGTGTCGGCATTGCAGCGATTGACTGCGGTGCCGATGCTGTTTACATTGCCGGACCCGCATTCGGCAACCGGAAGAATGCAGGCAACAGCCTAGAGGACATCGCCGCCCTGTGCGAATACGCCCACCGCTTCGGAGTCCGCGTGTATATTACCGTAAACACGCTGATTTACGACGGGGAATGGGATGCCGTACACGAGTTCATGACAGCCGCCCAGCAGGCCGGGGCCGACGCATTCATCTTTCGGGAAGAAAAGCTGCTGGACTTTCCGGACATCGTCGTCCCCATGCACGCATCCACGCAGTGTTCCATACGCAGTGCGGAAAGGGCCCGGCATCTCATGCAGCTCGGATGCAGCCGCATCATTCTCGAAAGGGGGCTTTCCCTTTCCGATGTGCGCGAAATATGCTCCTCGGTAGACTGCGAGGTGGAGTTTTTCGTACACGGCGCACTGTGCGTGTGCTACAGCGGAGAGTGCCGCCTGTCGCAATATCTTGACGGGCGCAGCGCAGACAGGGGGGAATGCATACAGGCCTGCCGCTCCTTGTACGACCTTGCCGACGAACACGGCAACATTCTGCTGAGGGACAAGGCGCTGCTGAGTCTCCGCGATTTCAAACTGCTCGACCGGCTGGAAGAGCTTGCCGATGCCGGAGTGTGCTCGTTCAAGATAGAAGGCCGTCTTAAAAATGCCTCCTATGTGAAAAATGTCGTGCGGGAATACAGCTTGGCCCTCGATGAGCTCGTGTCACGAAGGCCGGCGGAGTTCAAGCGGGCGTCTTTCGGACGGATTTCCGACGGGTTCACGCCTGATTCCAACAAGACATTCAACCGGGGCTACACACAGTGGTGGATTGACGGGAAGCGGGGGAAATGGTCGTGCATGGATGCCCCGAAATCCATGGGGGAATACGTCGGCACGGTGGAGTCGGTCAAACGATACGGCGGCAAAATGCGTCTGAAGCTGAAACCCGCCTCCCTAGGCATGACGTTCAGCAACGGCGACGGATTCGCATTTTCCTCCCGGGGGGTGCACGGGTTCCGGGGCGACCGCTGCGAGGGGACGGCGATAGAATGCAAATATGTCGAAGGGATTAAACCGGGGCTGCGGATTTTCAGGAACATAGACACGGCCTTTGAAAAAACCATAGAAAGCGGCACGCCTCGCCGCGAAGTGGCTGTGGACCTCAAAGTGAGGGTAAGCGGCAGTTTCATCATCGAAATACGGGCGACGACCGAAGACGGCCGCAGCATCGTCAGCAGCTTCAATGCCGATGTGGACAAGGCCGAAAACCGCGAGAGAGCCGAGGCGATGCTGCGTGAGCAGCTCTCCAAACGCTGCGGCTCCTACATCTTCCAGGTTAGCGAGGTAAGCGGACACACCCTCCCCCTGCTAAGTTCCGCGACCATCAATTCCATGCGCCGCCTGCTTGCTTCCGACATTCCCGGCGTGCCTCCGCTCAGGCGCAATGATGCCACAGAGGCAGCAAAAAGCACGCAGGACGCCGCCGCCGTCGACGGGACATGCAGCGGTGAGGCCTCCGACGGCAAAACCGGCAGCGGCAACGCAACCTGCAGCGGTGAGGCATCCATCGTCGACGGGACATGCAACAGCAACGAGACATACAGCAGTGAGACCGCCGATGGCAGAACATGCAGCGGCAGCGAGACTTACGACGCTGACGCCGCCCTTGACCAAACATGCAAAGACAATGGGACTTACGACGGTGATGCCTATCCTTGCGGGGTTGCACGCCCCCTTATGCGCACGAAGTATTGCATACGCTACGAACTCGGCATGTGTCCCCGCCACCACGGTGCAGCCCCCGGGCCCCTGTATCTGCTCAATTGCGGCAGGAAACTTACTCTCAACTTCGATTGCAACCGTTGTGAAATGACCGTAGGGTAATTCTTACCCCTTCTGCAGTTCCGTTACTTGTTCGACAACAAACCAGAGCCATAGGAAACGGTCCCCACCGAGAATCCAGCGTCCAAAAGTCTCAGCGCTATGGTCCGCTGCCGATTTTTACGATTCTTTATCCTTTTTTGCGGATTTTTTCAGTGCGAGTTTTGACGCTTCCCCCTGATTTCCTATGTTTGCCCAGCGAAGCCTGATGCAGGTTCAGTATTAACCCTTAAAACTTTATGAAACTATGAGAAACGCACCCAAACCAACGAAGTACATCAATCCCATGATTGATTGGGCCTTCAAGAAGATTTTCAAGG
>JAFLUX010000008.1 GCA_022508605.1 Bacteroidales bacterium | reverse complement strand
TGGGTATAACGGGTGTCCAGAGCGATGTTTGTGCGTGGAAAGGCGAAGGCGGTCAAATTGACCTGCTGATTGATCGCCGCGACCAAACAATAAACCTGTGCGAGATGAAATTTTCGCAAGGCGAATTTGAAATCACGAAGCAGTACGATGAGCATCTGCGCAATCGTACCGAGAGTTTTCGTTCTGCGACAAAGACTCGCAAAGCACTGCATCAGACTTTCGTTACGACATACGGCTTAAAACGGAATATGTATAGCGGGAATATCCAGAGCGAGGTTCTGCTCGACGATTTGTTTATCAAATAACCAACATTAAAAATTTTTTCTAAAAAAATAGAATAATTAACTTTGTTGTGGCGATTTTACGCCGGAGGATGAATATGGTAGAATTGCGTCAGTTGTCGAAAGAACAAATCCTTATGGGATTTGTGGCCTCTTGTGTGGAGGATGTTGCCAATCGTCTCGGTGTCGATTACGCAGAGGTTTACAGGCGTATGGATGCCGTTGGGATGATTGAGCAGTATCTGATGCCCTTTTATAGCACGCTCCATACGGAGAGCCGCGAGAATCTGACGACCAGCCTGATAGAATCATTAAACAGATGGGAGACGGAAAAATGAGATTATATCACGGCGGATCCAGCATCATTGAGCACCCGGACTGTCGTATCGGCAGAGACAATCTCGATTTCGGGAAAGGGTTTTACACTACTCTTATCAGGGAGCACGCAGAGGAGTGGGCAAGACAGGTGGCTTTTAACCGAGGGCACAGTGTCCCGGTCCTGAATGTGTATGAGTTTGACAAGGGGGCGGCAATCAACGGGGCCCGCTATCGTTTCTTCCCTGCATACGATGAGGAATGGATGGACTTTATTGTGGGAAGTCGCTCCGGCGAGAGACCGTGGGAGGGGTTCGACATTATCGAAGGCGGCATCGCCAACGATCGGGTCATTGATACCATACGGCTCTACATGTTCGGCAATATGGAAAAGTCTACGGCGCTCAAACGCTTGTCCGAGCATCGGCCGAATCACCAGATTTGTATACTCAATCAGGCTGTCGCCGACAAATATTTGAAATTTATCGAAAGCATGGCGTTATGAGTGAGGCGGAAAAGAAAAAGGCTGTGCGGGATATTCTCCTGTGGCAGCAGATTGGCTGTATTGTCGTGGCCGTTGCCGAGAAACTGCAGGTGTCTAATAAGAAAGCGCTGGATATCTTCTATGCGAGCGATACCTGCCGCCGTCTCCATGACGAGCGCAGCTGTCTTTATCTGATGAGCGATCTTTATGTCGCAGACGAGGTGATACGGGAGTATCGGAGGTCTTGAGCGGCGGTTACATTATTTTCGCCTAACTATTCGGGACATAGTTTTCGTTAAAACGGGACAAATGGCGCATCCGTTGTCCCGTATTTTGAAATAAAATAGCCATATTTGTCCCGAATAAATATTCAGGATATGACTACGCTGGTAGAGATATTGCAATTTTTGCATTACAATCCTTCATCGAGCAGGGTTGAAATTGCTGCCGCATTGAACGATGCGCCGAACGAAAGAACTCTCAAACGAATGATTGCCGATGCCGTGCGGCGCGGTGATATTGTCATCGAGGGCAAAGGCAAGGCTACACGCTACTCTCTTTCGGCTCAGGCGCAGTTGATGATGCCGCTCGATATCGACACGTACTTCCTCAAAGATATAGATGAGCGCACGGTGCAAGAGTCGTTCAACTTCGACCTTGTATGCAACATACTGCCTCAGGTCGCTTTGTTTACCGATGATGAATTACAACGGCTGAATGTGGCTCATCAGGCATTTTTGGCAAATATGCAAACCCTCTCGGATGTGGAGTATCGCAAGGAGATGGAGCGCTTGGGGGTTGATTTGTCGTGGAAATCGTCGCAAATCGAAGGTAACACATATTCTTTACTCGAAACCGAACGCTTGTTGCGCGAAAAGCAGACAGCTGCAGGCAAGACCAAGGACGAGGCCGTGATGCTGCTCAATCACAAGGACGCACTTGACTTTGTTCTCGACAATCCGAACTACATGAAAGAGATAAGCGTACGGCGCATCGAGGATATACACTCAATACTTACCAAAGAGTTGGGCATCGGCGGCGGCATCCGTACCCGGCGTGTGGGCATAACCGGCACCAATTATCGCCCGCTTGACAACGAGTTTCAAATCAGGGAGGCACTTGAAGACAGTTGTTTACTTATAAACGGCAAGGAGAACATATTTGAGAAGGCTCTGCTTGCACTGGTGCTGTTATCTTATATTCAACCCTTTGCTGACGGCAATAAACGCACGGCCCGGATAACGGGCAACGCAATATTGATGGCTTGGGGTTACTGCCCGCTGTCGTTCCGCACTGTCGATTCGGTGGACTACAAAAAGGCTATGCTTCTGTTCTATGAACAGAACAATATCGCGGCTTTCAAGCAGATATTTATCGAGCAATACGAATTTGCGACAACAAATTATTTTTAGCTGCAAGAAATATCAATCAGGCAGAGGCAGGCAGCGCCGGAGCGCTATTTTTTCGCTTTTAGCACCACTAACCTGTCGCCCTCTTGGAGGAGAGTGTCGCCGGAGGGGATGATGTCTTCGTCCCCGCGGCGTACCAGCAGCACGAGGCCTTCGGACGCCAATTCACTCACCGGTCTGCCGGCACGGCTTTTCTTTACGCTTTTTTCCAAAAGAAAGGATTCCGTGTCCGCATAGGTCTTGGTTACCAGAATTACGCGGTCCCCGGCATGCAGTACGGTGTCGCCGTGGGGAACCAGCCGCTCCCCGCCGCGCAGAACCAGCGCAAGCAGCAGCGTTTTCGGCAGGCCGAGTTCCATCACGGACTTGCCTTCCCATGAACTCTCCGGAGCTATGTCGATGTGTCCGAACTGCATCTCCGTTCCCTCGGAATAGTCGTTGAAGGTTCTAAGTACGTTGGCATCGGCGTCGGTCATCTTCAGCTTTCGCGCCACACATGGGATGAGCGACCCTTGCAATGAAATGGAGATTAGCACAATGCAGAATACGATGCTGAAAATGTCCACCTGCAGGCCGCCTGTCCCGGCTATTGCCATGATGGCGAATACGATGGATGCTGCGCCGCGGAGACCGCCGAAAGAGATGAGCGACTGCTGGTTCGCGGGGTATTTGCCGAAAGGCGTGAGGATGGCGAATACCGCCGCAGGACGTGCGACAAGAAGCAGAAAGGCGGATATGGCGAGGGCCGGAAGTATGGCCCGCTGCAAGTCTGCCGGCCGGGCAAGAAGACCGAGTACGAAGAAGATTAGTACCTGGGCCAGCCCTGTGACGCCATCGAAGAAGCCCACCAGGGATTTTTTGCCGCGGAAGTCCTCATTTCCGAGCAGCATTCCCACGATATAGGCGCTGAGGTAGCCATTCCCTCCGAGCAGGTCCGGTACGGCATAGGCTGCAATGGCCACGGCGAAGACCAGCAGCGTATCGAAACCCTCGGTGAGGAGGCGGGCTCTCCGGAGCGCAAGGATTGCGAGCCGGGCGATGCCCCAGCCGCATAGCGCTCCTATGGTAATCTGGGCGACGAGCATCCATGCGATGGAAGCTGTGGAGGCACTCCCGCCGGCTAAGGATATCATAATGGCCGTGAGCATGTAGGCGCAAGGGTCGTTGCTGCCGCTTTCCATTTCCAGCATGGGTGCGGTATTGTTCTTCAGGCCCAGTTTTTTGGAGCGCAGTATGGAGAATACGGAGGCTGCGTCCGTCGAAGATACCACAGCTCCCAGTAGAAAACTTTCCGCCCAGTCCCAGTGCAAGGCGAATCGGCAGAAAAGTCCCGTCAGGCCGGCCGTCATGACGACTCCTGCCGACGCCAGCAGCACGGACTCGCGCACTACCGGCTTCACGGCCTCCCAACGCGTGCCGAAGCCGCCGTAGAACATGATGAAAATGAGCGCTACGCAGCAGAGTTCCTTGGCGAATACATGGTCGTCCAGGTATAGCGGGATGGCGCCCACGTTGCCGTAAATCATACCCAGTACGATGAAGGCCAGCAGTGTCGGCACTCCGATGCGGGAAGACACGTTGTTAAGCCAAATACAGGTGATGATTACCACCACAATCAAAAGAAGAAAATGGGTCATCATAACGGTAAATCTCTTTCGATGTGCACGTCCGGTTCCTTTAGGACGCGAGTGTCACTATCCTGGAAAAGTTTTGCCTGTTTTTCCAATTTCTCAAGCAATTCTTTGCGGCGTTCGTAGCTGTCGAGTTCTTTCCGGCGGGCCTTACTTATTTCAAGGAAGGCCGATTCTTGCTCGATGCCAAGAAAGCGGCGGCCCAAAAGCGTAGAGGCTATTCCGGTTGTACTGCTCCCTGCAAAAGGGTCGAGAATCCATGCGTTGGGTTTTGTCGAGGCCTGTATGATTCTGGACAGGACGCAGAGAGGCTTCTGTGTCGGATGTTTTCCGCAGGATTTTTCCCACGGGGCTATGGCCGGCAGTGTCCAGACATCGCGCATCTGAGTGCCGCCATTGATTTCTTTCATCAGTCCATAGTTGTAGAAATGGGCTGTCCGTTGTTCTTTACGGGCCCATAGGATGTATTCTGCGGAATAGGTGAAATACCTGCAGGAAAGATTCGGCGGGGGATTTGTTTTCACCCACGTGATGCAATTGAGAATCTTGAAATCCAATTCCGACAGGCAGCGGGCCACTGAAAAAATGTTGTGATAAGTCCCGCTCACCCAAATTGTCCCGTCTTTTCGCAGGTGCTTGCGGCAGGCCTGTAACCACTTCTTGTCGAACCGGTAGTCCTCTTCGAACCCCTTGGATTTATCCCACTCGCCTTTGTTCACCGAGACCATCCTGCCGCTGTGGATGCTAATCCCCCCGTTTGAAAGGTGGTAAGGAGGATCTGCAAAAATCATATCGAACTCGAAGTCAAATGAATCGAGGAGTTCGACGCAGTCGCCTTTAAGCAGAGTGAAATCTCTGTCTGCGGATTTATAGTAAGCAGTCGATGATGCCATTGTCCAAATCCACGATATTGTAGAGGTTGTCCAGCACGTCGAAGGTCTCTTTCAGATTGTTTCGGGCAGAATTCCATCCCTGACCGTCAGTAATCCATACGAACTTGAAGTCTTTGAGCCCTTTTGTTTCCAGGGCAAGGGTCTTGTAACTGCGGGCAGTCTCATTCAACTTGGATCCTCCGCTGGCGTAGAAGTTGGTTTCTATGCCGTAGACCATATTCGGACGCTTGATGACAAAATCGAAGCGTTTTTCTGTTCCGCCTTCATTGGAGATGCTGGAGAGGTCTATCGCCCATCTGTCCTGAATTTCGTGGATATACATTTCCTTGAAGTAGGTCTTGTCCCTTTCTAATCCGGCCTTGACAAGGTAACTTTCTACCAAATCTTCCATGACGTGGCCTCCCCTGTTCTTACGGGCATTGGAATCCAATCCGGTTTCAACGCCAGTGACATAATCAATCAGGTTGTTGACATGCTTATCCTGCATCAGGCCGAACAAACCCGTTTCGCGCATGAAGACCACATAATGCTCTATGGGGTAGTTGGCCTTGCGGAAATTGTAAACATGGTCTCCGTCAAAATCTTTGGTAAGAATCTCTACCTCGCGCTTGGCGAGCAGGACTGGAATGCATTTGAGGATTTCCGGGTACCTTTGATACAGCTTTATGAAGTCTTGCTCGATATGCTCGCTTCCTATCAACGAATTAAGTATGTTAAGTTCTACCTTTATGGCCGCGACATTGTTGTAGACTTTCTCTAAGTCGGTATAGTACCTGTAGCCGGCGATGGCCGGTCTGAATCCTGCCAGCCATGTCTGGAAATCTCTCATATCTATGCGTTTGTAACGTTGGAAATCATCAGCTCCGAAACGTCCCCCCGCCCGGAAGCATCCGAATTGATCATTCTCGCCGCGGAGACTCTCTTGATGATGAAATGATTATAAATGGTATCGAAGAAATTCTCTTCCGGATTTACATCTTTCGGATCGGAATTGCTGGCGACGAAAAGAGACTTTTCGCGACTGATCTGATTGCAAAAGTCGCGCAGGCGTATCTGTTCGGCATCATCAAAACCGCCTTTAGAGTAGGAGGTGAATGAGGATGTCCCGGTAATGGGTTTGTAAGGCGGGTCGAAATAATAAATGGTGTCCGGGCCGGCAAAGCGTCCCGTTTGAGCGAAGTCGCCGCAAAGAATCTCCACTTTCCGGAGCACTGCCGAGCAGGCATGCAGATTCTCTGTGTCGCATATGCGGGGATTGGCATATCTGCCGTGAGGGACATTGAACTCACCTTTTGAATTGACTCTGTACAGACCGTTGAAGCAGGTCCGGTTCAGAAAGATGAACAATGCCGCGGTCTCGATGCTGTCCGCCTGCCCGGAATTGAACCTCGCCCGCTTTGCCATGTAGTATGCTTTCCGCTCCTCCGCATTAAGCGGCAAGTAATCGTTTTGGATTTTTGTGAGCGCTGCTATCAAGCGTTCGACGTTTTCCTTTATGACGCGATAGGTGCAGATAAGTTCCTGGTTGATATCATTGATGACGGCATGTTCGATATTGGGATATGCCTGAAGAATCCAGAACATTACAGCCCCGCCGCCGACAAACGGTTCGACATATGTGAGATGTTCACGCGTCGCAATATCGTGAGGAAGCGATTTTCTCACTTCCTCCAGCAACTGTGTCTTCCCTCCGACCCATTTGACAAAAGGTCTGGCTTGTATGATATTGTTGGACGAGTCCATTATCGTACAAAGTTACAAAAAGAATGGATCCGTAAAACCGGAGGACGGAAAAATAATAAACATTCATGTGTATCAGCGATTCATTCCCGCAATGCTTTGTTTTTTTGTTTAAATTATAGTAGCTTTGCTGGATTATTGTATGAAAGTGTAATAAAAAATGAATGATATGAAACGTTCTATTCTGTTGTCACTGTCCGTTTTGGGACTTCTTTTCGCGGCTTGCCAGAAGAATGGCCCTGTAGGTGGTGGAGAAGACAATTCCGGAGAAATCGTCCGGCAGTACCTTTCGCTGAACATCGTGCCGACCGGAGGTGTCGCCACGCGTGCCGATGAAGAATACACGCAGGGCGGAGGCACCTACAAGGACGGAACCGAGACGGAAAGCACCGTCAGTTCCATCCGCTTCTACTTTTTCGATGAGAACGGCGGCCCCGTGGAGGTCGGAACCGTAACAGGAGGCACCGAGCCTGTGTCCTACATCGACTGGACGAGCCCGGTCGCCGGAGATCCCGACCATAGCGAAACGGTCGAGAACAAGCTGGTCACCCTGCTTCTCAACAAAAAACCCACGGCGGCACTGCCCACCCATGTGGTGGCCGTGCTCAATGCGGTTGCCGACGGCGGCAATATGGTGAGCCTGGCTACCCTGCGCGGTGCAGGAAACGACAAGGACTACCTGACGGGCTGCACTGAAAGCGGAAAATTCGTGATGAGCAATTCGGTCTATCTCGAAGGCGCTGAACCCCATTATGCTACAGAGGTCAGCAGCCATTACGCATCTTCCGAGAGTGAAGCCATGACGAATCCTGTGAAAATCTATGTCGAGCGGGTGCTGGCCAGGGTCGATCTCAAAATCGGCATGACGGCAGCCACCGTCGGAGGCAAGACAGCTTACCTGACTTCGTCCGATGAGTACGATGTTACCGGCGAATCGGGCGAGCAGACGGAGGAAGAAATCTATGTGGAGTTCCTGAACTGGGGCCTTACCGGCACGAGCAACGTTTCCCGCCTTGTAAAGGAAATCAATGCTGAATGGACGGATGAGGGGCTTTTCGGAAGCAACGCCGCATCGGAGCCGTGGAACGTCGCCGCGTATCATCGCTCTTTCTGGGCTGTAAACGCCCCTGCCGCGACGCAGTCCTACCTGTCTTACGACGGCATCACCGGAGCGATTCCTGCCGCCGGCGAATTTGCCACCGCCTATCTTCAGGAGAATGCTTCTCCCGCATCAGCCCCTGCTGCCGCTCCCGCGGAGCCTTCGATGGTAATCTTGAAGGCACGCCTGCTGGACAAAAACGGTGAGGTCCTTAAGCTGGCGAAGTGGGCGAACAGGTACTACACCCTCGACGGGTTGAAGAAAAGCATTGCCAACGGACTCGAACTGTACAAAAAGACTTCGGACGCGACAAGCGGGGATAAGTATGACAAGATAGACCCTGCGGATCTGGATTTCGTGTTCACGGGCAACGACAAATACTATGTGGATGTGGTGCTTGCCGCCGCCTCCGAAAGCGCCGTATGGTGCGTAGGCAAGGGCGAGAACGCCGGAGATCCTCTCGGCAAGGATGCGGTCAACTCCTATATAAAGGAGAGGGTCGGACATGTGCAGGTGTGGAGGGACGGACAGACCTACTACTACTTTGAAATCCGTCACCTCGGCGGAACCGTCCAGGGTTCCGAAGACGATGAGCCGTCTCCCGCTTACTATGGAGTGGTCAGGAACCACATCTATGAGGCCACGGTGAAGACTGTCACCGGTCTCGGAACTCCTGTATATGAGCCCGACTCCGAAATCGATCCTCCCATACATACCGAGGATGAAGGCATGCTGGCCGCAGAGGTGCGTGTCCTTTCATGGAGAGTCGTGCGCCACGACGTGGATCTTACCTGGTAAGGAGGCTGCTGCTTTGATTCATATAGGCAAATATATCGCTGCCGGATTCGCAGGGCTCATGCTGATGGGCCTTGCGTCCTGCAGCGGGTTTATATTCGATGACGAGGGAGACTGCGAAGTGACCCATACCATGCGTTTCCGCTATGAGAAGAACCTCAAGTGGGCGGATGCGTTTCCTTCGGAGGTGAAAGCCGTGAATCTGTATGCTTTCGACAGCGACGGAGTATTCGTAAAAGAATTTTCCGGGGCGGGAGAGGCCCTCGCCGACCCATCTTACGGAATCAGGCTCGACCTGCCTGCCGGAGATTACCGTTTCGTCGCCTGGTGCGGATTGGTGGACGGAGAGTCATTCACGGTCCCACAGCCGCGCGCCGGCGTCACCACAATCGAAGAACTTACCTGTTCGCTCAACACGATACGCACGGCATCACTCGTGGAGGACGGCGGATATTCCGACCGCAAACTCGATTTCCTCTATCACGGCTACCTCGAGGCGAGCATCACGGACGATGTTTCCGTGCTGGACAGGGAGTACACCATGTATCTGACCAAGGACACCAACCATATCCGCATCATAGTGCAGGAACTCTCCGGAGAGGGCCTGGAGGCTGACGACTATGACATCATGATTCAGGATGACAACGGCGAGATGGCATACGACAATGAGTTGCGTCCCGGCGGTGTCGTCACATACAGGCCATGGTTCCAGGATACTGATGAACTCGGAGTGGGAAAGGACGCCGCGGAAGGCGGGCTGCAATACATCAACGGTCTTTATGCAGACCTTACCGTGGCCCGTATGATGGCATCCCACGAGGATGACATGATGCTCACCATCACACGCCGCGATTCCAAGGAGATTGTGGCTCGCATCCCCATACTGCAGTATGCGCTTTTGTCTAAAAGGTACTATGAAGACGCCTATGGCCATGCCATGCCGGACGACCAGGAGTTCCTCGACCGCGAAGACGAGTATGTGATGACTTTCTTCCTTGTCAACCACAAGCTGGTAGACGGGCTGGTCATGGTGCACTCATGGCGCATCGTGAGGCATGATTACGACTTGGGAACTGAATAGATGGGTACACTGAACGGCATATCGAGGTCTTTCCTTTTGTTTGTCGTTGCGCTCATGTGTGCCGGCATGCTTTCCTCCTGCATCATGGATGCGGGGGATTGCCCGGATGACTATCCGCAGGAGTTCGATTCGCCCACGCTTGCCCTGCACATCAGCACATTGAGTACGAGGGCCGGCGAACAGCCCTCCGTCATAGAGAGGATACGTTCCCTGCGCGTTGTGGTGCTGGGGAAAGAGTCCATAGAGTACAATCGTCTGCTTACCGCAGGCAACAGCGGCGCCGCAGGCTTCGAGTATAATGTCATCCTGCCTGTAGCCGCCGGCAAAAAGAATGTCTATCTGATTGCCAACGAAGAAAGTGTGACAGGAATCAACGGCACTGCCTCCACTCTTTCGCAGCTGCTCGACAGCTACGGCGTGGAAAGCGGCGCGGGGCCGAACCTCGCTGCCAATCCGGACCCGGCGGCATTTGAGGCGGCGGTCCGCGGCGTGTATTTCGCGCCCGTTTGCACTCCGGAGGCCGACGGTTCCGTCTATCTGCCCTATGCCACCTGCTATGAGGAGCTTGAGGTTTCGGAGAGGGAAGTGCGTGAAGTGAACCTGTACCTCGTGCCTGTGGCCGCCAAGTTTGAATTCGATTTCACGAACTATCGCAAAAATCCCGTGGACGTGAATACGGTTTCCGTGTCGGCGCTGGATTCTGAAAACTATCTTCTGGCAAGGCCCGCCGGGACGGAAACGTACAAGGACTTCGGCAGCGAGACCGGGCTGTATTGGGTAGACTGGCTTGCGCGGGTTGCGGAGGCGTCGCATGAAACTACGGATGCCGACGGCAATCAGTCTTTCAACGAGATTTACGGCTGGATATCCGCTTATGCCATTCCGGAGAGCTCACTCCAGAATGCGGCGCAGCTGGTTTCCGCCGAGGACAACATCAGCATACCGGCAGCATCCGACAAGGACACCCCTGGAAAACGGACTCTCGGCCCCTTCTACCGTCCCGAAAGCCGCTATGGCGAAAAGGTTTATGAGTACCCTGCGGAGGAGGACGGACAGGCGGCGGCCAGGGTTACGGAGCAGACCTATACGCTAAAACTTTCACTGTCCGACAGCAGCACGGCGAAAGGCATCGTCTACGAGGAACGGATAGCGAACCTCAAGGCCCTCTTCCGCAATACGCATGTCATCGTACATATTGGCATGCGGGAGGGCGATGTGGAAGTATATGCCGAAATAGCATCCTGGACCCGCAAGAATGCGAACGGATGGCTTGTCGAAGGACCGGCCCCGAATTAATTTGAGCAAAGGAAAGAGTCGTATGAAAAAGCATACTCTGATGATATTGGCCACGCTCGCGGCTTTTGCTTCCTGCTCCGCACCGGAGACGGGACGGCAGGAGACCGACGGGCAGCAATTGGTTACCAGGGTATATGCGGCAAGGCAGCAGGCCGTGGCCGCCGATGGAGTCAGCGACCCCATCATCACGGACGGATTCTCGGAAGGGGACAAGCTGTATTTTTCCCAGCTTCCTCCTGCCGGATATCCTAATTTCGGCCAGGCCTCATCATCGTCTTCTTCGGATTTGTATGTCTACGAGTACCGGGAAGAGCCGGATGCGGACTGGAACAAGGAGTTCAATTTCGTGCATGCGGAAGGTCTGGGACCGGTTTTCGACTGGGAGACGGTAAAAAACGTAGGCTCCGTAGGCAACGCATTCTCCATGTATGCGTTCTACTACCCGCTTGCCAACAGCGTGCGCTTCGATGTCGAGCAGGACCAGCGCGGCAGCGAGGACCCCTATGACAAGAGCAACTTTCTGAAGTCGGACATCATGGGAGCCTACCATGCGACTTCTTCGCTCTACACCCGCATGCGCTTCCGTCTTTTCCACCTCATGGTCTATCTGAAAGTGACGCTTTACGTCCCCGTATATGACGATCAGAACACATACGGAGATTTGAGTTTCTCCGGATTCAGGGAGAATGCCGTCAGGAACGCCAGGGTAATGAATGCCAGCACGGGGTTCAACATAGAGTGGCGCGCCAAGCGCAGTTCGGATACGGAAGCCCCGCTTACCCAGTCCGATGCCACGGGCGCAAGGCACGACATCATCATGTACAGGCACGAGCCCGGGGCGGACAACACGACGATGATAGACATAAAGGACTTCTACCCTAACTACGGGGACATTTCGGGGCTATGCTCCTGCGACGAGGAGTGCACGTCCGAAAGCTGCAAGGGGAGCGAAGGCGGGGCATGCACCTGCGACAAAGTGCAGGTCTATCATTTCAGCGTGCTTTTCCCCAGCCAGTCATTCGGCGACAGGTTCCTCTGCTTCGAACTGCAAGACCCCCAGGACGAGGGAAAGACAAGATATTACTATTTCTCCGGTTCCCAGATTGTCGGCGACAGCGGAAACTACAGCCTGACGCAGGGCACGCTTCAGGAACTGGCCATCTATCTGCCGCGCATGACCAACGAGACCATACTCGTCAATGCCAAGATTCTCCCGTGGGCCGAAGCTGCTACGGATATGACTGTAACGCAAAACAGATAATCCCGTCTCAGGAATGACTCGAACGCTATTGCATAAGATTTCGCTTTTTCTCACGGCCGTGTCCATGCTCGCGGCCCTTTCCGGCTGTTCCGCAGGAGAGGTCCCGGCAGACGACCCAGATGGAGGAAAGGCCGTCTATGTCTCTGCATATATGACCCGGCAGCTGCTGTCGCGCGCAGACGACGACTCTCGCATCGTGACAGGGGAGTACCAAATGACCTACCCTGCCAGTGTGTCCGGCGGTCAGATTCTCACCGAAACGGCCAGGGTTGAATTTACGGGAGGCATAGGGGTGGTGTATGCGCCGGTGACGAACGAGCAGTTGAAATGGGTGGATGTGGAAGGCTCCACCCCCACGTTCTACCTCGACAACGTGGACCCCGGACTGGCCGGAGACGGCTCCGATGCCACTACCGTCGTTTTTGACAAATCCGGCAGCATCCCGTATTCGGCGGGACTCTATCAGGGAGATGCCTCGGCCTGCGATTTGCTGTGGGGCTCGTCTCTCGTGTCGCGGAACGCCAAGACAATCAACTTCGACCTGCATCACTGCATGTCGAGGCTTTGCGTGAAGGTGACTGTCGACCACCGCTACGAACTCGACAACGAACTCGACCTTTCCGGCGCCTCGGTCTATATAACTTCCCTCGCGCTCACCCCTGAGTCGTACAACCGTCTGGACGGTTCGCTGTCCCTTGGGGACGTGCCGGACTATACCGACTTCACATTGGTGGGAGACCCGTTCCGCTGGAAACTCACGGAATCGTATACCGGAGACGACGGAACAGAATTTACCGTATATACAACGCAGGATTTCGTGCTTCCTCCCCAGGATTTGCAGGAAGATGAAAAGCGTCCCAAACTTGTCATAGACCTCGGCAACGGCAGGGTGTATTCGGGAATCCTGCCCCATGCCATGCTCATTGAAGACGCCGATCCCTCTCATACGGAGCCTTCCTACCCGGTGGCCCTGTCGTTCCTGCGGGAACATATCCTGACCATACGCACCGTGATTACGGAAGAACCTCCGTCACTCGAGTTCATGCCCGTGGAGGTCGTGGACTGGGTGGACAAGGGCGAGCATTACATAGAGGCACACCAGGCAGGCATCTATACTGCGGAAGAGTTTTACAAGCTCATCGAATACTATAAGGCCGGCAATGAGTATCAGCTGACCCGCTACGGCAGGCTCGTCGAAGATGAGGACGGAGGGCAGGAGAGCTGGGTGTTCGACTTCTTCTTCGGCGTGACTCTCGACTATGACAGGATAAAAGGCGGAATGATTCCCGGAGGGGAAGGCAAAAAGCCCTTTATTTTCAATTTCAACAACTACACGAACTATATCCAGTGGGGCGGCAAGGGACCTGATGAGACCCTGACGCTCGATGCCGGTGCCGGGCCGCGGCTGCTGTACGAAGTGGTGACCGGGGCAAGGATGCTGCCATAAAACGCACCAAGGAATTATTATGAGGCGAACAAGACATATAATCGCACTTGCGGCGGCTGTGCTGGCGCTTGCCTGCTCCCGAAAGGAGGATGCGGCCGGTGACTCCTGCCCGCTTGTGGTCTATGCTTCAATCGAGGGCACGGGGTCCGCGCATACCAGGGCCGCCTCGACGGAAATCGACGACCTGTGGTCGTATGTGTCGTTCGAGCACGGCGACAAGATGGGTATTTATGCCTCGGGCGGAAACTGGATGGAGCAGGGGGGCAGCGGGGCTTTCGACAACTTCCCTCTGAGCTACGATGCGGGAAGGGGACAGTTCAACGATGAGAACGGGTCGGTGTTCAGCCCGTCCCACATGAACAGTTCGGAGATTTACATTTATTATCCTTTCGGACCGGACATGAGCGGAGGCGGCAGCGGAGGGCTTGAACTGCGGAGCCTTGTGGCGGAGGACGGCGTGGACGACCAGGTCTCGACCCCGTATGACAAGACCCGCCACCTGCGCTGCATGGACTTCCTGTCTGCCAACACGATTACGCTCGAAGGCCGCAAGGACAACAGCGACATGGCTCTTTACGGGTCGTTTCAGCACTCTTTCAGTGAGCTGATTATCATGCGCGGCGAGGGCTTCGACTCTCCTCCTCCGGGCAAGGAACGCATCACGGCCGTGCTGAATACGGCATGCACGCATATCAAGGTCGATTTCTCCGCCTCTCCCTGGCGCTGCACTCCCTCGCTCGTCTACAGCGGGAGCAATTCTTTCGGGCTTTCGGAGCAGGACGCTTACCGGTGGAACGCATGGCGGGGTGGCAACTACGGCATCACCGTCTCTCCCGAGCCGGGCGAAAGCAAGGAAGGGGAGCCTGCGTGGTACATCATAGTCCCCACCCTGAAAAACGCCAACACCATAGTTCAGTACATAGAGCTGTACGACAACGAGGGCTACCTGCAGCGAGTCTCCTCGCTTCTGCTTAAGGGCGGAAACAGCAAGTATGCCGAACCCGGGTGGCGCTATCCCATGGAAATCACGATGAAAGAACTGGTTCCTACCGTCAATCCCTTCCCCATAGCGCCATGGGGCGAGAATGTGGATTTGACCGATGAGCGGACCAGGGGTATAAACAACGAGATAGAGTTCGCCCAGTGGGTGCTCGCATACAATCTCTGGCTGCTGGACCAGCAGAGCGAAGAGAAGACGAACGCCCTGCTGAAATACGGGGACCTGACGGTAGATGCGGGCGGACAGAATCCCTCGTGGCACTTCTACGTGCTGTCTGACCTCGACCTCGACAAGTACACTCCGCAGACATCTGACGGCCTGCCTGCCGTGGAGGGACTTATCATCCCGCACCTTTCGGACATACTCGACGGACAGAGCACCAATTTCGTGAACGGGAAGTTCACCAACCATACCATCAGCGGGCTCTCCAAGACTTTCGTGGGTCTGCTGGACGGAAACGGTTCCATACAGAACTTCGATTTCATCGGGCCGTATGTGGTAAACGATGAAACCCATTCCGACGTCGCGGGGATAATAGTCAACGAAATGTACGAAACCTCCGTCATAAACTGCAACGTGGAAGACGGCACGCTGGTCAATCTCGGCGGACCTGCCGGAATAGTGGCCGGTTCCATATACGGAGGACAGGTGAAGAACTGTACGCTCGAAGGCTTCCTTGCGGCAGGGGGGACGGCAGGAGCCCCGGCAGCCAAGATAGTCGGGCGCATAGACGGCGGCGCTCCGGTATTCGAAAACAACGATGCGGATGCCGTCATATCCGGCAGACAGCCTTAGGCACGGACAAAACATGTTAGGAACAGGACGAATGTTTAGCAAACTGAGATACACCATACCGCTGCTGCTTGCGCTCATTGTCGCGGGATGCACCGGGGAGCGTTTTCCTGACGCGGCCCCCTCTCGCGCTGAGTCCGGGGAAGAACTCCCCGTAGAGTTCATCTGCGAATTGCCGAGCCCGCTCACCAGGGGCTTCGACGAAGATGCCGAGGTAAAGACTGCGTTCAAGCCCGGCGATGTCATCCATGTGCTCGCCACTTTCGATACCGAGGAACTGCAGGTGGACGGCTCGGTGCTGGAGGGAACGACGAAACGATACGGCATCTTGCAGTATAACGGCAAGGGGTGGGATGCGGTCGCGCCCAGACTCACCTGGCCTTCCGTAGCCGTAAAGGGCCGTTTCGAGGCATATTACATCAGCGGAAGCGACGGAGCCCTCACCGAAGCCACAGAATCGGAGACATATCTGCTCTCCGGCATCACCCCGGCGGGCGACCCCATGCATGCCCTGTCCGGAACTGAGGGCGAGCGCGATATCGTCTACGGTCACGCGGTACGGATGCGCTTCGAGCATCTGTGCGCCTATCTGACGCTTGTCGACCTCGAGCCTCAGGTGGCTACCGAATACTGGATGACGCGCAACGATGTCCCCACTTTCAACAATGCGTTCAGGCTCTCCCTGTCCAAGGATGCCGAGGGACTTCCTGACAGCTTCAACTTTGAATTTTGCCGCATGGAGCCCGACCCCGACAACTTCCCGGGGCTGATTTACATAGATGCGAAGACATTGACCAGGTTCATAGGGGAAAAGAGCATAACGCGGGCCGACTATTTCCTCGAACCGGGCTTGTATGACACTTTCTCGATTTCTTACAAGGCCGGCCAGCAGAGCACCTACGACTATCTGCAATACGACTACAACAAGATTCCGGGGAACATAAGGGGAGAGGCCAACACGCCTCCTGAGCTCGAGGCGGGCGTCACATATACCCTGACCATCACCAAATCTTCCGGCATCACCATCACTTCGCCGCCCTCTGCCGAGGGCTGGGACGAGACCGGAGGCTATGTGGATGTGGACGTGGAAGATTTCCTCCGTTCCATTTACGACGAGAAGGATTATTTTTACGGGGATGTGCAGATTCTGGAAAAAACGGCTACGGGAACGAAACTGCTGCGCAACGTGGACTTCCACTTTGCCGATTATTCCGAATTTTCCGACGAGTACTTCGCCCCCAACATCATGGAAGATTCGGTGTTCGACGGTGACTATCACTACATAAAGAATCTCGGATGCCCTCTGTTCAGATACAACTACGGCACGATAAAGAATCTTGGCATACACGATGTGAAAATCGACGCCATCTCTTACGAGGTCGAATATGCGGACGGCGACAATGCCAGGCGTCCTTTGTATGAGTCCGATATGAGCCGGCACGGCGCGCTCTGCATGTGGAACCGCACCGCAGCGACCATAAGCAATGTGCGCGTCGGCAAGGTGGAAATGAATATTTCCGTGCGCTCGGAGATTACGGCCGACACCGATGGCTCGGAAGCGCACAACATAGGATGCCTGACCGGTTCCAACACCGGCATCGTCAACGGAGTGTCGCTTTCTGGAGCGTTCCAGCTCCATGTGGGCGGAGTTGAAGGCAAGCCTGTGAACGCTTCCGTCCTCATCGGCGGCATATCCGGACAAAATGCGGCGGGTGGCAGCATAACCGATGTTTCTCCGCTCGAAGGCGATTTGGCGATAACCATACGCTACGACTGCAAAGGAGACTTCGGCTCCTATTCCGTGGGCGGAGTCGTCGGAGAGTCTTCCGGGTCCATCGCCGGGGTCATCCTGTCCGATGTGACGGTGGACGGCACCGGCAGCAGCGGAGTGACTTCATACGTGGGCGGCATCGCCGGTCAGCTGGACGCATCTACGGCTTCTACCGCTTCGAGCTCAAGACTCGATGCCTGCATCATAAGCGGCTCGCTCACCCCAGGAGAGACCCACAAATACGGGGAGATAACCAGCGGCTCGTATATAGGGAGCATAGCGGGGGCCGACCTCGACGTGCCTGTACTGGACTGCCGCACGGCCGTCTCGGTCATCGGTCCGGTCTCGCCGAATGAGGGCGTCATCTATGCCACGGGCGGGGCCTTCGGGCGCATCCGCTCCGCTACGACGCATGTCGAAGACTGCATAACCTACGGCTCCGCCCTCAGCGGGCCTGACAACAGGGAGAAGATGTGGTATATAGGCAACTTTGCCGGCATAGTGTATAAGGGGCAGACCTGGGAAGAATATGCGGCAAAAAACAACCTCATACGCACGTTCGGAACCTACGGGCCGGTGGGCGCCGCGCTCGACAGCAACAACAGTGAATAAGAATGAAGCTATTTTTCAGACTATCCCTGCCGTTGGCCGTATTAACCCTTGCGGCCTCATGCTCCAGGAGCGACGATGCGCGCCCCGGAGGGGCTATAGAGTTCGGGGCCTCAGTATGCGACGGTCCGGAGGTGCTTAAGACGCGGACCCTTGTCAAGGACTATATAAAATCCGACCCGTTCGACATGGATTTCTATATCCAGCTGTGCTGCGACACGGCCGGGGACGGTACATATTCGTACAGAGAGCTGGGAACATACGTCGTGCCCTCCGGCTATGAGGGGCGCCTCGCCTCCAAGGAGACCGGAGAGGAGCTGATGTGGAAAGATCTTTTGTCCAGGCATGTCTTCTATGCCTGGAACATCCCCTGGGAGGAGGATGGCTACACCCCGTCCGACGAGGCGATGGAAATCGAATTTCACAATTCTTCCGAGAACGACGGCTACGACAAGTTCCACAACAATGCCATATACGAAAATTTCATAGGTGCCGGCTCAGACCCTGTCAGCTACAAGGAGCAGGGCCGGTATGTCGACATGACATTCCACCACCTCGTGTCCCGTATACGGATAGGCAGCTTCGTCCTGATAGAGGCCGGAGGCGCCATACAGAAGAACCTCAAGGCCGACATGACATTTATCGGAATGCCTACGAAAGCGACCTTCTACCCCCGTCCTCCGGAGGGAGGCCGTCCGTACGTGGGCAAGCCGTGGGATTCCGACAAGGACAACGGGGTCACATACTATGTCGAAAACGAACCCTCCCGCGATATATTCTACATCTGTCCGGAAGTGGACTTCTCCACCATCGACTTCAAGATAAAGGTAAACAACGACGAGTACTCTGCACTGGACACGTACTACGGCACATTCGACGACGTCGTTTTCACGAGGGTGCCGGGAGAAGACTATGATGCTCCATCAGGAGGCGACGACAGGATTCTCCATGCAGGGGAGGAGATGACCCTGGACATAGTGCTCATCCCTGGCGTGGGCCCCGGACTTGCCATCATCATCGACAAATGGGACACCGAGGAAAAGAAGGAGTCGCAGTATCATACCCATCAGGGCATATACTCCGATGCCGAAATGAAGGAGATGCATTCTTTCTTCCGCAGCCAGCGCTACTACTCCGGAGACCCCGAGACCGATGAGGCCATCGAGAAGTTCTTCGACATGTACGGGGAAGAGAAGGATATAGACGGCGACGGAAAGACGGAGAAGGTGTTCACCCTGTATGAGAATGTGGACTTGAGCAAAGAGCCGGACGGCAACATATTCCCCGTGCCTCCCGGATATGTGATAGACGGGATGGGGCATACGATTACCCTGAAAATGAACGGCTCCACCGCCTTTGTGCGCGATTATTTCAATGTCGGCCCGGTGCGCGACGTCTATATTACCGACGGGGGCGACCATACCATCTATATAGACAAACAGGGCTATGTGTGGATATTCGACTCCGTCCTCAACGATTTCGTGCTGAGCCAGGAGGAAGACAACAGGCTCGTCGATTTCGAAGGCAATGAAAAGAGCTACGATATCGGCAGCGGAAACGGCAAGGTGCACCGTTCGACTTACTACAACAACTACAACAGCGGAACCTGATGAGATTAAAGACTTTAATTGCGATTCTCCTGTGCCTCTCCATTTGCGGACTGGCTTTCTCGCAGTCCAAAAACAGGGGAAGGAAAAAGACACCGGAAGGGCAGAGAGGCTATTCCAACATTGAACTGCAATACGGGCAGGACAGACACTGCTATACTTTCGATGTCAAAGGCGGAGAGGTCTCCTGGGACTATTCCGGACCGGACGGGAGCCGGACCGGGACTTTCCGCTGCAATGGGGTCGTAAACGGCAATGTCATTGCGTCCGAGTGCAAGGGAGTGGTCAATTGGTACTTCACCTGGAAGTTCGTGTCCGAGATGGTAGACAAGAAGGGCTCTTTCGACAAATTCGCATACAATATGGCTATCCAGTCCATAGAGGCCTCTCTCATCGAATTCGAAAAGGCAAGGGAGACATCCCCGGAAGCGTACAACAGAATCCAGCATAGCTATCTGGAGTTGAAAAACGCCGAAGTGAAAGGCGAACAGGCGTTGTGGCGAACCATTGTATCGCTTGCCGCCGAGGACCACACGCTCGCGGTGGCCGATTTGCACGACTATAATTTTTGATACCTGTCATACATGAGCGCAAATGTTATTTATCAGAAACTGAACAAGAATTACAGATTCAACAAAGCTCTTTCGTTTTTGTTCAGAAAAGGTCTCTTGAGCGATAAGCTGTTTTTGTCGATAAAGTACAGGCTGAAGGTCGGACGCAAGCTCAACTGGGACGACCCGAAGTCGATGAGAGAGAAGTGGCAATGGCTGAAACTGTATGACAGACGGCCGGAATATACCATCATGGTCGATAAATACAGGTTCAAGGAGTGGGCTGCAAATATTATAGGGGAGGAGTACATTATACCTCTTCTCGGAGTATGGGACAAGCCTGAAGACGTGGACTTCTCCATTCTGCCGAAAAAATTCGTGCTGAAGTGCAACCACAGCACGGCTCACCACTATATACATTCAGGTGATGACGAGCCGGACAGGGAGTTCGCCGTCGGGCTTCTGAAAAAGTCTTATGACATAGATCATTTCTGGAAGTCTGCAGAATGGCCGTACAAGAATGTGGAAAAGAAAGTCATCGCTGAAGAATATATTGAAGATCCCCTGAATCCGCGCCTTGTCGATTACAAGTACTACTGCTATTGGGGTGTCCCTCACTATATTCAGGTGAACTCCCACGCCAAGCACGAATATTTCTCCGACCAAAGGGAAGTTCGGAATTATCAGGGTTTCTATGACATGGACTGGAACATGCAGGAGTTTACTCAGGAGTTCCCTTACGAGCATGATGTCTATACCCCGAAGCCTGCCAATTTCGACAAAATGACTGAACTTGCGAAAAAGCTGTCACAGGGAATACCTTTTGTCCGCGTGGATTTCTACAACATAAGCGGCAAAATATATGCAGGAGAGATGACTCTGTATCCGTATGCAGGTCTTGGGGCCATTACACCGGAAAAATGGGATTTTGTACTTGGCGACTTGCTGGATCTCAGTCCGCTTAAACGATGAAATATGTCTACGTGCTTGTAAGCCGGAGCAATGATTGCTACGCAGAGCAGACAATCGTTTCCATATATTCCCTGCGCAAGACGAATCCGGGTTGCCATGTGCTTGTTGCTGCGGATGATGATACGCTGAAATCGTTGACAGGCAAACGCAGCAGACTGAAAGACATTGTGGACGAGTTTGTCTGCTTCGATGTGCCCGTGAATTACTCGCCGGTGCAGAGATCCCGTCACATCAAGACGTCCTTGCGGCAGGAAATATCGGGGGATTTCTTATTTGTGGATGCAGATACGCTGATACTCGGCGATTTGAGCGGGCTGGCTGAAATCGGTGATGATTTCTGTGCCGCACGCATGCAGGACTCCTATGAATGGAGCGTGGATAATCCGCAAGGCATGCTGAAAACCTATTATGAGATGCGTGGCTTGAAAGAATACTCCGGGGTCCGGGACTATCACAACAGCGGAGTGATGTTCATAAAAGACACCCCGGCTGCGCACGAACTGTTCCGGGACTGGCACGAACTGTGGACAGAGAGCTCGACGCAGTTCGGATATCATAAAGATCAGCCGGCATTGTGGATTGCAAACTATAGGAAAGGAAGCATAATAAAGGATCTCGACGGAAAGTATAATCTTCAGGCGACAGCCCCCAGGATTGCCCTGAGGTATTTGGGCGACTGCAGGGTATTCCATTACATCAGCACGGCGCGATTCCTGGCCGGATTCAATATGAAGAACCCGGAATTCCTGGACAAGATGCTCGATTCGGACAATTCCGCTGAACTGGACATGATGTTGGCAGACGTTAAGAATGACTATCTGAATGGGTTATACATCAGCACGAATCTCCCTGACTGGATATACTCTCCTTTGGTCCAGATTGCGCGCAAAATATCGGAAAGACTCCCGGCGATAGATAAAACTATAATAAAAATTAATAATCTGTTTCATAAAAAATATTAACTTTGAAGTTGTTTTGCATTGATGGACCGTGTATCGATGCTTAATGATATGACCGGAAGCCCGGAAACTTGTTGTTTTGCCGGGTATGTCGGACATACACTGCCAACGCGGGAAAGTTAAAAGTTTGCATTGGGGATAAGTGGGTGAAATGGAGATGCTTGCAGATTCTGAACTGTTTGGTTTCTTCTGTTCGCATACGGACTGCATGGGCGGGCGTACGGCACTCGGATACCGTAAGGCCATCGCGTGCATGCAGGCTTTCGCCGTAGAATATCCGGACCAGCACGGAATATGTAGCGCGCCATTCCTTCAGAACTGGCTGCTGTGGATGTTCTGGCAGGGTTACTCATTTAAGACGGCCGTTCATTACCTGGACATCATTTCGGCCTTGTACACCTCGGTTTCGCTTGCAAGGGAATCCTGTTTGGACGCAGCTCCCGCATTTCGGCAGGTCAAGGCCAAGGTCCTGAAGCTCGGACCGGATGTGTGGCAGCGCACCGTCTCCGATGATGAATTTGCCGCTTTCGCCAATTTCGCCAGGGCTTCGGGCCGTAGCGCCGATTCGGAGCTTGCCCTGTTCGGGGACATTATGCTGTTCTCGTTAATCAACAGGGGAATGAACGTTTCAGACGTTGCGCGGCTGAAATGCGACGATTTGGAGACTTACTGCGATGAATCGAGGGAAATGGCACGAAAATATACCTCTCCTCACCGCCGTTATGTCTTTCCCCTTCGCCAGTCTGAAATGACGCCCCGCCAGCTGGAAACATACGTCAGGGAGACGCTGTGCCGTATTCTGCTCAGCCGCAACATACGTGTGCTCGGAACACTTGAACATACCCTGAAAACATATTGGGCGTATGCGGCGCTGAGGTCGGGAGCATGCGGGAGCGAGGTGCTCAGGGGCATAGGCACCGTGCCTGCAGGGCTGCCTGCCCTGGCCCTTTGTGCGGAAAATGAGGCGGACGGTTCTTCCGTTTCCGCCCTTGCGTCTGCCGTGACAAGGTTTTTCCTGTACAATCCCAGCGGGTGGTACGCCCTGCGTTTGAAAAACGGGGTGGATTACAACAATTTGACGGCCCGGCTGTCGGCATTGGAGCCAAAGATGCCCTGCCCGGAGCTTTTCTACCCCATGGTCGAGCACGAAAGCCGCAATGGTAAAATACGGAAAGTCCCCATCCTGCCCGGAATCGTTTTTTTCAAGAGCCGTATGTCTGATATCCAGCCTTTGTTCGCGGAAATCGGAGACATAGCGTGGTGCTATAAGACGGGAAACGCATATTCTCAGATAAGCCTCAGGGAGATGGCTTGCTTCCAGCAGGCTGTCGGACAGTTCACGCCGGACACCGGACTGTTTCCGGCAGGCAGCACGGTGCCCCGGAAAAATGACAGGGTGGTAATACTCGGCGGCATGTTCGCCGGGCACAGGGCAAACTTCGATTCCGCCTACGATGAAGATTCCGGAAAGGACGGGGGCCGTACAATCTACCGCCTGATGCTTACGGCAGACAACGGGGTGGAGTGGATTGTGGACCTTGATTCGCGCCTGGTGGCCGAAGGGTAGTATAACAGATGAAAACAGAAGATGAATAATATGAGCAGAAATTTTTTCAGAATTGTATTGATTGCGGCGGCGCTGTCGGCGCTCGTCTCTTGTTCCGCTGCCAAAGTGGTTTATTTCCAGGACACCGAGGACAAAGTCCCCATTGCCCTCCAGGAAGCGGAGCTGATAAGATTCGAACCGGGCGACCAGCTCAGGATAATGATTCAGAGCCGCGATCCGGAAATCGTCAGAATCTTCAACCTGCTCAGCGATTCCGCATACTCTATCGATCAGCAGGGCAATATAGACATGCCGGTCATCGGCCAAATCAGGATTGCGGGACTTACGCGCAACCAGGCGATACAGGAGATAAAGTACAAGCTTTTGGAACTGAAGCTGGTCAAGGACCCCATTGTGACGATTCAGTATGAAGGTCTCGGCTATTATGTGCTTGGCGAGGTGTCCAGCAGGGGCAGAAAAGACATTCTCCGGGATAAAATCACCATAATGGAAGCGATTGCGGAAGCGAATGACCTTACGATAGACGGCCAGCGCGACAATGTGCTGGTGCTGCGCACGGAAGGAGACGTGCAGATTCCGTACCGCGTGAGCCTGCTGGATACGAAGTCTTTATATGCTTCCCCGGCCTATTACATCAGGCAGAATGACATCATTTATGTGGAGCCGAACAATAAGAGACGCACCTCGACAATGATAAACGGCACGCAGGTGTTCACTCCCGGTTTCTGGATGTCCACATTCACATTCGTCATGTCAATCGTAACACTGTTGAGCAGATAATATGCAGAGATATATTGAACAAGCGCAGCGGACAGGAAATGAATCTGTCCGAAAACTCAAGGGCAACGACAGCCCCATAGTGCTGCTGAAAACCTATTTCTTCCTGTTCCTCGACAAATGGCCGTGGTTCGTCGTCTCGCTTGCAATCGCACTCGGCATAGCCGTGTTCCGGCTCAAATCGACTCCGCCGGTATATATGCGCACGGTCTCGATTCTCATCAAGCCCAATGACATGATCAGCGATCCGCTTATGGAGACGCTTGACATCATGGTCGTGCCTTCGAACATCACCAATGAGATGCAGCTGATGAAGACGGGCCGGATAGCATCTGAAATCGTCAAGCGTCTTGAGCTGAACGTCGAGTATTCACAGAAAGGAACGTTCCACGACAACCTTCTTTACGGGGTACAGTCTCCCGTGAAGGTGGCTTTCATAGATTTTCCTGATAATGAGAACGCCTCGTTTTCTCTTGCTGCGGACGACAAAGGCGGACTCTCCCTGAACGACTTTAGGCACAATGGCGCAAAACTCGATTATACGGTCTCGGCAAACTTCCAGGATACGGTATCTACGCCATTGGGCCGGCTTCTGATTGAATCCACGGCTCCGGAAAATACCGGAGGGCCTTTCCGGCTGGATGTCACCCACAAGAATGCCGCCGGTGTCGCCGGCTCGGTGCAGGGACGCATAATCACCAAACTCCACGAAAAGGGCTCGACGATTATAGATATAAGCTTCAATGACATTTCCCCGACAAGGGCGGAGGACGTGCTGAATACGTTGGTCGGCATCTACAATGAGACGTGGATCAAGGACCGCAACCTGAAGACATCCAATACGGACAAGTTCATAAAGGAGCGTCTGGCCTTCATCGAAGAAGAGCTCGGGGATGTGGAGCAGAGCATCTCGGCGTGGAAGTCCAGCAATCTTATGCTGAACGTCGATGCGGCGGGCAACTATGCCCAGTCGCAGATGAACGCTGCCGACATGCAGCTGCAGGCAGTGAATGACCAGATATATATGACGCGGTATATCAGGGACTACCTGACCGACGGCAAGCATGAGCATCAGCTGCTGCCGGCAAACTCCGGCATCACTGCCACGAATCTTGAGACGCTTATCAGCGAATACAACAGCAAGCTGCTTGTACGCAATAACCACCTCAGCAATTCATCCTTGCAGAACCCGCTCGTCAGGGACCTCGACGAGGACCTTGCCGTCATCCGCAGTTCCATACTCCAGTCATTGGACTATGAGCTTACGATGCTTCAGTCCAAGGCAAACAGCATACGTTCGCAAAGGAACCAGGCGATGTCGAAAATCGCGACCAATCCCACTAAGGCAAGGCAACTTCTGACTGTCGAAAGGCAGCAGAAAGTCAAGGAAGAGTTGTATCTGTACCTGCTCAAACGCCGCGAGGAGAACGAACTGTCCCAGGCATTCGAGGCCTATAACAATCAGCTCATAGAGACTCCGAGGGGACCGGGGGGACCGGTGTCGCCCAATGCCAAACAGGTTCTTATGATGGCAATCGCCCTCGGACTCCTGCTGCCGAGCCTGATAATAGTCCTTAAGGAGGTCCTGAATACGAAGGTGAGAGGACGCAAGGACATCGAGGCCCTGAGCGCACCGTATGCCGGGGACATTCCGCTGTACGTCAAAAAGGAAAAGGAGCAGGATGATACCGACGTCTCATCCGTGGTTCTGGTGAAGGAGAAGAAACGCGACTATATCAATGAAGCCTTCAGGGTTATACGAACCAACCTGGAGTTCCTGCTCGGCTTCAATTCCCACCATCAGGTGGTGATGCTTACATCCGCTACTCCGGGAAGCGGCAAGACATTCATTTCCGCTAATCTGGCGACGGCCCTGTCCATCAGGGACAAAAAGGTTCTTGCGATAGACCTTGACCTGAGAAAAGGTTCGCTGTCCAGTTATGCGGGAAATCCCAAGCGCGGGGTCTCCAATTATCTCAGCGGACAGGAAGACGATTACAAGGGACTGATAGTCGATGTCGGCAAGCTGCATATACTGCCTTGCGGCTCCCTGCCCCCGAATCCCGCCGAGCTGCTGTTCTCTCCCCGGTTCAAGAAGATGCTGGATGAGGTCAAGGCGGAATATGACTATGTGTTCCTCGACTGTCCGCCTGTGGAAATAGTCGCCGATGCCTCGATAATCAGCCCCTATTCCGACCTGACGCTGTTCGTTGTCCGCGTCGGCAATATGGAGCGTGACTATCTCGCCGAGGTGGAAGAATGGTATCACAACAAGAAATTCGGCAATCTTGCCATCCTGCTTAACGGCATAGAGCCCGTGAAAGGTGGTTACGGCTACCATAAGTACGGCTATCATTACGGGGCCTACGGCTACGGCTATGGCGAGCAGTAAGGCGACCCCGCAAGGCGGCTGGGACTACGTCATCCGGCCAGAGCGCAGATGGTTCGATATGGATTTGCGGGCCATCTGGGCATATCGCGACCTGGCTTTCATGTATGTAAAGCGAAATTTCGTCACGCTTTACAAACAGACGATTCTCGGCCCGATGTGGTTTGTCGTGCAGCCCGTTATGACCATAATAATCTATATGTTCATATTCGGCGGGCTTGCGGGCATATCTACCAGCGGCATACCGCAGCCATTGTTCTATATGGCAGGTATTCTCCTGTGGAACTATTTTACCGATTGCTTCGGCGCTTCGTCCAATGTGTTCGTAACGAACGCCAACGTGTTCGGCAAAGTGTATTTCCCCCGCCTGATAGTACCTCTGTCTGGTCTGATGTCGGGCCTGCTCAAGTTAGGGGTGCAGACCATGCTTTTTGTAGCTATATATGTATGGTGCCGCATATCGAACAATGACTTTTCGGCAAATTGGAGCCTGCTGCTGTTCCCGGTGCTGGTCGGCATGACAGCGTTTCATGGTTTCAGCTGGGGCTTGCTGGTGTCGTCCCTGACATACAAATACCGGGATTTGCAGTTGCTTATAAGTTTTGTGATTCAGCTGCTGATGTATGCTACCCCCGTGGTCTATCCCCTTGATGCCATACCGGAAAAATACACGCTTGTCATATCCCTCAATCCGTTGTCGCCGATTTTCGAGGCCTTCAAGTACGGCTGCTTCGGGACGGGTGTCCTCAGTTGGGGGGGCTTGGCATACAGTATGTTTTTCCTGCTGGTAACATTGGTATTCTCCGTTCTGGTGTTCAACCGGGTGGAACGTCATTTCATGGACTGTGTATAGGGATATGGGTGCAGTTCTTCAATTCGATAAAATAAGCAAACTGTATTCCCTGCGGCAGGTCGGCACAGGGACGCTGAGCCGCGACCTTACCCGCTGGTGGGTAACGACGGTAAAGAAGCAGGAAGACCCGTTCCTGAAAATCGGCGAGACAAACGTACACGGGCAGAAAGGTGAGTCCGAGTTCGTGTGGGCTTTGAAAGACGTCACTTTCGATGTGGAGCAGGGCGATGTGGTCGGCATAATAGGCAAGAACGGTTCCGGCAAATCCACGCTGCTCAAGATACTCTCCCGCATTACCAGCCCTACCACGGGGAGCATCAACGTGAAGGGGCGCATTGCCTCTTTGCTGGAAGTCGGAACAGGCTTTCACGATGACTTGACAGGCAGGGACAATATCTATATGAACGGAGCGATTCTGGGGATGAACCGCGCGGAGGTCAACCGCAAGTTTGACGACATAGTCGGCTTCTCCGGAGTGGAAAGATACATAGACACTCCGGTAAAACGCTACTCCAGCGGCATGAAAGTCAGGCTCGGCTTTGCCGTGGCCGCATTCCTCGAACCGGAAATCCTGATTGTGGATGAAGTGCTTGCCGTGGGCGATGCCGAATTTCAGAAAAGGGCGATAGGCAAGATGCAGGACATCTCGAAAGAGAACGGACGGACTGTGCTGTTCGTAAGCCACAACATGAACAGCGTGCTTCAGCTCTGCAACCGAGGCATAGTGCTCAATGAAGGACAGATGGTATATGATGGAAGCAGCCAGGATGCGGTCAAGAAATATATAGGCAGCCTTACTTCCAAGACGTTTTTTGAAGGAACGGACGGCAATACGAACATTCTCTATGCCGTGCGCACCTCCGTATCATCCCCCGGCGAGGGCGGAAGCGTATACCAGAGTTCTTCCCCGATAAACATAGAAATGATTGTGGAGGTGGTGCAGAAGATAGGTTCGCTTGTGATAGGGTTCAATTTGCTCAGCCAGTACGACTACCCGCTCGCCCGTGCCGACTACAATGATGTCAGCCAGCTGCATTCACTCGAGCCGGGCAGATACAGGGTCAGTTTCGAGATCCCCCCCTACACGCTGGCGCCCGGTACATATAAAATTGCATTCGACGTGGCGGAACGCAATAGAAAACGTTATACTACCGACAAATCCGCCCTGTACTTCGACGTGATTACCGGAAGCGACAATTTCGGGCACGTGTTCCCGGACATAACCCCGAAGAAACTCTCCATCGTTCATGAAAAATGGATAAAGGGAGTGGAAAAGATGTCTGCCGACTCATGAGCAAACTGAAGTTCGTATATGCTTTGACAAGCGGCGAGTCGGATTATTATGCCGAGCAGGCGCTGATGTCCATGCATTCCCTCCGCATGCACAATCCGGACTGCCATATAGTCCTGGCAGCGGACAGGGAGACTGTGGATACATTCGGGACCGGCGGGCGTTCACATATCAAAGACTATGTCGACGAACTTGTGGTCATAGATACTCCGCAGGGATTCACTCCGCTGCAGCGCTCCCGTTATGTAAAGACGTTGATTCGCGAATACGTCGAGGGGGATTTTCTCTATCTTGACTGCGACACCGTGGTCATGGGCAGGCTCGACGGTCCGGAAAATTCCGATGCGGATGTGGCCGGCGTTGCTTTCCGGCATGTCAGGGACTGGGGCGGAGAGTTGCCGGACAGGCTGGTGCGCTTTTACAAGAAGACCGGCATACAGGAGCGCCTGGAGTTCCCTTTCTTCTGCAACGGCGGCGTCATACTGTGCAAGGACAATGAAGCCGGACATCTCCTTTTCGAGCTGTGGCACAAACTGTGGCTCGAGTGCTCGACCAAGTACGGCTACGATTTCGACCAATGCAATCTGTGGCGCGCCAATGCGCTTGCCGGCGGCATCATGCGCGAACTTGACGGCATATACAACTGCCAGATATTGTATCCGGGCGGTATGTCGCCCTACATCGACGACTGCCGGGTGTTTCATTATTTCAGCAACTCCAGGCACTTCAACACCCTGTCATGCAAGAGGACGGAGACGATGCGGCGCATACGGGAGCACGGGGTGGATGCCATAACGGAAGCTGAGCTGCGGACGCTCAAAGAAGAGTATTTCGACAGTTTCATAATACCCGTAAGGGAAGATATGGAGATATATAATTCTCCCCTTGTAGTGCTGAGCCGTAAGTTGTCAAGGGATTATCCGTGGATGAACAAACTGGCGAAATCCGTTTATGGCCTTTTCGGTATCAAGATATAGTTTCCGCAATCCGGAGGCAAGAGATACGACCTTTGATATTGCACGGGCAATCTGTGCCTTGTACATAGTCTGTTTCTGGCATGCGCTGGATTATCTTGATCCGGGGTTTTTGTCTGAACGCGCCCGGCAGGTATTCAGTGCGCTCGCGCAGGTTGCCCTCGGCTCATTCACTTTCATGTCGGCATATTTTCTGAAACGATATGAAATCCGCTCCGGCCGTGATGTTCTCAAGTTTTATGAGGGGCGGTTCAAACGTTTCTGGCCCCTGTATTTTATTGCCTCTCTGCTTTTGTATCTTGGAGGCAGCTTGTATGGCGCCGCATGGTATCCGTCGTTCACGGACTTTTTCCTATCGCTTCTCGGACTGCCTTTTTTCGTGAACCCGCTTCCACGGACAATGTGGTATATGGCGATACTGATGTTTTTCTACTGGATTACGCCGCTGATACTGGCTCTGCGTGGTGGGGGGGGGTATAAAAAAGATATACCGGCGCTGGCGCTGGCACTGGCCCTGCTTTTCTTGTTGAGGAAGAACTTCGACTCTCGTATTCTCCTGCATTCTGCAATTTTTGCCGCAGGCCTGTCGATTCCCGAAGGTCCCGTATCGTTGATAAAGAAAAATGCTCTCTGCTTTGCGGTCTCCGGATGCCTGCTGCTTGCCTTGCTGCTTTATTTCCGTCAGGCTACGGCTTTGATTGTTTGTGCCGGAGTCGTGTCCCTTGTCGCAGTCTCCGCGCTCCTGAGCCGTGCAAAGTGCGTGAGCGCTGTGGCCACGCTCATTTCTTATTCATCGTTATGCATGTATTTGTTCCATCGTCATATTTATGCGCTTTTCACCCGGATTCCGACCGGAAAACCACTGTCCGGCCTGCTTGTATTCGCGCTTGTCTGCCCATGTATAATATTGTGCTCGTATGCCATACAGCGGGCCTATGATTATGGAACGGAAATAAAATGCCGCCAATGAGCAAGATAAAATTCGTATACGCCTTAGTCAGCGGAGAAAAAGATTATTACACGGAACAGGCGCTTATGTCGATGTACTCGCTGCGCCTGCACAACCCGGACAGTCATATAGTGCTGGCGACCGACGGAAAAACTGCGGAATCGCTGAGCGGGAAGCGGGCGACGATCAGGGATTATGTTTCCGAACTTGTCGAAATCGACACTCCGGAGGATTTCAACCCGGTGCAGCGTTCCCGTTTCGTGAAGACAGCCGTCCGTCAGTATGTCAGGGGGGACTTCCTGTATCTGGATTGCGATACCATCATTCTCGGCAATATGGATGAGCTCTCCGATTTCGATGGAGACGCGGCGGCTACCCCCTATATGCACCTCAAATCCTGGTCGGAAGGAAGCATACCTGAAAGATTGGAGGAGTATCACAAGATGATAGGCGTGCCCCCGGAGGAGTACAACTATACTTTCTTCTGCAACGGTGGCGTTATCCTGTGCAAGGACAACGAAAAAGGACGGCTTCTGTTCGATTTGTGGCACAAGTTCTGGCAGGAGGCTTCGGTCGGATACGGATATCATTCCGACCAATGCAGTCTGTGGAGGGCAAATGCGGCGGCCGGCAATGTCATGGTGGAACTGGACGGCATCTACAATTGCCAGATGATACATCCGCAGTGGGGAACCGAGTATATCAGCGGCTGCAAAGTGTTTCATTATCATGCCACTGCCCTTAATTTCACCAAGGCCATACCATTCAAGGATCCTGTCTTTCTGGAAAAGATACGCCGGGACGGAATAACTCCCGAGGTGGATGATATCACAAGAAACGTGATGCGCAATTACTTGAAAAACGTCATAATCGTGGGCGGAGAAGCACTGAAGATATATAATTCTCCCATGGTAATCCTTGCGCGGAAGCTGTCCCGTGATTATCCATGGACGAACAAACTGGCAAAATTCATATACGGAATATTTGGATACAGACTATAAAATACTTGTAATAGTAGTCAGCTATAACGGGGCGGCAATCATCGACGGCTGCCTGTCGCCTCTGTTCCCCTGCGGACCGGCCATTCGCGTCCTGCTGGTAGACAACGGCTCCGCCGACGGCACGGCGGAATATGTGCGTGCGCATTATCCGTGCGTGGAGGTGCTTCAGACCGGGAAGAATCTCGGTTTCGGAGCCGCCAACAACATAGGATTCCGCTATGCTTTCGAACACGGATTCGATTATGTCTACCTTCTTAACCAGGATGCCAGGATAGCCCCGGAGGATATAGTGCGCCTTGCCGGGATAAATGCTGCCTGTCCGGAATATGGCATCATATCTCCTTTGCAGGTATATGCCGGGGGGACGAGACTGGACTATAATTTTTCCAGGACCCTGCCGGCGGACCTGGTAAATGATTGTGTGCTCGGGGTGGCAGGCGACGCGGCGGTTTATGCGACTGACCGTTCCGTGCAGGCGGCCCATTGGCTGATATCCTGTGATGTTTTGAAAAAGGTAGGGGCTTTTTCCCCGGCTTTCTTTCATTACGGAGAAGACGTGAACCTGTGCCACCGCATGCGTTACCACGGATACAAGGTCGGAATCGTGCCCTCCGTCAGGGCCGTTCATGACCGGGAACACAGGGAATACAGCGAGGAGAAGGAACTGTTTCTGCTTGCACAGCGCTGGCGCGTTCTGTTGAGCGACCCCAATGTCTCAAACATGCAGGGCTGCAAGGAGGTGATAAAGTCTGTCCGCTCTTCGCTGCGCCGCTTCAAATTCAAACTGGCGGGACCTTTCGTGAAATTTTGCAAAGAATACGGACGGCTGATAAAAATCAAGAAGCGCTCTTTAGCCGAAGGATGCTTTTTTGAGCGTCAGCCAAGAAGCTGCCGACAATTATGCAAGTGAAGTTCGTCTATGCGCTGGTCAGCGGCGAGTCCGATTACTATACGGAGCAGTCGCTCATCTCGATGCACTCTCTGCGGCTGCACAACCCGGACTGCCATATCGTGCTGGTGTCGGATGATGCGACTTTCGGCACTTTGACCGGGAAACGCTCGCGTATCAGGGCCTATGTGGACGAATTCATAAGCGTCAATCCTCCGGATGACTTCACTCCGGTGCAGAGGTCGCGCTACATAAAGACCAGTCTGCGGCAGTGCGTCAAGGGCGATTTCCTGTATCTTGACAATGATACAATCGTCAGAGCCTCTCTCTCCGGACTGGAAAGGCTGGACTGCAAATTGGCGGCCGTGCTCGACGGACATACCACTTCCGAGCAGAATATCCAGCTCAACAGATATCTGTATGCCGTGGGCATGGAGCCGTGGGATTATAAATCATATTTCAACGGCGGAGTCTGGCTGGCACGGGATTGCCGGGAAGTCCACAAGTTCTTCCATGACTGGCACAGGATATGGGACGAGGGGAGGAGAGACTACGGCATAAATGTGGACCAGCCGGCATTCGCCAGGGCGAACATAGAGAACGGCTGCCTGATTTCCGAGTTGAGCGGAAAATACAACTGCCAGATAGTAATACCGCGCGCCAAACTCTATATGTTTGATGCCAAGATCATACATTATTTTGCAGAACTTAAGGAGTCCGGATATTTCCCGATTAAGCAGGACAGGCTGCTCGCAGACATCCGCGAGAACGGCATATGCGGCGAGACGGCGCGCATTATTGAACATCCGCTTCTTACATGGGCAGAACATATAATTCGCGGCGGCAAATTGAAGAAGGTGTTCAAAAATGTATTGAAATTCAATTGATATGCCGTCGAAGTTCGTATATCCCCTTATAAGCGGCGAGGACGACTACAATGCTGAAAAGGCGCTGGTTTCAATGTACTCGCTGCGCCTGCATAATCCGGACTGCCGTATCGTGCTCATTACGGATGTATTTACGGCGGACACCCTTGAGGGAAAGCGCTCCCGCATAAAAAACTACGCGGATGAGTTTATTGTCGTGCCGCTTCCGGCCGAATACGATACGGCGCGGGGATTGCGTTTCATAAAAGAGAATTCAGGCCGGTACGTCGAGGGAGAATACATCGTCATTGACTGTGATTCCATGGTCATCGCTTCGTTGCAGACTGTCGATGAGAACAGTTTCTGCCGGCTTTCCGGCCCGGTCTCCATGGCGGACCTGCGGACTGCTGCCGTTCTATGCGGCTATTATTGCCTGAAAGCCCCCGGTTTTCTAAAGAATGTCAGGGAATGCGGCATCGACGATGAAGCCAGGAACATTGCGGAGAATCCGGTTGCCGCTCTTTTTGATGACACCAATGTCGATGTAGCGGATGCGGAGCTTTACAATTCCCCCATGGTGTTGCTGGCAATGAAGATATCCCGTACCTTTCCCTTTTTGAACGGGCTGACAAGATTTTTCTATAAGCTGCTTGGATACAATATCTGACACTTCTCCCGGACTCCTGACGGTCTTTACGCCCACGTACAACAGGGCGCATACGCTCGTGCGCCTGTATGAGAGCCTTTGCCGCCAGACCTGCAAGGCTTTCGAGTGGCTGGTCGTGGACGACGGCTCGACGGACGGCACCAGGGAACTGGTGCAGGGCTTCATAGACGAAAGGCTCATCCCGATACGCTACGTCTACAAGGAAAACGGCGGGCTTTATACGGGCTACAACACAGCCTATGCGAATATCGACACGGAACTGAACGTGTGCATAGACAGCGATGACTTCATGCCGGACAACGCCGTGGAACTGATAGCGGACAAGTGGGGCAGGGATGGTTCTGGCAAGTATGCCGGCATCATCGGGCTTGACTTTTATGCCGGTACGGACAGGCCCATCGCCGGGTTCTTCCCTGATGCGCTGAGAGAGTGCTATCTGCTGGACTTGTATGAAAAGCGTGTCCACAGGGGCGACAGCAAGCAGGTGATGCGCACAGACCTCATGAAGCGCGTGGCGCCGCAGGCCGGATTCCCCGGAGAAAAGAATTTCAACCCCATATACATGCTCCTGCAGGTCTGCGACGATTTTCCCCTGCTGGTGCTGAACGAGAATCTGTGCTTTGTCGAGTATCAGGCGGACAGCATGTCCGTCGATATTTACAAACAATATTCCGACAGCCCGAGGAGTTTCGCCAAGCTCCGCAGACTGGAAATGGGCCTCAAAAGGAGCAGCCTTGCCAATAAATACCGTTCTGCGGTGCATTATGTCTCAAGCTGCCTGCTGTCCGGGGACTACGGTTCCCTGATATGTCCGGGGCACGGCGTCCTCAGCGTGCTGGCCCTGATTCCCGGCGCTCTGTGGTATCTGTATATCAAGTATAAGACAAGCGGCAAACAGTCGTGAAAATCGTTTATTGCCTTAACAGCATTTCGGATATGGGCGGCATTGCCGTTGTGACCATCGTCAAGGCGAATGCCCTTGCGGACATTCCCGGCAACGAGGTTCATATCTGTGTTTCCGACCACAAGGAAAACGAGTTGTCGGCGAGGCTCTCCCCAAAAGTCAGATTGACAGACCTGGGAATTGATTATTACGCGGATGACTGGAAGTCTCGTTGGGCGGTGCTCAAAGGCATAGTGGTAAAGCGCAGGAAGCATCGGCGGAAACTTGCGGAGGCCCTCGGTGAAATTGCCCCCGACATCGTGATATCGGCAGGCCAGAGCGAAAAATATATGCTGCCGGGAATCAAGGGCGGCTGGTCAAGGGTCAGGGAATTGCATTATGCGTCGGACTACAGGCTGCTCAGCGCCTCGGGCTTCTTTGGGAGACTGTGCGCCCGTCTCTGCGATTTGTATGATTTCGGCTGGAAGATAAAACGCTATGACCATATAGTGCTGCTGACCGAAGAAGACAGGGAGCGCTGCTGGCGCGGCGCAAAGAACGTGTCGGTTATTCCCAATCCCTTGACTTTCAGCAATGCTCCGGTGTCGGATGCGGCGGGATGCAGGGTGATTTCCGCGGGACGGCTTGAGGCGCAGAAGAATTACGCTTCCCTCATAAGGGCTTTCGCCCCGGTCGCCGGTACTCACCCGGAGTGGAGCCTGGAGATTTATGGCGACGGCAGTCAAAGGGAGGAACTTCTGGGGCTGACGGGCAAGTTGAATCTGAGCGGCAGGGTGTTTCTTCGGAATCCCGTACCCAATGTGGCCGACAAGTTGTCGGAGGCATCGTTTTTCGTCCTTTCATCCATATATGAGGGACTGCCGCTGGTCGTGCTGGAGGCAATGTCCTGCGGGCTCCCGGTGGTCGCCTACTCCTGCCCCTGCGGGCCTCGTGACATAATCACGGACGGTGAGGACGGTTTTCTTGTGCTTGCAGGAGATGAAGCGGCTCTTGCGGAAAGGCTCTCGTATCTTATCGAGCATCCGGAGAGGAGGGCGGAGATGGGCAGGGCCGCACGCGCCAAGGCAGACAAGTACAGAGTGGAGAATATAGTACCTATGTGGATGACCCTGTTCAGGAAACTCCGCGGGCAGTCCGAAGAAGAATAATGCTGACCTATTCCATTGCAATACGCACTCTCGGCACGGCGGGAGAAAAATTCCGCGAGGAACTGCGGTCCATCACCCGTCAGACGGTTCAGCCGGATCGGGTGCTGGTGTATATTGCGGAGGGTTGTCCCCGTCCGGACTTCATGGTGGGCAGGGAGGAATATGTGTGGGTGAAAAAGGGTATGGTCGCACAGCGTGCCCTGCGCTACGACGAGATAGACAGCGATGTGGTCTTTATGCTCGATGATGATGTGCGCCTCGCCCCTGACAGCGCAGAGAAGATGCTGAAGGCGATGGAGCGGCATGATGCCGACTGCATAGGGGCCGACACGTTCAGGAATCACGAAATGCCGTTTGCCGGAAAAGTCTATGCGGCCCTTGCCAATCTGGTTTTTCCGCACAGGAGCGGAAAATGGGCATTCAAGATGCATCGCAACGGGTCTTTTTCTTACAACAAGCGCCCGGAGAAGGACTTTTATCTGTCCCAGAGCTGCGCCGGGCCGGCTTCTATGTGGCGCAAGTCCGTCTATGAACGCCTGCACATGGAAGACGAACTGTGGCTCGACAAATTCGCTTTCGCCTATGGCGATGATACGGTGGAATTTTACAAAGTGTACAGGAACGGCTTCCGCCTCGGGGTGCTGTATGATTCCGGCTGCGAGCACATGGACGGCAGGTCGTCAAGTTCGGCTTTCCGCAAGGGCCCGCAATGGATTTACACCCGCACGCTGGCGTCATTCGCAATCTGGTGGCGCACAATATATCAGCCATCCAAAGGGAATACGGCGGAAAGTCTGCTGTGCGCAGCAAGTTTCGCCTTCAAGTCGGCTTGGCTTTTTCTTGTCATGTGCGCGATGTCCGTTGCGAAACTGTCGTTCCGATACATGTTTTCTTACTTGAAGGGCCTGCGCGACGGTCGGCGCCTTGTGAACTCGGATGAGTTCCGGGCTTTGCGAAGCTATGTTCTGAAATGAGCATGATATCCGTAATAATACCCGTATATAATGTTTCACGCTGGCTGCCCCAATGCCTTGACTCCGTCCTGTCGCAGGAGCACAAAGAGCTGGAAGTGATATTGGTAAATGATGCGTCGACCGATGCGAGTCCGGACATTTGCCATGAATATGCGGCGCGTGACGGCCGTGTGGCGGTCATCGACAAGGCGGTCAACGAAGGCGTGGAGTCCGCCCGCAGTACGGGATTTTCCGCAGCGCGCGGAGAGTTCGTAATGTATGTCGACTCTGATGACTGGCTTGACAATACGCACGTTTTGTCGGAAATGTATTCCAAGGCGGAGGAGACAGGGGCGGATTATGTGGAGACAGGCTTCCGGCGGGTCATAGACAGGCATAAATGGATTATGCAGAAGGATGCGCGGAGGGTAAGCGGCCTAATCGAACAGCCGGAACTGCTGGAAAAGTATTTCGTCTCATTCTTCGGCGTAAACATATTGTCCGTGAACATGTGCGGAAAACTCTACAGGAAGGCGGCGCTTGACAGTGCGGACATACGCCCCCTGTCCCTGTGCATGGGTGAGGACCTGGCGTACAACTTGCAGCTTTTTCCTCATCTGCGGCGAATATACATAATGGAAGAAAGCGGCTACAACTATCGCTACGGAGGCATGACCAGCCGCTACAATCCCCGGGTGTTCGATGACTTCAAGCGTCTATACGCTTTCAAAATGGGATATGTTGGCAAATACCCTTTTTTGTCTCCCGATACGTTGAACATCGAGTTGAAAAACGTGCTCAAGTCTGAAATATGCCGCAGAATTGATTTGAAGGGCGACGGCTTTGCCCATATCGTGGCTTTTTTAGATAGGGAAACGGCCTCTCCCGTATATGCCCGCATGCTGGAGGTGGATAACAAATCGGCTTTCTGGCAGGATCCGTTTGTCGATGCCTTTGCCCGCCGTGATTCCGGTGCAATGTATCGTATCTGCCGCGGAATCGTCCGGAGGCAGCGGCCGGGAGCGATGCTCAAGAAGCTGGGATACAGATTGCTCAATATATTGTAAACCGTCTTGCGGATGAGAATCCTGCATATCATAACATCCCTGCGAAGCGGCGGAGCAGAGCGTCTCGTGGTCGACCTGCTGCCTCGTTTCCGTGCGCATGGACATGAGGTGGAGCTGCTGCTGTTCGACGGAACGCGCACCCCGCTGCTTGAATCCATAGAGGCCGAAGGCATTCCTGCAAGCGCTTTGGGTACAGGAGCCTTCCATATGCACGATCCGTTGAACCTGCCGAGGCTGAAAAAATTCTTGAGACGTCGCCGTTTCGACATCATCCATACCCACAACACACCTTGCCAGCTGCTTGCGGCGCTTGCATCTCCAGAGGACGGTACCGTGCTTGTTACTACAGAGCACAACACGTTCAACCGCCGCCGGGACTGGCGATGGTTCCGCAGCATGGACCGGTGGATGTACGGCCGCTACGCTTTCATAGCGTGCGTGGGCGAGCAGACGCGGATAAATCTGCTGGACGTGCTGGGAGAGTCTTTCGAAGACAAAACGGCGGTAATCGCCAACGGTATAGATTTCAGTCGTTTTGCGCCTGCGCGGAGCATTCGGTATGATAAGTCGGCAAGGGACGGCAAGCATATCATTCTCATGGTGGCGGCATTCCGGCCGCAGAAGGACCACAGCACGCTTCTGAAAGCGATGGCGCAATTGCCGGAGGAGTACGAACTCTGGCTTGCCGGGGAGGGGGAGACTCTTGCCGCCTGCGAGAAGCTGGCCCGCTCGCTTTCGCTCGGCGGCAGGGTGCGCTTCCTTGGGTCCAGGGCGGATGTCCCGGAACTTGTGGCGCAGGCAGAGGTGCTGGTCTTGTCTTCGCATTACGAGGGAATGTCGCTTTCGAGCATAGAAGGGATGGCATCAGGCCGACCCTTTATTGCCAGCGATGTGGAGGGCCTTAGAGAGGTCGTCGGGGGAGCCGGGCTGCTGGTGCCGCATGAAGATGCACATGCTCTCGCCGGGTCCATAAGGCGGGTGTGCGAGGACGCGGCGTTGTATTCGTCAGTGCTTGGGGCCTGCCTGTCCCGCGCTGCGGGTTTCGACATAGATGCCACTGCCCGCGCATACGAAAAAGTATATGAATTTGTCAGATGATTTTTGACGCTAACTCACGGAAATTAAAAATATTATTTGTACTTTTGCAAGTTTTTCAAATACCGAACAAGATTAAAATTTGATTAAAATGGATATCAAAAAGACTGGAACAATTGTGCTCGCGCTTCTGTGCCTGCTTGTGTCTTATGCAGTCAGTGCCGAACCGACCCCCCGCTGGGTAACCAAGGGCGTCGATGAACTCAACGAAGCGAGATCCAACGATACCTATCAGTTCCGCATTTTTCATTCATACGACCCGGATGAGAAAGTGGTCGAGTTGAACCGCTACAAACCGCTGCTCGACTATGTATGCAGCTCTTACGGCGTGCCCAGGCAGGATTTGAACATGGAAGTTCTTCAGACGGATGAGGACGGCCAATCTCCCGTTTACGTGCTGTCGTTCATGAAGAACGGCAAGACGTCTGAGGTTTACGCGAAGCTGGTGGATGACTTCCTCAAATTCGATGACTATGCGGACGGATCCTTTGAGCATAATCTGTATCAGCTGTATGCGATTTCCGAACTGAATGTGATTCCCCGCTTCGACGAGTTCAAACTGAGCGAGAAGTATAACGGAATCCCCGTGGCGCTGTCGGTCGTGCCCGGCCTCGGCCAGATTTATAAAGGCCGCAAGGCAAAAGGCTATGCGATAATGGGCAGCGAAGCCCTGCTTGTTACCGGGGTGGTCGTTTCCGCTTTCAGCATCAACAAATATGAAAGGCTTGCGGGAGAACATCCGGAATTTGCCCCGAGTTACGACAGTAAAGCACAGAGCTTCAGGAATTTCGGAACGATTTGCGCCATATCGGGCGTGGGACTGTATGTGTACAATCTTTTGGATGCGACCTTCTCCAAAGGCGTGAGGTACGTCAAAGTCAAGCCCGGAAGCGCTTCAAGCGGGGTAGAGCTTTCCTTTGAACCGATGCTCTCCTATGAGGCCGCAGGCCTTGGCGTCAAACTGAAATTTTAGAAATAAATAAAATCATAGATATTTAAGATGAAACAGAATCCGTATCGTACAAGAGCGCTCAGGGCGCTGTCTGCCCTTGTCGCGGCCGTCGTCTTTTTGCCGACATTCGCCCAGAACCCTCAGAAGGAGAAGATTGACCTGTCGGAATTTATTGAGATATACAGGGATACCACTGAGTACGCGGCCCCGACCACGATTATTACCGCGCGCGATTCCATTATCGACCCTACGAGGGTCGTCCAAAACAAATTCAACAAGAACTGGTTCGTATTCGGCACTTTGGGCGGGCATACCTTCAGGGGCGACTATTCCAATTATGGCCCTTTCAAAGGTACTCTCTCGCCTGATTTCACCCTTGGTATCGCCAAGTGGTTCACGCCTGGCGTAGGTATCAAACTGGAGGGTGCGTATTCCGATTCGCGCGGATATACCGGATATAAAAGCGGTCACTACGGATACGGAGATATCCTTACCAACGATGCCGGTGCCGAATACCGCTTGATGCGCACCAACTGGTGGGATGTACACGGAAGCGTGATTTTCAACCTCTCCCGCCTGTTCATGGGATATGAGGGAATCAATAATTCCAAGATGATGAATCAGTTCATGTTCACCAGCGGTATCGGTCTCGTGCATCACATGGGATATGCAAACAGCCACGGGTCGGACAATGAACTGAGCGCCCACACTGAACTTCAGTACAGTCGTTTCTTCACACGCGCAAAGCGTTTCTCTCTCGACTTCAAGCTCAGGGGCATATTCTATCAGACCAACTTCGACCTGGAGTATGGACAGGGGGATTATGCTGCGCACAAAATCGATTGCAACCTGGGTGCCGCGATAGGTTTCACTTTCTACCTCGGAAAGCAGCGCGACAACGGCTGGGGCCATGGAGCGACCAAGGTCTATCAGCGTGACTACAGCGAGCGCAGCGTGCTTGTCGTCAAGCAGAAAGAGGTTGTGGCTCCCGCCGAGATACAGCAGGGCACGATTACTTTCTATGTGTTCTACCCCAACAACTATTCAGGACGCAACGATGCCCCTATCGTGGCGGGTGCCGATGTCAACTCCATCGACTACCTTGCAGGAGGCCTCTACACCCAGAAGCGTTACGACGACACTTCTGCCGCCTCTGAAAAGCTTCATACCGGCGCATCCCTCAACGGCCTGAAAATATCGGATATCCCCACGGAGATGGCTACTGACCTGACATTCGCGCTGGATGTCCCCCGCGGATACGAGATGGAGGCCACCGTTCCAATGTCCCTGAGCCTCGCGGCCGGCGACATGAACGCATTCTATGAGAAAGAAGGCTTCTACTACGCTCCCATTTACGACGGCCGCCATACCTGGCAGTATCGTATTGATGATGCCACCCTCGGCCAGCAGCTCCTGAGCGACGCCAACTATGCAGAGTCCAACACGTACGGTCTCAATGCCCACAGCGGTCTGCAGATTATCCGCGACAATATGAAACTCGACAGCGACGATGAACTCGTGAGCTTCGCCGATGTGTATGCCGCTGTCAACGGCAACGAGGGCTATATCTCCAACTTCGCCGATTCCACGACCGTCAGCCGTATCAAGGATGTGTTCGAAAACGGCATCATCTCCTTTATACAGCTTGAGGGCATGGCCACCAGCCAGGACAACTACTCGGGGGCGAATGCAACGCGAATCGGAGAGGAGAGAAACAACGCCCTTTCCGTCAACCGTACAAGCTCCGTGGTCATGTGGCTGCAGCAGAACGAAAACCTCAAAGATGCCCTTACACAGACTTTCATAGGCACGGGCAACAACGTAGTGAATACCGTCAATGATGAAAGTACCCGCGGCCTCAATGCAAAACTTAACCGTGGAGTGAAGGTAAGGATACACTATATGAAGCGATAGCATGAAAATCCTGCTGACTTCCACAATCCCGCTTTCCCTCAATGTTTTTTGCCGGGGATGGCTTAAAAACCTCAAGAGAAGCGGATACGAAGTCGTAGCGGTAAGTTCTCCGGGAAAAGACTTGGAGGCGATTCGGATGCGTGAGGGCGTCAGGACCCATGCGGTGAAGATGTACAGGTATATCACGCCGCTGAGAGACTTCAAAAGCCTGCGCCGACTCATAAAGGTCTTCAGGATGGAGCGGCCCCAGATGGTGCATTCCATCACGCCGAAAGCCGGATTGCTGTCTATGATGGCAGCCTGGATGACAAGAGTTCCTGTAAGGGTGCATACCTTTACAGGACTTGTCTTTCCCACGGCGACTGGATTGAGGCGCCTGATTCTGGCAACTACTGACAGATTGACCTGCCTTTTCGCCACCCACATAATTCCCGAAGGGAATGGGGTGAAGTCGGACTTGCAGCGCTATCACATCACGCGAAAGCCTTTGCGGGTCCTCGGCTACGGCAATCTCAGGGGAGTGGATTTGAAATATTACAATCCGGACGACCCCGGGGTCTGTGCAGCGGCGGAACCCCTGAAAAAGGACGGAATATTTACTTTCGTTTTCATCGGGCGCATGGTCGGCGACAAAGGGGTGAACGAACTTGTGGAGGCATTCCGCATCCTGAATCAGGAGTGTGCCGACACCAGACTGCTGCTGATAGGCTGGGAAGCGGAGACCGATCCGCTTAAGCCGGAGACGGAAGATGAGATAAGCCGCAATCCGGCTATAGAGTATGTGGGCTATCAGGCTGATGTCCGTCCTTGGCTGGTGGCCTCCGACGTATTGGTGTTGCCGAGTTACAGGGAGGGCTTCCCTAATGTGGTCTTGGAAGCAGGAGCTATGGGACTCCCCGCCATCGTCACCGACATAAACGGGTCCAACGAGATAATATCCGAAGGCGTGAACGGCATGATTGTGCCGCCGAAGGATTGCAGGCTTCTGTACGAGGCTATGAAGAATATGTACGGATTCAAGGACAAACTTTTCGGAATGGGCAAGAGGGCGAGAGGCATTATTGCCGAGCGTTTCGAACAGAGTTATGTCAGATATTGCATCAAGGAATACTATAGGGAGATTCTCGGGGCTTGAAATGGATTCACTGTTCGCTTGAATGTTTATAATGAAACGGAGGGTTCTGTTCGTAATTGATTCTTTAGGCTGCGGCGGTGCAGAAAAAAGCCTTGTTTCGCTTTTGCCTCTTCTGGACCATGAGCGGCTGGACATTGATTTGCTCATTGTCAGCCGCGGCGGCGTCTTTGAGCAATATGTCCCTGAGCATGTGCGGTTTATCTCCTTGCCGCATCCGGAGGGGATCAGTAAATTACGGTCGCTTTTTTCCGGACTGTGCTTGTCATTTAGTCTGGCAATACGCCGGATTCTGCCGCGGCAGCGCCATGGTTCCGAGCAGTTCTGGACAGCGATGAGGTCATCTATGATGCCGCTTGAAGATACTTATGACGTTGCCGTGGCATATCATCAGGGGCTTCCGACGTATTATGTGGCCGAGAAAGTGAAGGCGGCCAGGAAGTGTGCCGTGGTGAACAGCGACTTGAAGCAAGCGGGCTATTCGGAGTCTTTCAACAGGCCGTTTTATGATTGCTTCGACATCGTTGCGGCTGATTCCGAGATTTTGCGCAAGATGCTTGAAGCGTCATCGTATGTGGATTCGTCAAAGTTGACAGCCATATACGATATAATGAATTCCACCCTCATACGCCGGATGGCTGCGGAGGGAGGATTCGAGGATGAGATTCCGGCCGGGGCCCTGCGCATCGTCACTACGGGAAGGATAGAAGCGCCCAAGAATTATACTCTGGCGGTCGAAACAGCAAAGCGCCTCAGAGATTCCGGACTGTCTTTCCGCTGGTATTTTATCGGGGACGGCTCACAACGCAAGATGATAGAGAGGCTTATAGAGACTTATGGCCTGGGGGAGCATGTGGTCTTGCTCGGTATGCAGCCTAATCCCTATCCGTACATGGCGCAATGCGACATGTATGTCCAGACATCGTCTTTCGAAGGATATTGCCTTGCACTTTGTGAAGCCCGTATATTGCACCGGCCGGTGGTTAGCACGAACTTCGACGTGGTTTACGACAAGATACGGGATGGAGAGAATGGCCTGATTGCGGAAATGACCCCGGAGAGTCTCGCGGAAAAAATCCTTCGGCTGGCCTGCAGCCCCGAGTTGCGCCAGCGGCTTATTGATGCGACGCGCCGTGATGAAGACAGGACTGCCGAGACCGAATCGGCGAAGTTCAACGAGATGCTTTTGTCGTGATGAGGGTCTGTACGATAACCTGTCATAACGCATTGAATTATGGAGCACGCCTGCAGGCGTATGCGCTTCTGCGCTATTTGGCCGGACAGGGACATGCGGTCGAGATTATAGACTACAGGCCATGCTATATGAGTTTTCGGGAGAAAATCTGGTACTGGCCCGGCGGCTCCGTGAAGGAATGGGCGAAATTTTTTCTCCGTTTCAGGCAAAGGGTGGACAACGTGCGGCGGCATGCCTGCTTTGAGGAGTTCTCCCGAAAGTATTTGGCACGCACGTCAAAAATCTATGCGGACATTTCAGATTTGCGGGCAGCCCCGCCGCCTGCGGATGTCTACGTTGCAGGCAGCGACCAGATTTGGAACACCACTTTCAGAAACGGCACGGATGCGGCCTACTACCTTGACTTCGGTGATGATAGCGTGAAGCGTATAAGTTATGCTGCAAGTTTTGCGCTGACTTCATTGCGCCCGGGCAGCGAGGTGTTTGTCGAACAGCATCTTGCCCGCTTCGACACAATTTCGGTAAGGGAAGAATCCGGCTTGGAAATCCTGAATTCGTTGGGGTATGAGGGCCAAGTGACCGTGGATCCGGTACTCCTGTTGTCCGCGAAAGAGTGGGATGGATTAATCGGAGACACATGCGCTTCTGAACGATACATTCTCGTATATGACATCATGGGATGCAGGACGCTCGAAAGCGTAGCGAAGCGGCTCTCAGGATTTTACGGGTGCAGGATATATTCGATAGGGTCCCGCCGCCTTGCCTATGCCGACAGGAATTTTACGCGCTCCGCACCGGACGAGTTCGTCGCGCTTGTACGAAATTCGCTCTGCGTCGTAAGCAATTCATTCCATGGGACTGTGTTCGCGATGATATACCATCGTGATTTCTTCGTAATAGACAGGGCGGACGGCCTTAACGACAGGATGCACGCTCTGCTTCGGAGCGTTGGCCTCGGCCGCCGTGCCGCTGATTGCGAGACAAGCGATGAGCAGCTGAGGGAGCATGTTTCATACGATTCTGTTGACTCCATCCTGAACGATCAGATTGCCAAGTCCAGGCTGTTTTTGGACAAAGCCTTGAAAGACAAGGATTTTTCGTAGCTCGTTATGCGGCCCCGTATATTCATCAACATCCATTATCTGGAAATCGGCGGCGCGGAAAGCTCGCTGATAGGTCTCCTGCAGGCCCTGGACCCGGAGAGGGTGGAGGTGGAGCTCTTCCTGAACGACCACAGGGGCGAGATGATGAAATACATTCCGCAGTGGGTGAAAGTGTTGCCCGAGTGCAAGGAATATACGATGATTGAGAGGCCTGTTGCCGAGGCGGTAAAGGCAGGATGCCTGCGCGTGGCGGCGGCCCGCCTTTGGGCGAAGCTGCGTTTCAGGCTCTACGCCATGAGAAAACGGCCCTCGGACGGCAGCGCGATTTTCGGATATGTGGGCAAATATGTGACAAGGGTGCTTCCTTCGCTTGCCCGCCTCGGGGAGTATGACCTTGCCGTCTCGTTCGTTGCGCCGCATGACATCGTGCTGGACAAGGTGCGTGCGAAGAAGAAAATATGCTGGATTCACACCGACTACTCGCGTATAGACGTCGATGCCGCATTGGAACTGCCTGTGTGGAGCGGATATGACTATATAGCGAGCATTTCTGACGATGTGACGCGCTGTTTCTGTCAGGTCTTCCCATCTCTGAGAGAGAAGACAGTCGTGATTGAGAACATACTGTCTCCGGCATTCATACGCAGTCGCGCGGCGGGACCTCGTCCGGACGATATGCCGCCCCTGGAAGGGGGAGCGATTCTTCTGACCATAGGCCGCTATTCCTATCCCAAGCGCCTCGAAGACATCCCTTCGATTTGCCGCCGCCTCAGGGAGCGCGGAATCGCACTTAAGTGGTATATCATAGGCTATGGAGGGAGTGACGGCCATATCAGGGCGGCAATATCGCGGGAGGGCGTGGAAGATGCGGTAATTCTGCTCGGCAAAAAGGAGAATCCTTACCCCTACGTTGCATCCTGCGACTGGTATGTGCAGCCATCGCGCTATGAGGGCAAATCCGTATGCGTGCGCGAGGCCCAGATTCTGGGAAAGCCGGTAATAGTCACCGCCTATCCCACTGCGGCATCCCAAGTCCGTGACGGTGTAGACGGCGTGATAGTCCCTATGGCGACCGATGCCTGCGCGGAGGCGGTCTGCGAAGTGCTGAGAAACACTGCCCTCAGGGACGACTTGGCCGGCAATATCGCAAGGTGCGATTATGGTAATGAGGGCGAGATTGATAAGATTTATGCACTTATAAAAAGAGCAGATTAGCAGATTATGCAGGGAACGCAGATACCAAAGATAATCCATTATTGCTGGTTCGGCTCGGCGCCGCTGCCGAAGTCCGCACGCCGGTGCATCGGTTCATGGCGGCAGTTCTTTCCGGACTATGAAATCCGCGAGTGGAATGAATCGAACTTCGACGTTAATGCCGTGCAATACACAAGAGAGGCTGCCGAACGCAGGCAGTGGGCCTTCGTGAGCGATTATGCCCGTTTCTGGATTCTGTATAACTACGGAGGATTGTATTTCGACACAGACGTGCAAGTAATAAAGAGCATGGACGATGTGCTGTCCGCCGGCCCTTTTATGGGAATAGAGCGGGGAGTCGAGAGTGTGGGGGTCAATCCGGGGCTGGGTTTGGCGGCAGTGCCAGGAATGGAGCTGTACAAAGACGTTCTCGACCACTATTCGTCCCTGCGTTTTGTCGATGAGCGCGGAGAGCGCCTGCCGGGAACCGTTGTGAAACACACGACCGATGTCCTGAAAGGACATGGATTCGCCGAGGAGGATAGGGTGCAGAGACTGGCAGGCGTAATTGTCTATCCCAACGATTATTTCAATCCTCTCGACGATGCTACGGGGAGGCTGGGCATCACGGACAATACCCGCAGCATACACTTTTATTCCAAGACCTGGATTGAGAATTATGGCCCTGTGCGGATATGGATAACACGACGCCTGCACCGCATTTTCGGAATTTACGGCCTTCAGGGCCTGAAAAAAATAATAAGGCACTGATTTTTCCCGATGGCTCCAGAACTATATCAACCGCTTTTCCTCGCCGTCACCGGTATCGCGACTTATTTGTATGCCGCCTGGTATACGTCTTCTTCGTCGTCGGGCCTTGGCCGGCAGAGATTCAGCATGGCGGTTTCGTTGATTACCAGCCTTATTCTTGTGTTTTGGCTGGGAGGGCGCCCTGTCAGCGGACGGGCTTTCGGCGATACCGTAAACTATGCCCTTGAGTATATGGCGATGGATGCCGCAAACCGGAGCGTGTCGATGAACTGGAATGCGGAGTGGATATGGTCTCTTCTAATGGTCACGTGCAAAAGGGCCGGTATCAGCATAAACGGCTTTTTTACCATTGTCGAGGCCGGATATGTCCTGTCTCTTTTGTGGGCAGTGAAGCGCTTCATGCCGTCCAATCCCTTGCTCGGAATGCTATTCGCCTTTACCTCCCTGATGTTCTTTACATTCGGAGTGAACGGCCTGCGAAATGGCCTGGCATGTCATATAGTACTCGTCGCCATGAGCTATTTCTTCGACGACAAATATCTGCCGGCCATACTGTTCAGCCTGCTGTCGTTCGGAATACACCGGAGTACCATACTCCCTGTCGCCGCGATGCTGGCCGGACGCTACGCAATCAAGGACTACAGATACGCTATCGGCATCTGGGGGGCGTCTATCCTCGTCTCCCTTGTGGCCGGAGGCGCCTTTTCGGGCTTCTTTGCCATGCTCGGCTTCGATGAACGCATGTCCAGCTATCTCACGTCTGAATATGCCGACTCATTCTCAAGGACCGGTTTCCGCTGGGATTTTCTGCTATACAGCTCTCTGCCGGTACTTATGGGCTGGTACGTGTGCGTGAAAAAGGCGATAAGGGATGACTGGTATCGTGCCTTGTGCACGGCCTACTGCCTCTGCAACGCCTTCTGGGTCATAGTAATCAGGGCGGCATTCAGCAACCGCTTCGCCTATCTGTCCTGGTTCATGTACCCGCTCGTCATCGCGTATCCTCTGATAAACCTGCCCGTCTGGGAAGATCAGGAGCGCAAGACAGGCCTGATACTGGCGGCCTATTGCAGCTTCACCTTATTTATGCAAGTGTTCGTATGGTAATTGATTCCAATGTATAGAAACTTTTTCAAACGCCTGTTCGACATATTCGGCGCGCTTGCCGGACTGGTGCTGTTCTCGCCTGTCATACTCTTTGTGACAATATATCTGAGCATACGGAACAGGGGCAGCGCGTTCTTTCTTCAGGAAAGGGCCGGGAAAGGCGGCAGAATATTCCGCATCATCAAGTTCAAGACCATGACGGATGAGCGGGACGGCGACGGCCGGCTGCTTCCTGACGATGCGCGGCTGACCGGATTCGGCCGTTTCCTCAGGTCCACGTCGCTGGATGAACTTCCTCAGCTCGTGAATGTGCTCAACGGCAATATGTCCCTCGTGGGGCCGAGGCCGCTGCTGGTGCAGTATCTTCCCCTGTATTCCGCCAGGCAGGCACGCCGGCACGAGGTCCTTCCGGGCATTACCGGGTGGGCGCAGTGCCACGGCAGAAACGCCATATCATGGAAAGAGAAACTGGAGCTGGATGTTTGGTATGTGGAGCATCTGTCATTTGTGACCGATTGCCGTATCATGCTCCTCACCATTTTGAAAGTCATCAAAAAAGAAGGCATAACGCAACAAGGTAAAACCACAGTGGAGCTTTTCAATGGAAACAATTAGTCTTTTCGGGGCCGGAGGACACGGCAGGGTCGTAAGGGAGGTAATAACGGCCATGGGCAATGAGGTGGACTGCTATTATGACGACAGCCCGCGGACTGCCGAGAAGGATGACCTGAAAGTGCTGAGGCTTGAAGACTGCCGTCCGGCAGGAAAAATGATAGTCAGCGTGGGAGACAATGAAATTCGCCGCAAAGTGGTGGAGCGTCTGAATGCCGAGTATGCCACTGCGATACATCCGACGGCCGTAATTTCTCCCTCTGCGGCTATAGCTGAGGGCACCGTCGTAATGGCGGGCGCCATAGTGCAGGCCCATGCGAAGATAGGGCGGCACTGCATCATAAACACCTGTGCGTCGGTAGACCATGAGTGCGAAGTCGGCGATTTCGTGCATATCTCTCCGCATGCTACATTGTGCGGCGACATTAAGGTCGGAGAAATGTCCTTGATAGGCGCAGGCGCGGTAGTGCTGTCCGGAGTGAGGATAGGGAAGAACTGCATAGTAGGCGCAGGCGGCGTGGTCGTAAGGGACCTTCCCGACAATACCGTCGTATATGGCAATCATAGCATGGTGACCAAAGACAGATGAACCTTACAAAACATTTACCGGCGTTCGGCATCTGCTTGCTGCTGCTGTGCGGATGCGGCGCGATGCAGGAGGAGACCACGGGCAGCGGCGCATGGCATGTCGAAAGTGAGGAAATCGTGGATTTCTGCGCCGCGGATTTCGACGTCAGATATGCTCTTTGTGCCAAAGACGGAGAGTTTTATGTCGGCTATTACGACGCGGCGCATTATCTCAAATTAGCCAAAAAGGATTCTACGGGCAAGTGGACGTACAAAGTCCTCCCGGAAAGGGCGAACTGGGACAGCCACCGCTACATAAGCCTTGCCGTGGACAGGGAGAACGGGGTTCATCTGAGCGGCAATATGCACAGCGATTCTCTTGTGTATTATCGCAGTGAATATCCCGGGGACATAGCCTCGATGCACAGGGCGTCCATGACAGGCATCTTCGAAGACAGCGTCACCTACCCTGAGTTCCTGCAGACCGACAGCATCCTCGTATTCCACTATCGCAATGGCTACAGCGGGAACGGAAGTTCTTATCTCAATGTGTACGACTATGATGTCCGGGAGTGGGAGAAATTGTCGCTCGAACCTCTCTTCGACGGGAAAGGGGAGTCCAACAGCTATTTCAAGGGACCTTATGCCTGCGCCGACGGCAACTACCACATGCTTTGGTGCTGGCGGGACAGCTCTGACTGCGCCACCAATCACGGGCTGTATTATGCGTTCTCCGACGACCTGAAAGTATGGAAAAGCCCCGGCGGCTATGCGCGGCGGCTCCCTCTGAGTCCGCGGGATGACGGTTTTCTCGTCGATGACGTAAAGGCCGGAGGTGGATTGATTAACGGAGGCTTTGTCCTGGGCTTCGATGAGGATGACAACCCTCTTGTGGGATATCACAAATACGATGAGAACGACCATACCAATCTGTATATAGCCATGCTTGAGGGTGACGGCTGGGTGCCGCGCCGCGTCACCGACTGGGATTGGAAATGGGAGTTTTCCGGCCGCGGAAGCATAGTTTTCAAATTGGATATGAAAGGACTGTGGACTGATGACGGGAATTGCTTCCTTTATTTCTCAAAACTTGTCGAAGATGACGATTCCCCTCGAAACGGCTCCATGACGGATTGGCTCCTGACTTACGACCCTCGTGACGGGAGCACCGTACAGATGCCTTACAGCGACTTTCCGGCCGCCGTTGACCGCCCTTCCCGGCGCGGCGTCCTGGTGCACAAGGAAGTGCAATCGGGCGATTGCATGGATGACGGTCATGTGCGCTATGTCCTGAGCTATGAAACCCGCTATCCTAACAGGGACAAGAAGAAAGGCCGTCTCAGGACACGCACTGCTTCTGAGCTGCGTCTTGTAAAAACGGTCCGCGACCGGTAGGTCTTACCCCTTGTACCTGCTCAGATTGATTACGAGCCCGAAATGCACCCCGAAGTTCAGGTGGTCTACAGGCAGCCCTACGACGCCTCCTATCACCGGCTTCGTGAATCTGGCCAATATGCTGTCAGCTCCTATGTAGAGGCTGAATATTCTGCTGTGCAGGTTTGCGGCGGCTCCGAATCCGGACCCGAAAGTGGACAGGGCATAACTGCCTGACAGCCCGAACCAGTTGCCGAGCGCCAGATTGAGCGAGGCGCGTCCTTCATTCCATGAGTAGGCCCCGTCCATCTTCGAGGTAAAGAGTCCCCCGACGGAAAGGTCTCTCCAGAAGGGCAGTTCATATTCCGCACCGACGCTTACGGTAGCCGCCAGCGCACTGACGTATCCGTCTCTTTCGTCGGCGTTCCTTTGCATCATGAGCATGTCGCTGAAGTCATCGAAAAGATGGTCGAACTGCTGCTGTAGGTCGTTCTCGCTGTCTTTGTCGAGCGAAATGTCGTCGAAGCCCTTGAACGACCACATCTTGTCGGAGGGCCTTGCGCTGAGGGCTGTTTTCCATTTTATGAATCCGAGATCGAGCACGGAGGCGGAAAGCGTCAGTCCGTCGATAAGCTCATAAGAGACGCCGAGGTCGAGTGCGGCGCCGAAACCTCCGAGGAACGATTTGATTCCGTTGCGGCGGAAGGCTTCGACGGGGTCGAAGTCAAATTCGAATGCGGAGAAATCCAGCATGTCCCCGTTTCCTCCTGCGGGCGGGGTGTTGCCGCTCTCGCTGTATGTCGGGACCTGTATTCCGTCCGGTGCGCTTAACCTGATTGACCCGCCCCCGGAGGTGATGCTCCACTCATCGGCAGCCATCCTGATTTTCATGTTCTCGATATCCATCCTTCCGTCCATGCCTCCGAAAAGCGCCTTTACCTTCACTCCTGCCGTGAATCTGTCGCCTATCTTGTGCGAGTGGCCCACTGCCAGTTCGACATAGGCGTTTCCGCGCATCCCTATGTGGCTTATGTCGTAGTTCTCGGCAGCTCCGACATTCTTGGCGAAGGCAAACAGGTCACGCGGCAGGTTGGCACCTATGCTTCCCTTGAAATTGGCCTCTACCGAGGTGAATCCGCGCTCCCCGCGGAATCCGAGGGAAAGCAGCCCGGTGGAAAAGTCCGCATTGACGTTGTTGTTCTTGTTGAGCCTTTTGAGGAATTCTTCGCCGGAGACGCTCCCGTTCATGAAAGTCACCAGCCTCCCGTCTCCGGACGGGTACAGGAATGTGCTGATTCCCAGATTGGACCTGATGCCCAAGCTCGTGGAACCGAGTACGGGCAGGGCGATATAGCTGCGTGGGCTTTGTATGGCCGGATTGAGCCGGTGGCCGAAATCGTAGCCATCGAGAAAATAAGCCGTGCGCACAGGCTCCGAAGCGAAGATGTGAAGTGTGACGGCTGTACCCAGAATCAGTGTGGCAAATATCTTTTTCATAAATCTACTCCCTCTCGTTTACTCCCTTATGGAAACTTCTCCTTTGATGGATGCTGAAATGTCAGTCAGTCTGATGCCCTGGTTCTCGTTGAGCGGCAAGCCTTCGAGCTGTGCGTCTCCTTCGAGCTTCAGTCTCAGCAGGAACCCGTCGAACTCCTGAAGTGCGCCCTTTTCGGAACTGATGGAAATGGCCACAGGCGATACGGAAGGGCTGTCGGTGGAACCGGCCGCGACTATCGCCGGATTCATGCTTATTACGACTCCCGATTCTATGGGATTGCCTTCGGAGTCCATCGCCGTGGCGTCGAGGGTCATGTTCCAGGGGATTGAGTTCGTGATGTCGAATCTCAGTTCGGCCCTTTCCAGCTCTATGCCCTCGCCGGCGAGCAGTCCGCCCATGCCTCCAACAGGGATTTCATACTGTATGCTGAGCTTGCGTCCGAAAGCGAGCGGACACTGGACCGCGTAGTCGAAGCTGACTGTGTAGGCGTTGTCGGTAAGGTCCAGTTCAACCCATTCGTCAGGGGTGCGAAGCCTTATGTTGCGGAAACTTATCACCTCCGGGACGGTATTGAAAAGCATGGAAAGCCTCTCCGCCTTGACGGCCTTGGCATCAGGCCAGGCAGATGTGCCCTGGCGGGACAGGCAGAAGGCCTGGGACCCTGGATTTATCTGTATAGGCTCGGTTCGGTTGTCTGCGGGGCCGTTTGTTCCTATGTGTATGTCCGCCGTCTGGGTATCGCCCTTGAACGCCTGCATATCGGCATCGAGGCGGGCGATGACAGGGGACGAATTGTCGAATTCGAGCAGCAGCATGGGATTCCATACATCGAGGGTCACATTGTCAGCTGAAAGTATGTCGGGCACGTCGGAGAGCACCAAGTCCGTGCCTTCGGCGGATTTTGCGACGTCGAGTTTGACCTGCGCCCTGAAAACGGAGAACCTGTCGAGGACGAACTGCATTTTTACGGGTATGCCGTTGTCCATGGTGGGGACGCGGTCGAAATCGAGGAGGTCTATTCTGACATTTCCGTTGACCGTGACGGCTTCCGATATCATAAGCTGGCGGCTGCCGTTTTCCACTATGATTCCGTGGCCGGGCACCTGTGAGAGATCTACGCCCTCGACCTGCACGGACACGCTTTCCGCCCTGTCTACCGTCATGTCTTGTTTCAGCCTTATGCTGTGCCCGCCGCTGACCTGCAGCCGGCTGTCCTTCTGGACGCTGGCGAGGACAAGATACTGCGGAAATACGATTTCGGCGCCTTCCATGAACGTAATCCTGCCTTCGAGACCGATGTCGAGCCGGACTTCGGCGTCTATGCTGGCATAGCGTATGTCGGTGAAGGCATCCGGGAGGTCGGCATCTATGTCGAAATCCATCATGAAGCTCTCGGACGGATTCTCAGGATTCGTGATGGGGAAGACGTAGGTCAGGTCTATGTCGGGGTAGCGCCGGTGTATCTCTTCGGGAGTAAGTCCCTCCGGCAGCTTGCCGAAAGAGTTGGAGCTGCTGGGGAAATGCAGGTAGGCGGCATCCATGGACGAAGTGTGGTTGAAGTCGAAGGACGGCACGGAAATGTCGCTGGTCACGGCCTCATCGGCCCTGAAGCTCAGGAAATAATTGCCGTCGGCATCGGCGCTCACGAGTTCGTCCCCGAGTTCGAGAAGGTCTCCGACCCTGATGAACCCGGAGTTCCCGACAGGAATGCTGAGGTCGGCCTTTATATCGACCGAGGGGTCTATTTCACTCAAATCATAGGAAGAATCCGTACAGGAAACAATGGCAGAGCAAATTGCGCTCGCTGCAAAAGCCCGCAGAAATTTGGCGTAATTCATCTTGTCAGCAATTTCGCGTTGTTTAGAAGATGCAAATATGCGAATTTTTTGTCATATATTTGCAGGTATGAAAAGATTGTTTTTACTGTTTGTGCCAGCCGTCCTTGCGCTGGTTGCCGTTGCCTGCTCCGGTACAAGAGGGGCCCGCGGGAGCGGCGGTGATGCGAAGACCGTGACTTCCGCCGATTCGCTGGCGGCCGCCACGGTGTATTTTACTTCGGATCTTTCCCCGGAAGGTCTCGTGAAAGTATATGATGCCTTAGGCGTGCCGGCCAAGGGGCGTGTGGCGGTAAAGATATCCACGGGCGAATCCTCCAAGAGCAACCATCTCCGCCCCGAACTGATAAAGGACCTCGTGCAGAAAGTGGGCGGCACGCTGGTCGAGTGCAACACTGCCTACGGAGGCAACAGGGGCACTACAGCCAAACATCTCAAGGCCATAGAGGAGCGCGGCTACGCCAGCATCGCCGATGTGGATATAATGGATGCGGAGGATGAAATACGGCTTCCAGTGTCGGATACCACCTGGATTAAATACGACATAGTGGGCGAGCATATACGCAACTACGACTTCATGATTAACCTGGCCCATTTCAAGGGGCACGCGATGGGCGGCTTCGGCGGTGTGCTGAAGAATCAGAGCATAGGCGTGGCCTCGTCTGCCGGAAAGGTCTATATCCACACTGCCGGCAAAAGAAGTTCCGGACTTATCATAGGCTCCAACAGCCAGGACTCGTTCATCGAATCCATGGCGGCGGCGGCCCAGGCCGTGCATGACTACTTCAAGCAGGACGGCAGGGACATAATATACATAAACGTGATGAACAACATGTCCGTCGACTGCGACTGCGACGGTCATCCCGCGGCCCCGCGCCTCAAGGACATAGGCATACTCGCCTCCACCGATCCCGTGGCCCTCGACCAGGCCTGCCTGGATCTTGTGTTCGGCCACGAAGACAGCGAGGGCGATGATGCGAAGCCCCTGCGGGAGCGCATAGAACGGCTGCATGGGACGCATATCACCGCGTATGCGGAGCAGATAGGCCTCGGCACGTGCAAGTACGAAATCGTCAGCCTGGACTGATGCACAGGCCGTGCCTGCCGCTCTCTGAATGCGGAAAAAGAAAATGCCGACCGAAAACGGTCGGCATTTTCTTTTTCGTGGTGCTGGGAAGACCGTTCACATAGTTTCCCATGTATTCATATACTTTATTTTCAATCATTTAAGTAGTAATTATCTCGTGTTTACACACTTGTGCACGCATATTCTTGTACTATGCCTGCAAGGGTTAATCAACTGTATTTCAAACAACTCTAATCTGATTGTAAAGATACATTTTTCTTCCGAACCGACATTCCCAATGTCCCCACGACGGTCACGCTCCAGGTTCCGGTTCAATTCACCAGTCCATGTTCCGATCATAGTTTCTGTTTCTTCGTCATAAATCAAAGTACCAATTCTTCAGAATAAAATGTGCCTTATACATGAATTGTGATTCCAACTGGAGTTCTAATTCCCGTTCTTTCGTAACCGCGAAGTTCGACGGAAAGCATTCTTTAGCAAAACCTTCACCATAACTAATTTTCTTCCATCGAGCACCATAGGGACTAGGCTCATATATTTCTACGACTTTGATAGAACTGCCACGATATCCCTCGTCTGTAATCTGTACACGGATCCGCGATTTGACATATCTGTCCCCCGAAACGGCATAAGCGGTAGTGGTTATAATTTGAGAAGAAGATTGAGATTGAGATCGAGGTGGTGTTGATCTTAAAGGTTCGTATACGACGAATTGAGCATAAGCCGACATTGCGAACATCGACATAATAAGAATTGTAATAATTTTTGGAAACTTTGGATTAAGGAATTCATACTTTGTATGGGTTCTTTTTTTTAGTTTCTCTTTATTATCTTTGTTAGGTATAAAATATTTTAGAATTATGAAAAGGTTGATATTAACAATGCTTGTTGTTCTAATGGACGTATTTATTGTACAAGCACAAGGATATACTGATGATACTGTGTCTACTGACTGGACATTAAAAGATTCCTTGACTGTTGGCTATCTTCAAAGGATTTCGCAACATACAGCACCTTCGTATAAATTGTATCCAACAGATAGTATGTGGACTTTCTTGGAATTAGAAACCTATTCAGGGCGGATTTGGCAGGTGCAATTTTCGACAAAAGGTCCAGACTACCGGTTCAAAACAGTCCTTAATGACGTGTCATTAGTTCCATTTTATGATAGTGAGGGAAGTTTTGCGGGTCGTTTTGAACTCTATAAAACACAGAATATGTATAATTTCATACTCCTTGATACTGCGACCGGCTCTACCTGGCAAGTTCAGTGGTCAACAGAGAGCAATCAAAGAATGATGATTAAAATATTATAGCGCAGATAAAGGTTTCATTATTGCTCGTTATTAGATTGGACCATGTGGACTTGCAAATGATTGATTTTAATTGATGTTTTAAGGATTTTGCGTTTTAATCAAACAAAGATGTCGCAGATAAAATACCATTATGCCTACGATGAGAATGGGGATATTGTCAATATAAATGATGTTATCCCTGAAGAGAGAAACAGCCATAACTATCGTTGTATCGGTTGCGATGCTCCTATGGGAGCAAAGATTGGGCAAATCAGGGCTGGTCATTTTGCTCATAAGTCTAACGTGAAAGGTGGTTGTGGTAGCGAAACCTATCTACATAAATTAGGAAAGCGTTTACTGAAAGAAAAATTTGATTCTGAATATCCCTTTGACATTGCCTATGATAGAGAGGTCACATGCGATCAAAAAGGTTCTTGCCTTTTTTATAGAGAGGATATATGTAAGGAGAAACAGCGCGAAAAATTCAACTTGAAGAAATATTACGATACCTGCGAAGAGGAAAAGGCCATTGGTGATTTTCGGGCCGACCTTCTTCTGACTAATTCCAAACAGCCGAATAGAGATCCTATTCTTATTGAAATACAGGTTACACACAAATCTTCGCCCTCGAAAATAAATCCTCAAAAACAGCTTCACATCATTGAATTAAGAATTCAGGCTGAGGAGAATATTATTTCTTTCATGGAGAAGCCATTTACCGAATCTCCGGATAAAGTAAGTTTTTATGGATTCAAAAGACAGTCCGATGAAAAACGCCAATTATCAAGGCGGGAAATAACGCGCTTCTGTCTCTATTCAAATGGTTCCGCCCATATCCCTCAAACAGAAGATATGGTATGCTGTCTCCAACGGACAAAGAGACTTTCTCCTCATTCCATTCTGGAACTGAACTTTGAACCGCCAGCAGAATTTGGAGACAACTTCTATGAATTGGGTTATGTATATGCACTTAGAGAGGGACTCCAATTCAAGACCTGCGCCTTGTGCAAGTATCGACGGAACTCATATGAAATGATGTCTTTCTATACTGAAGGGGCACACTTCTGTTGCCTCTATAAGTCCAAGGGTACTCCACAAAATCCAGAATCGAAACAAGCCAGTCAATGCGAGTTCTATCGAATCAATCAGGATTTAGTAAGCAGAGTCGAACAGCGCCTTTCCACCATGAAAGTGGAAAAAATATAATACCTATGTACTTCCAAGCCCTGTCCCTTAACGTATAAAATCCCATAGATAAACCTCAATAATCGACCACATGGCGAGGACCTATGATTGTATAAGTTAAAGCAGAAAATAGATATTATTACCATATTAAGTATTCATGTAGATAGTTCAGTTTGGTTTCAAAAAGGGAGACTTTTCTGAAACACCAGTTGAAAAAAGTGGTCCAGAATGGGGGGGTGATTTCCGAGTTGCATGCAAAATGCCGGTATAATGGACATTTTTAGTTGGTGACAATGACAAACACAGTTGGTGGAAGCCAGCTGTGTTTGTCACTGTTATTCTACTTTTT
>JAFLUX010000079.1 GCA_022508605.1 Bacteroidales bacterium | reverse complement strand
GGTATTTTCTTGTTGTCATAGCGATTGTTCCTCCTTTATCCAAAGGTTGCGCCCAGCTCGACCTAACAGCTTTATTATAATACGACCCGCCTTGCATAGCAAGGCGGGTCGTATCGGGGCCTTATGCGGAGCATAAAGAGCATTGCGGCTCACAAACCGGCGCACTGTTGGAAGATCAGGTTCCAACGGCGGAACAGCATGGTCGGCCTGGGTCTGTCTGTTCCAACAGGGGAACTACATACCCATCTCCATGTCCGCGCCCGGCTGGGCCTGATATTCCGGCAGGCGCTTATACAGCGGGTGGCTGTGCAGGTCATATTTCTTCACAGCCTTTGGCGGCTGGCCCCTGGTGAACAGCAGGGCTGCATCCAGAGGCATCCCAAGAATAGCGCTTACGGGCTTGTTGGCCCTCTGGGCGACATAATGGGCCGTGTCTACGTCCGTCCCGCCCAAATATATGAAGTGGTCTGCATTGTTGAGAATGGTCGAGGCCCGCGCCTTGCCATACATGGCCTCCAGCTGGGAAATGCTCTGGATGATAACGGAGACACTGATTTCGCGGGAACGGATGACCGATATGATTTTATCGAAATCCGGTATCATGACGTTCGCCGCGAAGTCGTCCAGATAGAAACGCACCGGGATTTTAAGGCGATGGCCTGGCGAGTTATCTGCGGCATTGAAAAGGGATTGAAGCGCCTGGGTGTAGAACAGATTCACCAGCCTGTCCATGCTGCGGTCCGTGTCGCTGATATTGAGGAATAGAGCAGTCTTTTCCTCGGCCAGCCGGGGAAAGCTGATTCTGTTCGGGTTGCTGAACAGCTTTCTGACCCCGGCAAAGGAGCACATGGTCAGCCTCTCGGCCAGCATGCCTTCCACACTTGCAATCATCTTTTCGGCCACGCGATTTTTCCGGGCCAGCCTGTATCGGGTGACGGCGAAGCCCTCCGGGTCTATCGCTTCCAGCTCTTTGAACAAGCTGTCGCACTTTCCAGACAGGAATAGCCTTGTCACAGTGTACAGGTCATGTTCTTCTTTAGGAAGACATTCCAGCGTGTAACCTATCAGGGCCTGCAAGAGCGTCTGGGCGGCGTGGTCCCAATAAGGTTCCTCGCACTCGATGGGAATGAGAGCAGACGCGACGGTCATGATGTCTTGCTCGTGGCCGCCACGGATAAAGTCCAGAGGATTATAGCCGCTCCCGGATGCTGCGCCTATGTCGTTGAAATCAACGGAGAGGACCTGATAGCCGTTCTCCTTCAGGACGCCGCCCAGTTCGCCCAGCAATGCGCCTTTCGTATCGGCGACAATCATGCTCTCGCTGCATTGCAGGACATTGGGAATAACGTATCCCCTGGTCTTGCCAGCCCCGCTGGGGCCGCAGAGAATATCGTTTCCGTTCAGCCCGGTCGTCCAGCTGTCATTGCTTATTTTCTGCCCTTGTGCTAAAATACGATATGTCTCTCTCATGGCCCGCACCTCAAATCTCGTGGACGATTCTGTCGGCCAGCCCGAACTCCAAGGCTTCCTTCGCGTCGAAATAGCAGTCCACGGACGTTTTCGCAAGGATTTCTTCCGGCGTGTTCCCGGTGGCATCGGCGAGGATGTTTGCTATGATTTCCCTCGTTTTCATGAGCTTCTTTGTCTTGCGCTCCACGTCCAAGGCGCTCCCGCTTATCCCCAATGTGAGCGGATCGTGGAGCATCAGGCAGGCATTGGGGAGCATGAGCCTCTCCTGTCCCGATACGAACAGCAGCGCCCCCATGCTGGCCGCTTCAGCAACACAAACCGTCGTGATAGGGGCTTTCATGGCGTGCATGGTGTCCAGCACGGCAAGGCCGTCCGGGACAGAACCTCCGGGGGAGTTGATATACATAGTGATGGGCGCGGCGGAGTCCTCATGCTCCAGATGGTGGAGCTGGAGAATCAGGCTCACAGCCGACTCGCGGGTAATCTCCCCGATACACCAAATTTTACGCTGCTGGAGCATGGTGTCGGCGATGCTGAGCCGCTCCAAGCCCGCGCTTGTCTCTTTTACGATGCAAGGCATCTGTATCATACGTCATCTTCCTTTCTCTTTAATTCGACGAACGGCTCCACCAGAATCCGGTAGAGCAGCTCCATTTTGTCCTCTCTCACGAGGTTCGTGACAACCGTGAATAAAGGCAGGTCCCGACCCTCCGCCTCTTCTATCTTGACGATTTCCTCATGATAGAATTTCAGGCTCTCGGAGCTGCCGGTGAGGGCGGACAGCGCGTCGAAATAGTCCCGGCAGTACAGCACTTCGGCCGGGAGAACGACGGGCCTGCTGTCGTCCCTCGCGTCCCTCAGACGCTGGTCAAGGGACAATCTTTCGCCGTTCATCGCCATCCCCCTTTCTCGGCAGATTTTCGATGTAGATATAGGGGCTTGCCAGCAGGCTGGTGGCATTATCGGCAATGATGTACTCCCTCCGGCGCAGCCAGAACGGGTGAATTGAGGCGGCAAGCTGTGCATAGTTCATCTGCTCTAAGTCGGCGATATCAATGTCCAGCAGGTAGGCCAGCTCGTCCCGGGCATCCTTGAATCCCGCGAGGAAAACCGAGATGGGCGTCTCGGCGAGTGCTTGGACGGCACATTTCGGAAACTCCGGGTGCGCCGGGCGGAGCTTGTCCAGCCGCTGAAGGCGCTCAGACAGCGGCATGGGCTTGATTTTTGTGCTTGTATTCAATCTGTCTCATCCCCTTTATCGGTTTTATCGGATTTATCGCTTTTTAGAGCGATAACCGGGCCTTTTCAGAGACGCCCCGGACGGTGCCATAGACGGCCCGCCAACGGCCCCTATCACGGTGAAAACATTGATCGCGCAGTTGGGGCCTGTTATGGGCTACGATCTTCACCTTATAGGGCGTCCCGCCCGTGACAGGCTTGGTGTCCCTACCCATGCGACGGCCTCCCCTCCGGCCAGTAGCAGTCGATGGACCGGTCCCACTCGATAGTTCCGTCCTCGAACTGCCAGGTACGGCAGGCCGTGAGCGTCCAGCGGTCGGACGTGCGCTCCATGACGGCGTGCTCCGGGTCGATGACGCGGAGGCAGCGGTACTGCTGGCCGTTGCGGTTAAGGTATGTCGTTCCAACGGCAGGCGTGATGAGTTGGCATTTCATTGGTGTTCCCTCCTTGATATTTATTGGGCGAGATTGCGAAAAGAATGTCTGAGCAAATTGCAGAAAGGTTTGCTTTGATTAAGTGCGGGGAAAGACAAGGGGAAAGCCGGAAAAAGGAGAAGAAGCCGCAGCTTCAACTGGCGCTTGCGCCGGCCTCCTGATTGCGTCAGCTGTGCCATTTGTTCCTCTTTTTGTTCCGGCTTTTCAGGGATGATTTTGAAAAATGGAACAGGATTTTCATTGATATTTCAACCTTTTTTAAGAGTTGTTCCTTTTGTTCCATTTTTTATTAAGTCAATTTAGAGTATTTTATATATGCGTTTTTTATAAAAGCAGGGTTTGAAAAAAAGTGGAACAAAAGGAACGCTTTTCAATGCTCCAACAGGAGCCTTTCACTCCCCGCCTCCGCCTTGTCTTTTCCCCTTCTTAACACGAAAATATCTTTCTTCTTATTCTCTGGTAATCTCCTGTGCTCACACCGCTGTATACGTGTGATTGATGGGGCTGCACTCGGCATAGCAGCAGTATTGAATGATGGCAGGCCGTTCCCCGCCTTTGATGTAGACGCAGCTCTCCATGTTGTCATATTTGGCACGGTTTTCGGCGTACTCCAAAATCCTGTGCAGCTCGTCCAGCGTGATACACAGGCCATGCTCGGTATACCTCATGTGCTGTCTCCTGCCTGTTCCCGGTGGCAGCGGCAGGCCGGATTATGGCAGATTACGCTGGCGAAGTCATCCTCGGCGTCGGTCTGGGTGTCGTGGTCGGCGTGGGGGCAGTCCCCACACGGGCCATAGCCGCCGAAGTCCAGGACGGGCAGGCCCGATTCGATGGCGGCTTTGATTTTCCCCCGGTTAGCCAGATAGTGCGCCCGCTCCTGCATCAGCCGGTCCTCGCGGCGCTCCTGTTCCTCCTGTCTGGCGCGGTAAAATTCCGGTACACAATTCGGAATGGATTCATTGAAATACATAGACACACCTTCCTTATTGAATCAAAAATAACCCTGCGGAAATGATACAGATG
>JAFLUX010000078.1 GCA_022508605.1 Bacteroidales bacterium | reverse complement strand
CATGCGTTCGTGAGCCGATGAACCATGCGTTCATGGGCGCACGGACCTATGGTTCGTTTCAGCGGGGAGACTTCAGCGGCCGGCAACGCTTCCTCCAGGCCGCATCAATGTGTATGCGAAGGTTGTCCGTGCTCGTGCCCTTCGTGAGTTGAGGCGCAAGTGGCGGCAGCAGCGAGATGAAACGCTCCTTCACGATCTCCTCGGAAGTGAGCGCCGGCTCTTTCTGCGCCATCAGCGCCACGACCTCGCCCACCTCCCTCGCACTGCTGCACTGGGAAAGCAGCGTGAGATAGCCGCGCAGCGCTTCCACATTGTCTATATATAAAGAGAGACGTTGTGCCTCGGGAGTGAGTGCCGTGGACGGCTGCTTGTCGCTGCCTTGGCTGCCGTCGCCTTTGTGGCCGCCGCCATAATACTGGTTTGCCTCGGTGGCATTGGGCAATATCTGGTTGTTGCCTCCATAGATGTTGACGATGATGTCGCTCATGCTTTTGTGTAGAGTGTAGTTGGTCACGGTGATGTTTCAACGCGTATTGGCCAAAAGTTCAACCGCCTTTCAACGGTTTTCAATATGTTTGTTTTCGGAAACTTTATGTCGTACCTTTGCAGCGTGGAAATGATGGAGGTCGCAGGAAACCCGGGTACTGTCTGCCTGACGTCATCCACAGCAAGGAATTCATGTCTAACAATAAAAAAACATTCACAGATTATGATTGACTATTCTGTTTACATGCAGTCCTTCCCGTTCGATGAGGCTGCCGCACCGAAAGCCTACGCAAAGGCGCAGATGAGAGAGTCCATGACGTTCAAGAAATTCGTCGAGCATGTGGCCAGCCACGGGGCAGGCTACAGCAAGGGAACGGTAGAAGGCATTGTCTCTGACTTGTGTGCGTGCATCGTCGAGCAGCTGCTCAACGGCAACAAGGTGCAGCTCGGCGACTTGGGCAACTTCTGGATCTCGCTCAGCAGTGATGGGGCCGACACGATGGCTGAGTTCACGGCTGACAACATCCGTGCGGTGAACATCATCTTCACGCCCGGGGAGGAGTTTGAGAACCTTATCGGCAAGGCTACGTTCAACGTGGTTGCCAGCCGTATTGCCCAGGCTGCGACGCTGAAGACCGAGAAAGCCGGCGGTACCACCGTGGACCTTGCGGCTGCGAAGGCTGCCACAAAGGGCGATGCCGGAGATGGCGACACCAGCGGCAGTGGCGGCGGCACTACCGACGACACTGAGGGCGGCGGCAGCGCGCTTCCCGGAGACGGGGGCTATTGATGGCATCATGTATCAACCGGTTAAATGTTCAAGACTATGGAAGTAAAGAACAGGGAACTCTGGAAGTTCGCCATCCAGACAGTGATTAACATCCTGGCCGCCATACTGACGGCGCTGGGAGCTACAGGCTGCGTCAGATGAGAACCGTGACGCTTGTCATCATCCATTGCTCTGCTGTCCGTCCGGGACAGCGGAGCAGTGCCCGCGACATAGACGGCTGGCACAGGGCCCGGGGCTGGAAATCGATTGGATACCATTACGTCGTCCGCCGCGACGGGACGGTGGAGGAGGGACGCCGCCCTGAGGAGGTCGGGGCGCACTGCACGGGCCACAACGGCCACAGCATCGGCATCTGCTACGAGGGAGGGCTGGACGAGGCCGGAAAGCCTGCCGACACCCGCACGCCTGCACAGAGACTGGCGTTGAGGCAGCTGGTGGAACGCATGCACGCCCGTTTTCCGAAGGCGCTGGTGGTTGGTCATCATGACTTGAATCCGATGAAGGCCTGCCCGTGCTTTGACGTGGTCAGGGAGTACCGGGGGCTCTAAGCCCCTCTCACCCGCATCTTCTTGACCAGGGGCATGATCGAGGCAAGGGACTCGGACGTGACCGCCGTCGTCCGGCAGTAGTCACGAACCATGCGGCGGTAGTCGACGATCCGAGTGGCAATGAACAGAACGGCCATGCAGAAGGCAGACTCGTCCGTGGTGGGAGGGCCGGACTCACCGGCCGTCTTCATGACGGACGGGATGAGGCGGGACTTCATGCGGACGTCGTTGCGGAGCGTGGCGCAGAGCAGGAGAAGCGACTGGAAGTGGGCGTGCGTGGCGGAGTCGGTGAACCGAAGGCTGTGGAGGAGGCTGTAGGTGTTCAGGCGGTCGAGGTCCTCGCGGAGCGTGGCGGCGCTGCCGTGGCGGAGGACCCGGCGGCGGAGGATGCCGAGAAGGTCGGACTCGAAGGCACTGACGAACTGCGGCTCGAACAGGTGCTCCATGCGCCCGGGAACCTCAACCTCAGAGACGGGGTAGTCGTACAGCTTCATCAGAACCTCGCTGTTGAAAAGCGGGATGCCGAGCGTCAGGCTGACGCCGGAGCCGAGGTGGCGGACCTCGAGGACCGTCGCCCTGTAGTCCTTGAAGATGCCGCGCCTGATGTACACAGTCTCGTTGGAAGACAGATCCTCGCCGTAAGGCGTGAAGGAGAAGCGCTGGTGCTGCTCGATGAAGAAGCTCAGAAGGGGCTGCATCTCCTCCTGGCAAGCACGGATGGGAAGGCCCGACTTCGTGCGGTAGTGGTAAAGGTGAAGGCGGCCCTGCCTGTTCCACTCGCGGCCGGTCAGCTCACGAATCTCAGACGGCGTGGCCTTGATGAATACGAAGCCGTGGAGGCTGCTGCGGAGGCTGTTGTTATCGGCGGCGGCCTTCTCGTCAGCGACATCCTCGTCCGCGCCCTTCCCAACCCCGGCCTTCAGCATGTACAGGAAGGGGATGACGTAGAGCAGGGCCGACTCACCGCGGCTGAGGCGGTCGGCGTTCTCAAGCTGGAGCTGCCGGTCAATAAGGGCGGGCTCCAGGTGGGTCATCACGTACCAGTACTGGCGGTCGTCAGGCATCCCAACGAGGTCTGTTTCCGTATCTGCGTGCATAGTCTCTCCTTGTCCCTGCAAGGGACCTCTTCGTTGTTTTCCTCATAGTCCAAAGCACCGATCTGATGTCGTTCCGGCGATCTTTCAGGAGGGCTGCCCCCCGATATCAAGCCACGCACTTGAACCTGTCACTGGAAGCGGAAATGAGCCACGGTCACGGTGCCTGGGCACGCAGGACATGGATTTTATCCACTTCTATCCCATGAAAGGGATAATTTCGGACAGGACGGCCTCGCGAGGGCTGCCGGAAGCCGGGAAACGGAGCCAGGAGGGGGGCCGGTGCGGACTCCGGGAGGGACGTTCCGGGGGGAGGACGGGAACCTGGGGGACTCAGACCGGCAATTCTGTTAAAGAATGTTGAAAAATGGGCCCCATCCTATAGGGTATTGCAAATTTTATGTACCTTTGCAACCGAAAAAATCCCTTTCATGGGATAGAAGGGGATAAGAAAAGACACGGTTGATGAAGGCACGGTTTGCCTCATGGACCTTGCTGGTTTCCAAGGACTTGATATATATCTGGGTGGTCAGCTCCGACTCGTGGCCGAGGCCCTGGCTGATGACGGACAGCGGCATGTCAAGCTCGTGCATGTTGCTGGCCCACGAGTGGCGGGCAACGTAGGAGCTCAGGGATACGCCGCCCCCGAGCATCTCGGACAGCTGCTTCAGGCGGCTGTTGTAAGTGCGCAGCGCGGTGCGGTAGGCACGGTAGGTGGAAGCGCTGTCGGCAACGGGAAGGATGGGCAGCAGGTAGGGCGTGTCCGCCGCCTGCGACGCATAGCGGTCGAGGATGTCCTGCATCAGGGGCTCGACGGACACCTCCATCAGCTGGCCCGTCTTGCGGCGGCGGTAGCGGATGATGCCGTTGCGCAGGTCCTCCTTCCGAAGGTAGGCAGCGTCCACGAAGGCCATCCCACAGGCGCAGTAGCAGAATATGAACAGGTCGCGGGCGAACGTCGTCCTGTCGAGCATGCCGGAAAACGACTTGCGGCCGGGGGACTTGCCCAGCGCGACGAGACCCTGGCGGATGTCGAGAGAGACGAGGCCCTGTATCACGGAGATGCCGGCGGCACGCTTCCGGGTCTTGGCGATGCCGCGGTAGGCAAGGCTGAAGGGGTTCTCGGCGGGGGCGTCAAGGCCGGACACCACCTTGTTGTAGACGCTCTGGAGCATCCGGGTGTAGCAGGAGATGGAGTTCTTCATCACGCTGTTGCCAGAGAGCCACTGCTGGTAGTCGCAGACGATGCGCGTCGTCAGCGCGGAGACGGGCATGGCTACGTCAAGAGAACGGGCGTGGAGGAAACTGGAGAAACTGTTGTGCGCGCTCTCAACGCGGAGAGACTGGCCATAGCGCTGGGTCAGGTAGAGGGACACGGCCTCCTGACTCAGACAGGATAAAAAAGAAAGTGACATAAAATTATTCTTATTATTTCAACATATCCAAGAATTCCTCTTCGCTGACGATGCGAACGCCGAGTTTCCCGGCCTTCTGCAACTTCGAGGGCCCCATGTTGT
>JAFLUX010000077.1 GCA_022508605.1 Bacteroidales bacterium | reverse complement strand
GGTGGCCTTCATCTTTTCAAGTTCCCTCCTTGTGAGCGGCTCCAGGACGACATGTCCGCTCTGCCTGCCCTTGGTGCCGGCCGTATATGAGGGCGTTCCGAAATGCAGGACCATGCCGTCATCGCTCAGCATGCGGCCAAACCACGGTCCGCGGTTGAAGCCCACGTTTATCTGGCCCACCTCCTGCACCATGACCTCGAGCCCCCAGGATTCGAACTGTTCCTTGGCCCAGGCCTCCGCCTCCGTAAGAGCGGCAGAACCCACTATGCGGCCCCCTATCACGTTGGACAGGAAATCGGCGTGCTGCATCGTGCGATTGTCGCTGCGACCGTATTCGAGCACCTTGTTCACGACCTTGTCCTGGGCCGCCACGGGCCGGGACGAAAGCATCAGGCCCGCAGCAATGGCGAGCAGGGAAATCAATATCTTTCTCATAACAACAAATACACCTCGTTTATCCGGAAACTATTTCACGGGAATACTGGCCAGTACGGCGCACAGGTAGTCCCACACCTTCTGCACTGAAGGGATGAAGGCCCTCTCGTCTGGGGAATGAGGGCTGAGAAGGGTCGGTCCCATGGAGACCATATCCCAGTGCGGATAGGTGCCGGCAAGTATGCCGCATTCGAGACCGGCGTGAATCGCCATCACTTTCGGTTCGCTGCCGAACATATCCTTGTACACCTTCTTCATGACGGCGAGAATCTCCGAAGATTCATTGGGAGCCCAGCCGCTGTATCCTCCGGTAAAGCGGGTTCGCAGGCCGGCCAATCTGAAGACCGACTCCATTCTGGCCGCCAGGGCCATCTTGGCGCTGTCCACCGAGCTGCGCATGAGGCATTTGATGAAGAATTTCCCCCTGTATATCTTTACCATGGCCAGGTTGTTGGATGTCTCCACGGTGCCGGGCATGCTGTCGCTCATACGCTCCACGCCGTCCGGGCAGGCCAGTATGCTGCGTATGAAACGCAGGGCGGCAGTCTCCTCCACATACTTGCAGTCCTGGGGGTCGCACGGCTCGCCGGGAGTCTCGGCATAAGGCTCCAGCAGCACCTGCAGATTGGGATCGGTCGCGGCATATTCTGCCTTGAGGGCGGAGGCCATGCGGGTGACGGCGCGCTTCACGGCAGTCAGGCGTCCATAAGGCACGTAGAGCGTCGCGAAGGCTTCCCGAGGTATCGCATTGCGGAGCGTTCCGCCTTCGAGGTCCACCAGCTTCACCCCATAGCGCTCCAGCAGCGTAAGCAGGATGCGGGCCGCAAGACGGTTGGCATTGGCCCGGCAGAGTATGATGTCCATTCCGGAATGCCCGCCCTGGCAGCCCTTGACCGAGAGGCTGTAGCACAGATGTCCCTTGGGCTCCTTCTTGCGCGCATAGCGGGCGGTCGCAGTGGCGTCGAGTCCGCCGGCGCAGCCCACATAAAGCTCCCCTTCCGTTTCGGAGTCGAGGTTTATCAGGATGTCTCCTTTGAGTATGCCGGGCTGAAGCAGTTTGGCTCCGGTCATCCCCGTCTCTTCGTCGTAGGTGGCGAGGATTTCCAGCGGACCGTGCTTGACGTCTCCGGATTCGGCGACGGCCATAGCAAGGGCCAGACCGAGCCCGTTGTCGGCCCCGAGCGTGGTTCCGCGCGCCCGTAGCCACTCTCCGTCGACCACTGTCTCTATGGGATCTTTCAGGAAGTCGTGCTCAACATCCGCATTTTTCTGCGGAACCATGTCCATGTGTCCCTGAAGCACGACGGTCTTCAGGTTCTCATACCCCGGAGTGGCGGGCACCCGCACTACAACGTTGCCGGTAGTATCGGTAAAGGCTTCAAGACCGTGTTTCGAGGCCCAGTCGAGGAGAAATCCACGCACGGTTTCTTCGTGTTTCGACGGTCTCGGGCAACGTGTAAGGGAATAGAAGTTGTTCCACACGAGGGAAGGTTTCAAATCTTTGATAGTCATATCTGCATTTTTTAGTATTTCCATCTGCGGTGAGTCCAGAGGTAGTTCCAGGGCTGCTGCTCTATGTCGGCCTGGAGAAGCCTGTAGTACTCTTTCATTATGTCTTCCGGCGTCATGAGGGATGCGTCGTCGCTTATCGGGACATACTTTATCTTGTAATGTCCCCTGCCGGCCGACTGCATGCTCATGAAGCACACCGCCATGCCGAATTTGGCGGCTAAGGCGGCGGCACCCCGCATGGAGGTGCAATCCTGATGCATGAAGTTCACCTTCATATAGTCCGGAGCCTTGAAATAAGGCGCCTGGTCGGTTATGAAATTGTAAATCTTCTTCTCATGCCTATGCTCGTACACATAGCGCACCGCATTCCTCGCCTCCAGGTAGCCCGGATAGTTTTCGGGGTCTTCGAGAGGGGCGCGCCTGTTGTCGCGCAGTATGCTGTCCCACAGGCGGCTGGACTGGCGCAGGTACACCACGCAGAAATTCTGCTCCGTGGCCCGGAACTCCGCATCATCCTTGTAAATGTAGGACAGTGAGCCGCCTATTAGCTCCCAGTTGCCGGCGTGGGACATGAGCACCATCACGCCGGGAGCGCAGTCGTACATGCGGTTCAACTCTTCCGGATTCGTGATTTCAACAAGGCGGGAGGCGTGCAGGCGTCCGTTGGCGCGACAGCCTCCGAACCATACGGTCTCGGCCAGGATTTCGCCGAAATGCCTGTAGAACTCATGGCGTATTTTCTTCAGTTCGCCGTATTTCTTCTCGGGAAAACTGCGTGCGAGGTTGACCGTGGTCTCGTGCACGCGGTAGCGCAGCACTTTCTCCGCCAGCCATGACACGATGTCCGCCAGACAATAGTGCACGCGCAGGGGAAGCATCGAAAGCAGACGCATCACGAGCTTTACGAGAAATTTCATCACAGTCACAAAAATAAAAAATTTCCTTGAAGTTTCGGGGGATATTGTGTATTTTTGAAAGTTAAAACATCGGAATTATGTTCAAAGGACAACCCAAAGGATTGTTTGCCCTCGCGCTCGCCAACACCGGAGAGCGCTTCGGCTACTACACGATGCTGGCTATTTTCCTGCTTTTCCTGCAGGCCAAATTCGGATTCTCCGCTGCTGCGGCAGGCCAGTTTTACGCGATTTTCCTCGCAGCAGTTTATTTCATGCCGGTCATAGGAGGCTGGCTCGCAGACAAAATCGGCTTCGGCAGGTGCGTCATTACCGGCGTATGCGTCATGTTCGCAGGTTATCTGTGCCTCGCCGTGCCTACGGACGCTTTCGCCGCACGCGGCTTCGCCCTGGCGCTGATGATAGGGGCCCTGCTGCTGATTGCCATAGGCACCGGATTGTTCAAGGGCAATCTGCAGGTGCTCGTGGGCAATCTGTACGACGACCCCAAATATGCCGCAAAGCGCGACTCCGCATTCAGTCTGTTCTACATGGCCATCAACATCGGCGCGATGTTCGCCCCCACGGCAGCTACGGCCCTTACCAACAGCCACCTCAAGAGCGCCGGACTCATCTACAAGGCAGACATCCCGTCCCTCGCCCATCAGTATCTGGCCGGCGGACTCGCCGACACGGGCCTGCTCGAAACCCTCAAGGCAGCCATGCCCGGCGGGAATGTGGCGGCCATGGACCTTGCAGACTTCAGCCGCTACTACATCAACCATCTCGCCACCGCCTACAATCTCGGCTTCGCCGTGGCGTGCGTGTCCCTGATAGTGTCCATAGCCATTTACCTGGGATGCCGCAGCTGGTTCAAACACGCCGACGTGAACGCAAAGCAGGCGGCGGCCGGCAAGACCGGAGCCGCAGTGCAGGAGCTTACCCCGAAGCAGACCAGGGACCGCATCATCGCCCTCGTGTTCGTTTTCGCAGTGGTGATATTCTTCTGGATGGCCTTCCACCAGAACGGCTCTTCCCTTACCTACTTCGCCCGCGACTACACCCTGAGCAGCGTCAGCGGGCCCATGAAGATAGGATTCAACATCTGGGCCCTCGCCCTGATAGCCGTATCCATCTACACGCTTTTCAATGTATTCCAGTCTTCCAGCGCAAAGGGCCGCGGAATCAGCGCCGCAGTCACTCTCGCACTCTGGGCCGGAGCGTTCCTGCTCTACAAGGGCATGGCACCTGAAATCGGCATCCTGCCTCAGCAGTTCCAGCACTTCAATCCTTTCTTCGTGGTGGCCCTCACGCCTGTGTCGATGGCGATATTCGGGGCGCTCGCGAGCAAGGGCAAAGAGCCTTCCGCCCCGCGCAAGATAGGTCTGGGAATGTTCATAGCCGCCCTCGGCTACCTCATCATGCTCGCTGCCTCGAAAGGACAGCCCGCCCCTTCGGAACTTACCGCAGTGGGAGGCATCTCGCCCGACCCCGTGGTTCCCGCCTACCTCATCTCCACCTATCTCGTACTGACATTCGCGGAGCTTCTGCTGTCCCCCATGGGCATTTCTTTCGTGTCCAAGGTGGCCCCTCCGAAATACAAGGGACTCATGATGGGACTCTGGTTCGCAGCCACGGCAGTCGGAAACTACCTCAGCTCCATACCCTCGCTCATGTGGGACAGGGTGCCTCTGTGGGTTAACTGGTGCGTCCTGATGGCCCTCTGCATCATTTCAGGCCTGGTAATGTTCTCCATGCTCAAAAAACTTGAAGCCGCAACAGCCGA
>JAFLUX010000076.1 GCA_022508605.1 Bacteroidales bacterium | reverse complement strand
GGGCAGGCCTGGTCGTTGCCTCGGTCATCCCGCTGTCCATGCTCTTCGCCTTTGCCATGAGGAAGCTATGCGGCATCAGCGGAAACCTCATGAGCCTTGGCGCCATAGACTTCGGACTGATTGTCGACGGGGCGGTCATCATCGTCGAGGCGGTGTGCCACCATATCTTCAGGACGGCCGACAGGTTCGGGGGCCGCAACCTTACGCAGCAGGAAATGGATGAAGAGGTTTTCCTCTCGGCCTCAAGAATCCGAAAGAGCGCCACTTTCGGCGAAATCATCATCATGATTGTCTACCTGCCGTTGCTGACCCTGGGCGGCATCGAAGGCAAACTCTTCCGGCCGATGGCGCTCACCATCTTCTTTGCCATCCTCGGCGCTTTCATCCTTTCCCTGACCTACGTCCCGATGGCGGCAGCATTGTTCCTGAGCAAAAAGAGCGTACACAAGACTAATTTCTCGGACAGGATGATGGCCTTTTTCCATCGGCTCTATAAGCCGGTCCTGATAGGCTGCCTCAACCATAAAAAGACGGTCATCGGCGGAATGGTCGCCTTGTTTGCAGGGAGCATCTGCCTGTTTACAAGGCTGGGAGGCGAGTTCATCCCGAACCTCGAGGAAGGCGATTTTGCCGTAGAGATAAGCATGGCTCAGGGTACGTCGCTGTCGCAGATGGTGACAACGATGACGATGGCAGAGAAAATCGTCAAGTCGCAGTTTCCGGAGGTTAAACAGGTGGTGACGAGAATCGGAAGTGCCGAGATTCCTACCGACCCGATGCCCGTGGAGCGAGCCGACATGCTCATTGCCCTGAAACCCAAGAAAGCGTGGACGTCGGCCAAAAGCACGGAAGAACTCATGGAAAAGATGGAGCAGGCGCTCGGCGTGATACCGGGCATGGAGGCCGAGATGAGCCAGCCTATCCAAATGCGAAACAACGAACTGATAACGGGTATCAAGCAAGACGTCGCCATTATGATTTACGGAGACGACCTTGAGGAACTGACGCGTCAGGCCAACAAGGCAGCCAAACTGATACAGCATGTGAAAGGCGTGACCGAGCCTAAGGTGGAGAAAGTCAGGGGACTTCCCCAGATTCAGGTCGACTTCGACATTGACCGCCTGTCGGCCTACGGGATAAGCATAAGCGATGCAAACGACGCGCTTTCGACTGCCTTTGCCGGGAAAAGGGTCGGGGCAATCTATGAAGGCGAAAAGCGCTTCGATTTGGTGGTTCGCCTCGAAGGCGAACTGCGGCAGGACATCGAATCCATCCGATACCTTCAAGTGCCGCTGCCGGACGGTTCGTTCGTTCCGCTTGAAAACATCGCGGAAGTCAGTTTCAAGGAAGCTCCGGCACAAATCACCCATGACAACGGGACAAGACGGATTTACGTGGGCTTCAACGTGAGAGGCCGCGACGTGCAGTCCACGGTAGAGGATATCCAGAAAATACTTGACAGTGAGTTCCATCTGCCCGCCGGCTACTACTTTACCTACGGCGGCGAGTTCCAGAACTTAAAGGAAGCCACCAACCGGCTTTCCCTGGCCGTTCCGGCAGCCTTGCTCCTGATTCTGCTCTTACTGTATGCCACGCTCCGCAACTTCAGGGAGACGCTCTTCGTCTTCTCCGCCATACCTCTTTCGCTCATCGGAGGCATCTTTGCCCTATGGCTGAGGGGAATGCCTTTCAGCATATCCGCCGGCGTGGGCTTCATTGCCTTGTTCGGCATTGCCGTGCTGAACGGCATCGTCCTTATCGGACAGTTCAACTATCTGGAAAAAGAGGGAATCCGCAATGTGCGCCAACGCGTGATAGCGGGATGCGAGGAACGGTTGCGCCCCGTCATCATGACGGCTCTCGTGGCTTCTTTGGGCTTCCTGCCTATGGCGCTGTCCAACGGCGACGGAGCCGAGGTGCAAAGACCGCTGGCAACCGTCGTGATTGGCGGACTGCTGACGGCCACGCTATTGACCTTGATGGTTTTGCCTGCCATCTACGAAACATTTACTAAAAAAGACTAAGGTATGCGATTCACGATAATATGGGTTTTCATGATGGCCGACCTGACGTCGGCGGCTCAACAGCGCGCTTCAAGGCTGCCGCTTAGGGAATGCGTCGATATTGCTTTGGCCAACAATCTGTCCTACAAGTCTGCCGAAGCTTCGGTCAGTCAGGCACGGCTCATGGAGGGCACGTCGTTCGACGTTCCTCAGACGGCAGTCTCCCTGGTACAGACGACGACGGACGGGGGCGGGCCGGACAACGGACTGAAATTCGCACAGGAATTTGATTTCCCCACGGTATATATAGCCAAGCATAAATACCTGAAGTCAGAGACGGAAGCGGAAAGAAGAAAAGCGGACATGACCCGGAACGACCTTGTCAAGGAGGTCTGTTCGCTGTATTACTCGCTGGTGTATGGCAGGGAGATTTGCTCCATTGTCACGGCTCAAGATTCTCTTTACGAAAGGTTCTGCAACGTGGCAAAGGCACGCTACGATGCGGGAGAGACAAGCAAACTCGAATGGCTCAACGCCCGCAGGCTGTGGCATGAGAACCGGCTGTCTCTCGAGGAGGCCCTGATGGAATACGCCTCACTGAGGCTCCGGCTACAGACGACCTTGAACGTCGACTATGCCATAGAACCGGCCGACGACAAGCTCGCTCCGATTGAAGGCTTTATCCCGGAAGACGAGGTGAACTTCAGTGCGACGCCCGAAGGGATGGCGGCCGACGGAAGACTGAAAGCCGCCATACGGGGCCAGCGTCTGGCCAGACAGGAGTTCATGCCCACTTTCAGCGTCGGGGCGACGTCGCAGTTTCTCATCAAAGGTTTCAATCCCTATCACATCGACCGGCCGCGGTTCGAAAAGGGAAACTTCATCGGCTTCGAGGTGGGGATGAGCGTGCCGCTGTTCTTCGGTTCGCAAATGGCGAAGACGCACGCTGCCGGTAAAGCCATAGAGGCGGAACAGCTCAAAATGGCCGACGACAAGAACAGACAGCTATCGGACTATCAGATACTCAACGGCGACTATGCCGCAGCCCTGAATGCCGTCGAATACTATCGGAGCACGGGGATGCCGGAGGCGGAAGAAATGGTCCGGCTGTCCCTCGTGTCCTACGAATTGGGGGAAATAGGATATGAAGAGCACGCAAGGAATCTGGAAAACTCACTGGCGGTCAAAAGGAGTTATTCCGAAGCCCTCGACCGATACAACCAGACCGTCATTAAACTGAAACACATCAAAGGAGAATTATGAAAAAAGCAAGATATAGCCTTTTTGTTGCCGTAGCGGCAACGCTGGTGGCCGGTTGTTCCCCGTCACCGGCGTCCCAGGCTCCGACGGAGGACGAAGAACACGAACATGAGGAAGTGGAACTGTCAGAGGCACAGATGCAGGCCGTCGACATACAACTCGGAGAGATAGCCGTCGTCAGTCTTGGCGTGACGCTGAAAGCCAACGGCGAACTGGTCGTTAATCCTCAGGACGAGGCCTTGATAGCACCACTGGCGTCGGGGCTCGTCAAGCGCATTTTAGTGACGGAGGGAGAAAAGGTGGCGAAAGGCCGTACCCTCGCCTACGTGGAAAACTTGGAGACGGTGAGCCTTCAGCAAGATTATCTGATTGCCAAGGAAGAACTGGCGCTTGCCAATCAGGAACTGGAGCGACAGCAGGCCTTGGCAAAAGAAGGGGCAGGCATCCGGAAGAATCTCCAGCAGGCCGCCTCGGCCGCACAAATAGCCTCCACCCGAGTGGCTATGCTTAGTCGACAGTTAGCGCTGTACGGCATAAACCCGTCGGCAGTGGACAACGGTAAACTGGTGACGGAGATACCGGTCGTCAGTTCCATAGCCGGAACGGTCACCGAAATTACATGCTCGACGGGAAGCTATGCCGACGCGCAGTCGCCGCTGATGAAAATCGTCAATAATGCTGCCGTCTATTGCAGGCTGAACATCTTTGAAAAGAACATTTCGGACGTCGCTCCGGGACAGAAAGTGGACATCCGGCTCACCAACCGTCCCACGGTCGTGCTCGAGGGCGAAGTCGTTTCGCTGACCCAGGCGCTGGAGGCTGGCACGAAATCCCTGACCGCCCGCGTCAAGATACGACAAGGCGGCGACAGCGACTTGGTGCCGGGCATGCCTGTTATCGGTACCATCACCTCCGAGGCATCGGAAGTAGAGGCCCTGCCGGACGATGCCATCGTCGTGTCGGAAGGAAGAAGCTACGTCTTCGTCATGGAGGGGCAGGAAGAGGAAGACGGAGAAAGGAAGACGCATTTCCGAAAACTCGAAATCATACCGGGCATAAAGGAGCGGGGCTATACGCAGGTTAAGTTCCTTGCTCCCGTCGGGAACGATGCCAAGTTCGTCGTTAAGAATGCCTTTTATCTGGATTCCATGACGGCCGAACACGGCGAACACAGTCATTGAGAGTTGAAAGTTCTTCGACAAGCCAAGCAGCGAGCCGATTATTTCGACGAGCGAAGCGGCACAGCCGATTAGAGAGGCGAAAGGTGCAGTTAAGCGAGATAAACTTCATTGGTCTCATTTTGCATATATTCAGTTTCCCCTATCTGTTTTATTCACTTTCGGGGAGGGGTGCAAGGGTCGTTTTTGAG
>JAFLUX010000075.1:1335-4711 GCA_022508605.1 Bacteroidales bacterium | reverse complement strand
CTGCCCTCGCCGGGCTTCTGCGGGCCGTTGTCGCCGCCGGCTGCCTCGGTTGCGCTCTCTTTCGACTCTTTCCGGGCCTCGTCCATCTGCTTGTGGGTGGGCGTGAATTCCCACTTCAGGCCGCCGGCGTCCTTGAGGTTCTCGAAGAAGGTGGAGCGCTTCCAGTTGACCTCTATGCTCTTGACGTGGACGTTGGGGTTGAAATCCTCGGCACGCTCAACGCCGTCGCTGCGCAGCGAGATGCTGAAGGCACCCAGGTCGCCGAAGTTGACCTTGTTGCCGGCCTTAAGCTGCTCGCGCAGGCAGTCGACGGCGGCCGTGAGCACGCCAAGGATGACGTCGCGCGTGTAGGGACTTCCGTGGTCGTGGATGTGTTGTGCAAACTCGTTGAGGTCTACCAGTTCGTCGTACTGCGCCGTGGGATAGACCAACTTCTTTGATTTCTCGTCGCTCGGATTGACGGGCCGGGCGGAAAGACTGTACTTAATAGCCATGGTCTTTTGGTTTTAATAATTAAACATGTGAATTATGGTGATTCTCGTTCGTTGTCGGGGGCTTGCGGCCTTGCCTTGGGCAGGGTCGGGCGGAAAGGCTAAATAGGCCGGATTTGCAACATAGGTATGTTGAGGGGTCCAACATAGGTATGTTGAAGGGGTCAACATAGGTATGTTGAGGGGGTCGACATAGGTATGTTGAATTTTCACCCTGTATAGGGTCGGGACGGAAGGGTGCGGAGGTTGGGGCGGAAAGGTACCGGAGGTGGCCGGACGGGGCCGGGTCGATGGCGGCCGGGCGGGCGGAGGATTGTGCGTCAAAGATAGTACACTCTACCCCCCCCCACAAGAAAATGCGGGATGAAACGAGGGAGGAGGAGACGCTAATCATAAATGGTTGTGGATTTGAAGTTGCTGCGACAAAGATACGAAAAGCATTCCAATGGTGCAAATCCTCGGGGCGGAAAGGCGACGAGGGATGCGGAATTTACGGGTAACGTCGGTTCGTTCAGCCCGTTTGCCGTCGGGAAGGGGTTGGGGGAGGCCGGGGGAAGAGGGACGAGGAGGGTATAGACGAGGTCGGACTTTACGAAGGGTAAAGTCCGACCATGCGTGCGCGTCTGCCCCAGGGCAGGCGGGGTTACTTGTCAAGCTGCTGTCTCACCTGGTCGAGGATGCCCTGCAGGCGGGCGACTTCCCGGGGATTCGCCTCGGCGCAGTTCTGTCGCTCGCCCTGGTCCTTCTTCAGGTTGTAGAGTTGCGGACGGGGCATGTAGCCGGTCTCGATGCCCGTGGCCCAGGCCACCTTCGGGCCGTTGCTCGGGTCGATGTACTTCCACTCGCCGTCGCAGACGGAGAGGGTGTGGTCCTGCGCCTGCTCCACGACGAAGGGGCGCGGCGTGTCTTCCTGTCCGAGCCACGTCGGCAGGCTGTTGCGGCTGTCGGGGGCGGCGTCCTTGGGGAGCACGGCACCGAGCAGGGAGGCCAGGGAGGCGAAGTCGTCGATGTGGGAGACGAGGGCGTCGCTGACCTTTCCCTTGGGCGTGTGGCCGGGCCAACTGACGATGAACGGCACGGCGGTGCCGCCTTCATACGTGCTGTACTTGCCGCCGCGGAAGGGGCCCGTAGGGCTATGCGTTCCGACGAGCTCCACGGCATGGTCCATGTATCCGTCGTCGAGCACGGGGCCGTTGTCGCTGGTCAGGATGATGAGGGTGTTGTCCGTCAGCTTCATCTTCTTCAGGGCCTTCAGAATCTGGCCCACCGTCCAGTCGAACTGCATGATGGCCTCGCCGCGCAGTCCCATCGGGTTCTTGCCGCGGAAACGCTCGTGGGGGAAGCGGGGCACGTGGACGTCGTTGGTGCAGAGGTACATGAAGAAGGGATTGTTGCGGTTCTTCTTGATGAAGTCCACGGCCTTCTCGGCGATGGAGTCGGCAATGTTCTCGTCCTTCCACAGGGCCGTGCCGCCGCCCTTCATGTATCCGATGCGGGAGATGCCGTTGACGATGCTCTGGTCGTGGCCGTGGTTGGGACTGGGCTTCAGGTTGTAGAGCAGTTCGGGGTTGCTCTTTCCGGTCGGCTCGCCGGGGAAGTTGGCCCGGTAGCTGACCTCAATCGGGGCGGAGGGGTCGTAGTTGGCCACGCGGCCGTTCTCGATAAAGACGCAGGGGACGCGGTCGGCCGTGGCGGCCATGATGTAGGAATAGTCGAAGCCGATGTCGCCCAGGGCCATCGCCAAGGGAGCGTTCCAGTCCTGCTCGGCGTCGCGGTCGCCCAGGCCCAGGTGCCACTTGCCTATGGCGGCCGTGGCGTAGCCTTCGCTCTTGAACATGTCGGCCAGCGTGAAGCGCTCGGGGCGGATAATCATGCCGGCATTGCCGGCGGCAATGTCCGTTCCCTTCCGCCGCCAGGCGTATTCGCCCGTCAGCAGGGAGTAGCGCGAGGGCGTGCTGGTGGCGGCCACGGCATGGGCGTTGGTGAAGCGCACGCCGGAGGCAGCGAGGTTGTCGACGTTGGGGGTTTGCACACGGTCGGCCCCGTAGCAGGAAAGGTCGCCATAGCCGAGGTCGTCGGCCACAAGCAGGATGACGTTCGGAGCCTTCTTTCCGTCGGCCGCTGCCATAAGGGCAGGGAGGGCACAAAGCGAGGTTGCAAGCAGTCTTTTCATTTGCATTAAATTTATGGTTAAAAGGTTTTGCCTCGACAAATATACAACTTTCAGCCCAATGAAGCAACAGTATCCCTCGTTTTCCGCAAGGGATAAGTTGACGGGATTGGTATGCAATCCTAATTTGTATCTTTGGCTATAAGGCCGAGCCACTTTCGATAGCCGATGATGGCAAAGACGGTATAGAGGCCGTAGATGGCGGCCTTGAAGGGAATGCCCTTGCGGATGTAGAGCCAAAAGCATACGGCATCGACGACGAACCACAGCAGCCATTGCTCGGCGTACTTGCGGGCGAGAGCCCACAGGGCGACGATGGAGAGGGCGGTGGTGAAAGCGTCGGTCACGGGGACGGTGGAGTCGGTGTAGCGACTGAGGATGTACCAGATGAGGGCCCAGACGAGGAGCAGGGCAAGGGCGAGAGGAAGAATGAGGGAGAGCGGGATGTGCGTGACGGGCAGGGACGTTTTCTTCTGCGCGTTGCCGCCCCACCGCCATGCAGCATAGCCGTAGACGGCAGCGAGGCAGTAGTAGATGGCAAGGCCGAAGTCGGCATAGAGGCCGGCACGATAGTAGAGCACCATGTCTATGGCCGGCATGACGAGGCTGGCAAGCCACAGCCAGATGCTGGCGCGGTACTCGAGGTAGAGGTATATCAGTCCGACGGAAAAGCCGAGGATGTCGAGGAAACGAAGGGTATCCATTTGGGAGTTGA
>JAFLUX010000075.1:0-1235 GCA_022508605.1 Bacteroidales bacterium | reverse complement strand
TTGAAAGTTGAGAATTGAGAATTGAAAGTTGAGAGTTACGATAGCAACATCGCGAAGCTAACTTTCAACTCTCAACTTTCAACTCTCAACTTAGAAATTCAGCGTCACATTGCCCATCGCCGTAAAGCCGGCCATGGGGATATAGCCAATCTGGTAGTAGCGGTTGGCATTGGTATAGGTCTCGCCGTCGATGGCCGAATATACCCATGCACTCGCTGCATAGTGACGGTTGAAGATGTTGTTGAGGTCGAGGCCGAAACGGATATTCTTCAAACCGCGGTCGCTTACCTTGAGGGTGTAGCCCAAGCGGATGTCAGTCTGGGTGTACTTAGGCAGGGAGCGGTCGCGATTGGCCGTATTGTCGAGATACTGGCGGGAGACGAAGTTGGTGTGCCATGTGGCTTCGAGGCCACGATAGTGGAAGTCGGCGAAGCCGTTGAGGATGACGGCGGGCGAGAAAGCCAGCGTGGAATTGTCATAGTGATATACGGCATAGTCCGTGCTCCAGTCTTCGACGTACTCGTCGAAGTCGCGAATCGCGTTCTTGCTGATGGCGGCATTGGCCTCAAGGGAGAGCCAGGACGTGAGGGCTGCACCGGCGGTCAGTTCCAGTCCAAGGCGGTAGCTGCGGCGGACGTTTGTGGTGAGGTTCTCGCCGATATCGCTCACCATGCCCGTCTGTACGAACTGGTTGTGGTAGTTCATGGCGTAGAGGCCCAGTCCGGCATGCCAGCGGGGCGCGGTGTAGTTGTAGCCGAGTTCGACGTCGTGGAGACTTTCGGCTTTCGGGGCGGGATAGTTGCCGTTGTCAGTGAAGTTATTACGCTCGGGCTCGCGGTGGCTGAGGGCGTAGGAGAGGTAGGCCGCATGACCGCCGTGGTGGTAGCTGAGGCCCAGCTTGGGATTGAGGAAGTCGTACTGCTGGGCGATGTTGAGCGGATGAGGCAGGTACGTGCCGTCGGCCTGCTTGACGAAGGTGTCGTGGGTACCGTTGGTGAGGTAGCTGACGTGGCGATACTGGAGGTCGGCGAAGGCACTTAGGCGACTGGTGAGGTTGTAGAGGCCTTTGATAAAGATTTGGGCGTCGGTCTTGTCGGCATCGCTGTCGTAATACTGATAACGACCGTCACGGGCGATGACGTCGGCGAGATTCTCTTGGCCGGGCGTGAGCAGGCGGTCGCTGCTGGTGTAGGTAAGATAGCCGTAGTGGTTGGCCTCAAACTGCTGGAGCGACA
>JAFLUX010000074.1 GCA_022508605.1 Bacteroidales bacterium | reverse complement strand
TACGAACACTCTTTCCCTACACGACGCTCTTCCGATCTACAGGTAGGGCAGAGCTGGGGGGCTGCCGTTCCGACCACTATGTGTCCGCAATTGCGGCATTCCCACACTTTCACCTCGCTTTTGGTGAATACCTCCTGGGCTTCCACATTATGCAGAAGTGCGCGGTAACGCTCCTCGTGGCGCTTCTCGATGGCTGCCACAAGGCGGAATTTGGCTGCCAGCTCCTCGAATCCTTCCTCCTCGGCGGTCTTGGCGAAACCGTCATACATGTCAGTCCACTCGTAATTCTCTCCGGAGGCTGCGGCCGCGAGGTTCACGGCGGTGTTTCCTATACCCTGAAGCTCCTTGAACCAGAGCTTGGCATGCTCTTTCTCGTTCTCGGCGGTCTTGAGGAAGATCTCCGCAATCTGCTCGTAACCCTCTTTCTTCGCTACGGATGCGAAATAGGTGTACTTGTTTCTCGCCTGGGACTCGCCGGCGAACGCTGCTTCCAGATTCTTCTCTGTCTGGGTTCCTGAATATTTGCTTGCCATACTTATGTTTGTTGTTTTTCCGACAAATTTAGTAATATTTTTCTTGAGTTCTACTTCGCCTTCAAAGATTTTACTTTCGGTCCGCAGAAACCCTTGAGTTTCTCTCCCGTAAGCCCGGGGCTGAGCCTCAGGAACACTACTCCGTGCGGGGCGACCTCCGTCTCCCAGCGCTCTCCGTGATCGACACGGCCGATGTCTTTCTGCCTCCACAGGTCGCGGATCTGCTGCTCGCCTATGAGTCCGAGGGAACTGGGAACGAACCCTATGTTCTTGGGCGTCAGGCTCAGGTTGAACATGGCCACGGCCAGGCTTCCGTCCTCGAGAGGCTTGACGTAGGTGGCGTAGCTGTCGTCACCGTACTGCCGCACGCCCTGGATGCCGAGAGGATCCTGGTTCACGTCGATGACCTCCGAATTGCAGAGCAGCGAGAGCGTGAAGTCGTCGAGCTCCTCCATGTCGCAGCCTATCAGAAGCGGAGATGACAGTATGGACCACAGGGTGATGTGCGTGAACTGCTCGTCCGGAGTGAGTCCCGTCCAATGAGTTTTCGGGCCCCAGCCCACCTTTCCGACCACCAGCATGTCGGCGTCGGGCCATCTGCCAGGGGCCTTGAACCCGGCCCATCTGTCCTGCCCGCCGAAACCTATCTTGAAGATGCTGTCCCAGTTGTCGCGTATGTCTCCCGTGGTGCGCCAGCATTCCGCATTCCCGGCCAGCACCGGACCCATGGCAGGCTTGGACGAGTTGGATATGGAGTATACGATGTCGCGCCCCGTGGCCAGAAGCGCCTGCCTCATGTCCTTGAGCCACCACGGATCGTTGCTGTTCCAGTCGTATTTCAGGTAGTCCACGCCCCATTCGGCCCACTGCCTGGCGTCGGACCCGGCGAATGAGTACGTTCCGAAATACCAGAGCGAGTCGCGCTTCATCTTGCTGCGGTCCAGCTTGTACACCGAGTCCACGATTCCGGCTTCTACCCACGGGTAGGTGCCTTCGGTGTTGTCGCAGGAAGAACCTATGTGCCCAGCGTATGTGCCGCACCACGGTGCGGAGTAGATTCCGAGCTTCAGTCCGTTGGCGTGGAGGTAGTCGGCAAGTGCCTTGATGTCGGGGAACTTGGAGTTGGGCTGTATGGCGTTGTATTTGCCTCCGCGCAGACCCTGCCACCCGTCGTCTATGTTGATATAGGTCCATCCGTAGTCGGCCAGACCCTTCTCCAGCATCGCCTTGGCGGAGCCGGCCACTTTCTCCTGGCTCACGCTGTTGCCCCAGCAGTTCCAGGAATTCCACCCCATGGGCGGGGTAAGGGCTATCCTGTCTCCTATCTCTATGCGCAGTTCGCGCATGCAGCTTCCGTGGGAATTTGTCGCCGTCAGTCTCACCCTGTAGCTGCCCCTCTTGCGGGCGCACCCGCTGATTATGCCGCTCTCAGGGTCGAGCTTGAGCCCTTTGGGCAGCCCCTTTGCGCTGAATGTCATAGGCCTCTTTCCGGTGGCGGGGATGCGGAAAAGGAAATCCGCCCCCGGCCTTGCGCCGTACACTTTCGGTCCGTTGATGCGCGGCTCTTGAGGCGCAGGCGGCGTGAGGATGAATGCTGAGTTGTCGGCGGCCGTCTGCTGGGCGAAAGCCGGGACGGACAATGCCGCAGCGAGTGCGGCTGCGATGATAAGCCTGGGTAAGTTCGGTTTCATAGAATCTTAAATTGGTTATTGTTCCGCAAATATACAAAATAAATGGCTATATTTGTACGTTTGTCCATACGGAACGTAGTATGGCTTGGGACAAGGACGCCACCCTGGACAGGGAGGGCCCGAGGGCATGGAGCAATGTGCCCGCATCCCGCATCCGTCCGGCGCAGTTTCTTCCTGTGTGCGGAAAGGGTAGGTTGTACTCTGCGATTTATTGGTTTTATGAGGATTCTCATCACCGGTGCTGCCGGATTCATAGGCTCCAGCCTGGCTCTCAGGCTTCTCGACGAGGTCGTGCAGATTGTCGGGCTCGACAACATGAACGACTATTACGACCCGTCGCTCAAGGAATACCGTCTGCGTCTTCTGGAAGAGAAGGCTTCCGCAAGCCGTGGGGGCAGTTTCGTTTTCGTACGGGGAGACATAGCCGACAAGACGCTCGTGGACAAGTTGTTCTCGTCCAGCGGATTCGACGTGGTGGTGAATCTGGCAGCCCAGGCCGGGGTGCGCTACAGCATAGAGAATCCGGATGCCTACATGCGCAGCAACGTGACGGGATTCTACAATATCCTCGAGGCATGCCGGCACAATCCCGTAAGGCATCTCGTATATGCGTCCAGCAGTTCAGTGTACGGGGGCAACAAAAAAGTTCCGTTCAGCACCGACGACAGGGTCGACAATCCGGTGAGCCTGTATGCAGCCACGAAGAAAAGCAATGAACTGTTTGCGCATTGCTACAGCAAGCTCTACGATATTCCCTCCACGGGACTCCGCTTCTTCACCGTGTACGGCCCTGCCGGGCGCCCTGACATGGCCTATTTCGGGTTCACCGACAAGCTGCTTAAGGGGGAAACGATACAAATCTACAACTACGGCAACTGTCGCCGCGATTTTACCTACATAGACGATATAGTGGAGGGAATAGTGCGCGTGATGGCCCGACCGCCGGAAAGGAAGACCGGAGAAGACGGCCTGCCCGTGCCTCCGTATGCCGTGTACAATATAGGCGGCGGTAATCCGGAAAACCTGCTCGACTTCGTGCAGATACTTCAGGAGGAGCTGGTGCGCGCCGGCGTGCTTGCTGCGGACTACGATTTCGGAGCGCACATGGAGCTCGTGCCCATGCAGCCGGGAGATGTGCCCGCCACGTATGCCGATACCTCTGCGCTGGAGCGCGACTTCGGTTTCACGCCCTCCGTTCCGCTGCGCGAAGGCCTGCGCAGGTTCGCACAATGGTACAAACAGTATTTTCAAGCACGATAAAGACAAGAATACATAATTATGAAAATTGCAGTTGCAGGCACAGGATACGTGGGGCTCAGCATAGCGACGCTCCTGGCACAACACCACGAAGTGACGGCGGTGGACGTGCTCCCTGAAAAGGTAGACAAAATCAACAGGCGTATTTCACCCATACAGGATGAGTACATAGAAAAATATCTTGCCGAAAAGGACCTGAACCTGATAGCGACCCTCGATGGACGCAGCGCCTACAAAAATGCCGATTTCGTCGTCATAGCGGCTCCCACCAACTACGACCCCAAGAAGAACTTTTTCGACACCTCGCATGTGGAAGAAGTCATAGGGCTGGTATTGGAGACCAACCCGGAGGCCGTCATGGTGATTAAATCCACCGTGCCGGTTGGGTACACTCGCCACGCACGCGAGAAGTTCAGCTATCGCGAACGCCTGCAGGACGGCACATTCCGCTCCGTCGCGCCGAAGATTATCTTCGCCCCGGAGTTCCTGCGTGAGAGCAAGGCCCTCTACGACAACCTGTATCCTTCCCGCATCATAGTGGGCTACGATGAAGAATCGCTCGGCGACAGCGCCAGGACCTTCGCCGGCATCATCGCCGGGGGCGCGCTGAGCACCGATGTGCCTGTGCTTTTCATGGGCAGCACGGAGGCGGAGGCCGTCAAACTCTTCGCCAATACATACCTTGCCCTGCGGGTGAGCTACTTCAACGAACTTGACACCTATGCCGAGATAAAGGGACTCGATACCCAGGCGATTATAGACGGGGTGTGTCTCGACCCGAGGATAGGGGCGCACTACAACAACCCGTCTTTCGGGTACGGAGGATATTGCCTGCCGAAAGACACCAAGCAGCTGCTTGCCAACTTCAATGACATCCCGGAAAATCTCATCAAGGCCATAGTGGACAGCAACCGCACCCGCAAGGACTATATAGCCGACCGCGTACTGGAGAAGGCAGGATATTACAGCGCGAACAGCACATACGATACGGCCAGGGAGAGGGAAGTGGTAGTGGGAATCTACAGACTCACGATGAAAGCCGGCTCCGACAACTTCCGGCAAAGCGCAATCCAGGGCGTGATGAAGCGCATAAAGGCCAAGGGAGCGAAGGTCATAGTGTATGAACCCTCGCTGGAAAACGGCACAACGTTCTTCGGAAGCGAAGTCGTGAACGACCTCGACGCTTTCAAGGCGCGCAGCCAGGCCATTGTCGCCAACCGCTACTGCCTCGATGGAGTT
>JAFLUX010000073.1 GCA_022508605.1 Bacteroidales bacterium | reverse complement strand
TGAGGTCATGCAGGCGGAAACCCTCCATGTAAAGTTCCTTCATGCGCTCGTCGGCTATGGTCTTCAGCCAGTTGCCTTCGTTGACGGAGACGCTGCCGCCGCTGTAGTAGCGGGCGGCCCGCAGAGCGGAGAGGTCGGCCCCCGCCCTGCCGTACTGGCCCGTGCGGCAATAGGCCTCCGCACGTATCAGATACTGCTCGGCCAGGCGGAACGGTTTGGGCATGCTGACATGGAAGATGTAATAGTCGATAAGGGAGCGGTTGCCATAGTATTTCACGAGAAGCGGCCAGTCCATGCCGTTGCTGTAGCCTATGACTATGCCCTGGCTGCGTCCGGCGAAATAGGCGTCATCGCGCTCGTCTCCGCTGTCGAAAGAGTCTATCACCCACTGGGCCGGCACGTAGTCCGGATAGAAATACGTATAGTCGCTGGTGAAGTTGAGGAACACCTGTCCGAGGGCTCCGCCGTAGGAAGTGGCCGTAAAGCCTATCATCCATATCACTTCCGTGCCCACGTCATGCGCCCACATGTAGTCGAAGGAGTTCACGTACTCCCCTACCGAACTGTCATACAACTCTGTGCGCACGGACGAAAGGGCGAAGCACGAGCTGCGCTCTATAAGTCCGGTAGAATACTTTATGGCCGTCTCCCAGTCCTGCATGTAGAGGGCCACACGGGCATGGAGCGCGCGGGCCGCGGAGAGCGTGAAGAACACGGGGCTGTAGGGATTGTCGGCATCGTCGTCCGAAAGGCGGGCTTCCGCCCGCTCCAGGTCGGCGAGCACGAAGTCGTAGGAATCTTTCAGCGTGGCCCTCACCACAGGCTCCTTCTCAAAATATCTGGAGCGCAGCACCACGCCGGGAGTGTTCCCCGCCGTGGCAGGGTCATAGGCCTTGCAATAGCATTTCAACAGCTCGGAATAACACAGCGCGCGTATTGCGTAGACCTCTCCGGTGTATATCTCGAGCATGTCTATCTCGTCATCGTCGGTAAGCCTGTCCATGACCTCATCCACCTTGTCGAGATAAAAATTGCAGTTTCCTATGACCTCGTACAAAGAGCCGTACACGCCCTCTATCTCACTGTCCGTCGACCTTATGCGCCAGCGCCAGAAATTGCCGTAGGTGTTGCTGTTGCCCTCCACGGCATATACGAGATCGGACTGTATGTCCGGCAGCAGCGTGAGCAGGCCGCTGAAAAGGTAGCTGCTCTTGAGACTGGCGTAAATGCCGTTCACATGCTGCTCGGCATCGTTCAGGGTCTGCATGGCCTGTCCTTCCGGAATCGCGGAGGAGGGATACTTCTCCAGACAGGAAGAGGCCGCGAGCATCAGGAAGACCGACGCCATGGCAAAACGCATGTATGTATAAATTCTTTTCATCTGTCCTATCCTTGTTAGAATGCCAGGTCAAGGCCGAAAGTGAACTGGCGAGCCGCCGGGTACTGTGCAATGTAAATATTGGACGAGCTCTCCGGGTCGAGTCCGGAGAAGCCGGTGAACGTCAAAAGGTTCTGGGCCTGCACATAGAGGCGCAAGCCGCTTGTCGCCCCGATTCTGCGAAGCAGCTCCGACGGCAGGGAGTAGCTCAGCATCAGGTTCTTCAGGCGCAGGAAAGAAGCATCTTCCAGCAGGCGGCTGTCGAACTCGGTGTATATGCCGTGGCGGGGTATGTCCGTGAGGTCGCCGGGTTCTTTCCAGCGGTCCAGCAGCCGGCGCGACTGGTTGTAAGACTGGAAGCGGCCGTTCGATTCGTTGAAATAGCGGTCATTGTTGATCATCCAGCGGTCCGCGACCCAGGAGAACTGGGCGGACAGGGAAAGGCCTTTCCATGAGAGCGCCGCGCCGAAGCCACCCTCCAAGGGGGCGAACTGGCTCTTTCCGGCCATAACGCGGTCCTCATCGTTCAGCACGGTGGTAAGGCGGCCGTCCTTCGTGTACCAGAGGGCATCGCCGTTCGCCGGATTGACTCCGGCAAAACGATTTATGTAATATTCTCCCACATCATGTCCGACGACCAGCTTGCGGCTCGTGCCAGACATCTCGTATTCCTGCACCCCGTTGTACAGTTCCGTAAGACGGTTGCGGTTGTAGGAGACGTTCGCATTGAGCCGGAGCACGAAGTCCCCCGCTTCCACGGCGGAGCCGGACAGGCTGAGTTCAGCGCCCCGGTTGACCATGGCTCCCACATTGCTCCAGCGGAAGCCGTAGCCATTGTCCGAATAGCTCTGGGGCACTTCCATCAGCATGTTGGAAGTGTATTTGTTATACAGTTCGAAGTCGGCGTTCAGACGGTTCCAGAAACCGAGGTGCACGGCAAGATTGGTGGTCCACAGCTTTTCCCATCCGAGGTTCTCCGTGGCCTGCTGCAAGGGAATCACGCCGGCGTTTCCGACATAGTCCACGCCGCCCCCGACAAGCGCGAGGTGGTCGTAGTTGGGAATGGAGGAGTTGCCCGAGGTTCCGGTAGAAATGGCCAGCTGGGCGAAACTCAGCCAGCTGCGGGTGGACTCGCCCACGAAGGGCGCGTTGCGCAGGTTCCACATGAAGCTCAGGGACCAGAATGCGGCCCAGCGGTTCTGCGCCCCGAAACGCGATGAGGCATCGGTGCGGAGCGAGGCATCGGCATAGTAGAGGTCCTTGTAGTTGTACTCGCCGCGGCCGAAGAAAGACAGCAGGGCGTAGTCGTTGTCCGCCGTGGCATCCCATGAGGTGGCCCTGGTGCCGTTGCCAAGGTCCGTGAGCTTGTTGTTGTTCTGCCCTGCCGTCGCCACGCTGAAGCCCTCGTAATGGGAATCCAGGCCCTCCTGGCCGAGCATGAAATTCAGGGAATGGTCCCCGTCTATGTCAAGGTGGTAATTGACGGTATTGGTAATCTGGAGCGTCAGCGCGTCGGTGGAACTGCGGGATGCGGAGCCGTCCCCGAGATTGGGAGAATATTCAGGCATGGACTGGCCGAAGCCGGTGGTATGCGAGAAGTCGATGTTGAACTGGGAGCGGAAAGTCAGGCCGCGCAAGGGGGTCGCCTCCGCAAATACCATGGAAAAGAGCTTGTATTTCTTGTAGGTGAGCGGATTGTTCGCTATCCATTCCAAAGGATTCTGTCCGTCCCCCTTCCAGGAACCGTCCTCGATGGAGGCGAGCGAACCGTCCGGGCGGCGCGGATTCCAGTAGGGCATCATGAACTGCGCGGCGGAAATGGGGGCTATCGTGCTCGGTATGCCGGCGTCGGCCTGTTCTATGTCCTGATAGTTCAATTGCGTGTTGGTGCCAAGACGCAGCCAGGAGGCGGCATTCTGTTCGGTGTTCATGCGCAGGGAATAACGCCGGAAGCCGGAGGCCACGGCCGTTCCCTGCTGGTCATAGAATCCGCCGGAGATGTAGTAATTCGTCTTGTCGGAAGCCCCGGACACGGACAATTCGTAGTTTTGCAGCAAGGCCGCCCGGTTGAACACCTCGTCCAGCCAGTTTATGTCTATGCGGCCGAGCAAATCGTAGTTCTTGCCGGCCGTGAGGCCTATTTCCTTCTCGTAGAGTATGCGCTCCTCCGTGTTCATAATCTGCCAGTTGTCGCCGGCTATCTGGGAAATTCCGAGCTGGGTGCGGAAATTTACGGACGGCCTGTCGGACATGCGGCCCCGCCGGGTGGTGATGACAATTACGCCGTTGGCTGCGCGGGCGCCGTAGATGGAAGTGGATGCCGCATCCTTGAGCACCGATATCGACTCTATGTCAGAAGGGTTTATGGTGTTGAAGTCGGAGGCGGATATGGCGGCGCCGTCCAATATGTACAGCGGGGCCGTGCCGGAGTTGATGGAGTTGGTCCCGCGGATTTTCATTTCCGCGGTCGCGCTCGGTTCTCCGGAGTTGGATAGAACCGTGAGCCCCGTGACCTGTCCCTGCAGGGCCTGGTCGAAAGCGGCGGTGGGGGTGGTCTCCAGCTTGTCGGACTTGACCACGGCAACGGAACCGGCCACCGTACCCTTCTTGCGCACGCCGTAGGCAATTACCACCACGTCGTCGAGCGATTCGGCATCGCTTTCCATACGCACGTTGAAAACGACTTCGGACTCGCCCTCCGGGACCTTGTAATATACGCTCTTGCAACCGATGAAACTCACTTCGAGGGTCGTGCCTGCCGGAACGGAAATCGAATAGCTCCCGTCAAGTCCGGAAAGGACTCCCGTACCGGGGCCGGAGACTATCCCGGCGCCGACGAGCGCAGCTCCGGTATCGTCCGTCACGATGCCCTTTACCAGCACTTCCTGCGGCTGCTGCCTGCCGGAACCACCCCCGAATGCGGGGAGAGGGCCGAAAAGCGGGACAAGGAGTACTGCGGCTATGCAGAGTATATGTTTGAATCCATACATACGTTCACAAATGTTCAAATCTGACAAATGTATGAATTATAAACCAATACTCAAACAATTTATCCGATTATTTGAGCGGCCTCCGAATCCACCGGAAGCCGAATGCCGGCTGGCCGCACCCTTGCCCGGCATCAGGCATCAATACTCGTCCCAGCTCTTTATGCTTATGGAATCCTGAGGCTTTGCGCAGAAGGCCCGTATGTAGGCGGTAGCAAGACGGCTGTTGGTAATCAGCGGCACGTTGAAGTCGATCGCCGCACGGCGCATCATATAGCCTCTGCTCAGCTCATGGCGGGTGAAATTCTTGGGCAGGTTTATAACCAGCTCCACCTGATGGGTGCGTATGAGGTCTATTGCGGCCGGGATGCCATCTTCGGTTTCGTTCGGCCAAAGCACGCGATGCGCCGGCACTCCGTTTTCATTCAGATAGTAGCACGTCCCCCCTGTGGCATAAATGGTGTATCCGTTCCGGGCGAGCAGCTGGCATGCCGGCAGCAGGTCGGCCTTCTGTATGGAATTGCCGGAGGATACCAGCACGGAGCGCTGCGGTATGCGGTGCCCTACCGAGAGCATGGCTTTCAGCAGGGCGTCATCGAGATTGTCGCCTATGCAGCCGACCTCTCCGGTGGAGGCCATGTCCACGCCGAGCACCGGGTCCGCC
>JAFLUX010000072.1 GCA_022508605.1 Bacteroidales bacterium | reverse complement strand
GGTATATATCCGGCATCCGCAAACTTCACCACGGACCTGCATTCCATGGGCCAGTTCATCCAGGACGGCGACCGCTGCATGTTCGAGACCGTGGTCAGCATAGAGAAGTCCGGACGCAGCGTGACTATATGCTCCGACGAGCAGAATCTCGACCAGCTCAACTATCTTGCAGGGCAGCATGTGGAGCACTGCAATGCCATGGCCGCACTCGGCACCAAGCTCGCCCACATAGACGGCGGGGTACCCCAGATTGAGATAAGCATAGAGAAAGTCGATGAGTTCTGCATCGGAGAGCTTTTCTACTTCTTCGAGGCGGCCTGCGGCATAAGCGCCTATCTTCTCGGGGTAAATCCCTTCAACCAGCCTGGTGTGGAGGCCTACAAGAAGAACATGTTCGCACTGCTGCGCAAGCCGGGATACGAGGCCCAGACCGAAGAAATCCTAAAGCGCCTGTAAAAGACGGCAGGCAATAAAGAGAGCCGGCGCCATGCTTCGAGTGCATGACGCCGGCTTTTTCCGACAGTTAAAGGATTGCGGCGCGTCAGAACGCAGCCGTATCAGGATGCGAACCGTAGCGGTAGTCCGGCATTGCGGCCATTTCGGCCATCTCCTCATCGCTCAGAGTGAAGTCGAAGATATCGAAATTCTCCAGTATGCGCTCCGTGTGTACCGACTTGACGAGAGGCAGCACGCCGTTCTGGACGCACCAGCGCAAAAGCAGCTGGGCGGGAGTCTTTGAATGCCTTTCCCCTATGCGAGCGAGCACTTCGTCCGCCAGCAGGTGACCGCGTCCGAGAGGACTCCAGGCCTCTACAAGTATGTCGTGGCTGCGGCACAGCTCCACGGTTTCCTGCTGCAGCAGACCGGGATGATATTCAATCTGGTCCACGTGCGGACAAACGTTGGCCGAGGCGAGCAGCGGGGTCATGTGGGCGGTGTAGAAATTGCTGAGTCCTATGCTCCTGACAAGTTTTTCGGAATACAGTCTCTCAAGGGCCTTCCACGTGTCGAGATTCAGGGCATCGGCCCCGTCCCCGAACTGCATGGCATTTGCGGGCCAGTGGATGAGATAGAGATCCAGATACTCCAGTCCGAGGTCGGAGAGGGTCTTGTCGAAAGCGCGGAGAGTTTTGTCGTAGCCGCGCTCCGTATTCCAGACCTTGCTGGTCACGAAGAGTTCGCTGCGCGGCACGCCGCACTGCCTTATGCCTTCTCCCACCGAACGCTCGTTGGCATATACCGCGGCCGTATCTATGTGGCGATATCCCGCCTTCACGGCCTCGCACACGGAATCCGTGCAAACTGCTCCGTCCGGAATCTTGTAGGTGCCGAATCCCGGAGAGGGTATCTCGACCCCGTTTGACAATTTCATTTTCATACTCAATAATTTATGCCCCAAAGATAAGAATTTTTCAGCCAATGCTCACCAATTCCGCCGGGCCCGTAAGATGGACAGAACTGAGGTCGGGGAGAAAATCCACGGAAAGCCAGTCTCCGCGACGGCACTGCAGCCGGTATGCAATACGCCCGTCCGTCCTTGGGGACGACATCCCGGCCCCGCCGGTCTTCCATACGGCTATGGCCGCGGCGGTAAGCCCTGTCCCGCAGGCCAGCGTCTCTCCCTCCACACCCTTTTCGAAGGTGCGTACATGCAGGCCGTCCGGGGCAAGCTGCACGAAGTTCACATTGGTCCCCTCAGGCTGGAACTCCGCATCCCAGCGGAGCGGTTTTGCCGTCGATTCCATGTCCACCGCCTCGATGTCGTCCACAAGCAGCACGAGGTGGCGCGTGCCGGTATTGAGAAACCAGCCCCCACGGGCAGGGACGCATTCTTTCACATCTATCATCTGCAGGCGCACCGTCCAGCGCATGTCGCCCGCTTCTTCCCCGCTCCCCCGCTCTCCCGCAGGAGCGCCGGCATGAGAACACGCCGGCCCCTCCAGTATGCTTGCCCTGTGCAGGCCGTCTGGCGCGAGAAAACTGTAAAGCTCCCCGTCCGCCGGCCTTATGCCCAAATAATCGGCAAATGCCACTATGCAGCGTCCGCCGTTGCCGCACATCATGCCCCCGGAGCCGTCGGGGTTGTAGAATTCCATTTCAAAATCCACTCCCGGAGCCTCTCCGAGTATCATCAGGCCGTCCGTACCGTATTCACGGCACAGCTCCCCTATTCGGGTCGCATCACGAAAGGCGGATACATCGGCCCTCCTGCCGTCCATGACGACGAAGTCGTTTCCGGCTCCTGAAAATTTATACAGCATCGCGTATCAGTTCGGATAAAAGTTTAATGCCCGGCTCCATCTTCGCCTCGTCGATAAAGGAGAAATTGAGGCGCATGGTATTGCGGTGACTCCCGTCGGTGTAGAAGAAAGAGCCTGCCACATAGGCCACGCCGGCATCCAGGGCCTTGTCGTAAAGGGCCACGGTGTCTATGCTCTCCGGGAGCGTGAGCCACAGGAAAAGTCCGCCGTCAGGGCGCGTCCATTCCACTCCGTCAGGCATGAAGCGCTCCAGCAGCGAAAGCATGAGGTCGCGCCTCCGGCGGTATTCCGCTATGCTTCCGGCCAGATTGGAATCCAGCAGCCCGGAGGCCATGTACTCGGCCGTGACATACTGGTCGAGCACGGGAGGACACAGGTCAAGACACTGCTTGCACACATAAATCTGTTCGAGCAGCTCTTCCGGACCTATTATCCATCCAAGACGGAAACCGGGCGCAAAAATCTTCGACAGGCTTCCGAGCTGGAGCGTCCGTTCCGGAGCGAGTTCGCGCAGGGTCTTTACCGGCGTGCCGCTGTAGCGCAGTTCCCGGTAGGGGCTGTCCTCCACTATCAGCACGTCCAGCTCCCTCGCCTTCCGCACCAGGGCCTCCCTCGCCGAAAGGTCGAGAGTCTTGCCGGAGGGGTTGTTGAAGTCCGGAATCACATAGATGAACTTCGCCCGGCCAAGACCTGCACTGTACTCATCTATAGGCACCACACCGGCCCTGTATGCCCTGAAACTCTGCAAGGCGCCGAGATAAACCGGATTGTCGGCCAGCACGATGTCCCCCGGGTCGGCCAGTATGCGCGTGCACACGTCTATGCCCTGCTGGGACGAAGTCGTTATCTGCACCTGCGAGACGGGTACTCCGTAGCGCTTCGCGATTTGCTCCCTAAGTTCCGCGACCCCACGCGTATCGCCGTACTGCAAGGCCTTCGTGCCGTATTTTTCAAGCACGGAGGATACCAGGGAGGGTATATGCTCCGTGGGGAAAGTCACTGCTGCCGGGTAGCCTCCGGCAAATGAACAGATAGCTCCCAGGTCCACCTTGCGGAAAATTTCCCTTACGGGGGAACGGAGAAAGGAGGGGACGTCTTCAGAGAAGAAACGGCTGTAATCCACAGGCATCATCGGAGCAGATCTTCAAGATGCACGCTTCCGGCGGTCTTCTCGTCGCGGTACTTCACGATGACCGGGCAATAAAGATGCACGCCGCTCTCCAGGGGCTTGCCGTCCCTGACGACAGGCCGGGAACCGCTCACCACCACGGCGTTGCGCGGCACCACCGTGCGTCCGTCAGCATTGCGTTCGACGAAAGCGCCCTTGGTGGCATCGAATATGGCGGTGGAAGCAGTGATTATGACCCCGGAGGCTATCACGGCGCCCTCTTCCACGACCGTACCCTCATAGATGCCGCAGTTTCCGCCTACGAAGGCTCCGTCTTCGATGATGGTCGGCAGTGCCCCGGCAGGCTCGAGCACCCCGCCTATCTGCGTTGCTGCCGAAATATGTATGTTGCGGCCCACCTGAGCGCATGAACCTATCGTGACATGGCTGTCCACCATCGTACCCTCCCCTACATACGCACCCACGTTGACATAGGAGGGCGGCATGACTATGCTGCCCGGAGCAAGATATGCGCCCCTGCGGATGGATGAGCCTCCGGGGACTATGCGCACCCCGTCCTCCTTCTTGAAGCGGCGCACCGGGAAAGTGTCTTTGTCGAAAAAGGGGAACTGTCCCTGCGACATGTCATCCATGGCCCCGAGCCTGAACCCGGCCAGAATCACTTCCTTTACCCATTTGTTGACTTTCCATGTCCCGTTTTCCTTTTCGGCGACGCGCAGCTCCCCGGCTTCCAGCGCATCCAGGACCTCATAAAATCTTTCCAGCGTTATCTCCATAAATTGCGGTATTTGCCAGCAGGACGCCCGCATGCGCAAGGCCCGGCACGCTCTGCTGAATCATGCACTTTTTACAAAAATACGCAAAAAATTCGTATGTTTGCGGGGATTGCACAAAGATTGCGATATGGACCTGGAACTGCTGAAAGACATACTGTCGCACGATTCCACATCCGGGAAGGAACGAGAGCTCGCACTCAGGCTGATGCAGCGCCTCGAGGCCCCCTCCATGCAGATGTTCGAAGTCGGTGACGGCACGCTGAACCTGCTCCTGTCGTGGGGCACCCCGAAAGTGGTGTTCTGCACGCACATGGACACCGTTCCGCCATACATTCCGCCGCTTTTCCTCGACACCCGGATAAGCGGGCGCGGAAGCTGCGACGCCAAAGGACAGATATTCGCCATGTACACGGCATGCAAGAGCCTGGAAAGCGAGGGGCGCACGGATTTCGGCCTGCTGCTGCTCGCCGGCGAAGAAACGGGCTCCTGGGGCGCAAAGGCGTTTTCGAAGACAGGATTCACAGCGCCGTTCCTCATTGTCGGCGAACCGACGGAAAACAAGATGGCGAGCGCATCGAAAGGCACCAAGGCCTACGGTCTCGTTTTCCGCGGGGAGGCCTTCCATTCCGGATATCCGCAATACGGCACAAGCGCCGTGGACCTTTTCAACGAGTTCTACGACACGCTCAAGGCCCATGACTTCGGCTCCGACCCGCTGCTGGGAGATACTACCTGGAACATAGGACGGCTGCTCAGCGACAACCCGCAGAACATCCTCTCCCCGGAGCTTTCCTGCCGCCTGTACTTCCGCACCACCTTCGTTTCGGACGACAAGGTGCAGGCATTCATGTCGCAGCTTGCCGGGAGCGTAGCGGTGGAAGCCCTGGGAGGCGACACTCCGGCCCGCTACCTGACCCTGCCTGGCTTCGACTCCGCCTCCGTGGCGTTCGGAAGCGACGCGCCGCATCTGAGCGGATTCACACACAAGATGATATGCGGTCCGGGGAGCATACGGACCGCACACCGGAGCGACGAGCACA
>JAFLUX010000071.1 GCA_022508605.1 Bacteroidales bacterium | reverse complement strand
TGAAGTCCACCGTCCCGAGCATGGGAGAGTTTATCCTCATGCCGTTCCAAAGCACCTGCGTGTGGCTGGGCGAAGTGCCGCGAAACTCGGCCGTGGATTCCGTGGCGCGGCCGTAGCTCTTAATGAATAGCGTGGAATGGCGGGTGAGCATGTCGGCCATCGACAGGGAGATTTGCTGGTGGAGGACTGCCGTATCGAGCACGGTCTGCTGCACGCCGGCATCCTTGAGGCGACGATGGGCAACGACCTCCACCTCCGTAAGCGCCCGTTCTTCCGAAGACTGACCGAAAAGCGACAGGCTCAGACATAAGAAAAGCAGAAGAAACGGACCGCGCATGGGAATTATAGTTTATGTACAATTTGACAATTTACAATGTACAATTTATGTACAATTTGGTTAATTTACAATTTATCCGTGCAGGGAGGAAGAAAATTGTAAATGACCCCATAAATTGTACATTGTAAATTTGTAAATTGTACATTCCCTCAATGGCATTCTCCGATATAATAGACTTCCGTACTGATTTCGCCCAGATTGGGTGTAGAGCCCGTCTGCGCCGTCTGTATCTTCACGAAGTCGATGTACTCCAACCGTGCCGGCTGACCGTCCCAGGTGCGGGCATTGCTCAGCTTATAGTATCCCATCTTGCCCGCAGGCCCTTCAATAAAGTCCTCGCCAAAATTATCGACATAGCCCCAGGCGTAGGGCGGCATGTTGGCGAATCCGTTTTCGTAGGTACTGTGGTCGGCAAGGCGAGAACCGAAATAAGTGTATTCCGCCTCCGGCATCCAGTCCATCCAGTAGTAAGGCGACGGATTCCAATAACTCATATAAGGAATATAGCCCTCCTCGCCGAAGCAGTCGCGCCAGCCGACAGCGGAGTTGGGCACCGGCGGACGGTAGTAGGTGATGGCGTACTCCAGCGTCTCGTCTTCCGTTCCGTATGCCGAACCGGCCAACTCAAACCACTGGTCGTTGGGTTGTCCGTCGCCGTTGTCGTCCTGACTGACCCAGATGATGCCCGGTTCGGACTGATAGCTGAAGGGGTTGCCCTTGATGCAAAGGTCGTAACCGCCAGATACCGGCACGCTGTGGTCGAAGCCGGCAACCAGATAGCCGCCCTGGCCTCCAAGACTGACGGAATAGCCCGAACGGAAAAAGGAGAGCACCGAATCGCAAGCCTGCTCGTGCGTACAACCGGCCGGGAAGCGTTCGCCGATGATGACATAGCCGTTCACCTGATGACCGGGAGCGGGCATAAAGGCATATACCTTATTTATTATAGCGTCTCCCTCTGACGACCGGCGATAGGTTCCGGCCGGAGGACATACATTGATGACGAACTGCTGCGAAAGTTCATCGTCGTCTTTCCGCTGGGTCAGCGTCAGCGTATGGCGTCCTTCCTGCAAGGCGTTGAACACATAGGCCACTTCGTCTGCTCGTCCGTCGACCGCTTTTCCGTCGAGCGTCCACGAATACTCGGCCGAACAGTCCGCCATATACGGCCGTATCTTCAGGGTGCGCCCCTTGGCAACATTGATTTCCGTCCACGGAAAGCGCCAGCCCTCGGAGTACGGTATCTCGGGCAGTTCATTGTTCTTGCGTTCCGTGACGGTTATCTTCACCTCGTCCTCCGTCCTGCCGAAACGATTGGTCACGGCCAGCTTGACGTAATAGTCTCCCTTGCTGTAGCCCGTAAAAGAATAGCTGTCCGTCCGTCCCGTCACCCTTCCGTCCAGCATCCACAAATAGGTAGTCGTCTCATCGGTATGCTCCACGTTGGGCACCAACATCAACACCTCTCCTTCATAAATGCGGTAGCGCGCCGAAGGCTCGTCCCACGTAATGACGGGCAGCAAGCCTTCTTCCGTCAGTTCGTCATGATTGCAGGAAACGACAAAGACCGCCAACAGGCAAAGCAGCAGCGCTTTCCTAAAACTATTATACAATTCCTCTTTCATATCATTTGAATGCAAAGCCGCAAGGCGTGATACCTACACGAAAACTATGAAGAAGCGTACCGTCTTCGGCATAGCGATAGACGACGCCTGACTGACTGTAATCCACGGCATCTGCCAAATAGATTTCACCATTGTGCGGGTCCACCCCCATGGCATAGAGATAATGACGGCGACCCTTGTTGTCCCGTTCTGCTTCAATGAACGGCCGGACGGGCAGGTGGCTGTCGGTAATGCTCATACGATAGACATCGTTGTTGATCACATAAAGAACGTCTCGCGCCGGATTGGTAGCCAAAAACACGTTGGCCTCGTCGGTGTCGAGAGCTTGGTCGAGTTCCACGGTCAGCGTGGCCGCATCTATGCGATACAGATGAGGTATGTTATCCCCGAAACTGCTGTCGGCCGTAAAGTAACCACCGTCGGTAATCACCCACAGCTTGCCGCGTGCATCCACGACCATGCTCTTAGGCTGTATCGCACCGAGGACAAGGCTGTCGCAAACCTCGTCCCGACGGGTATCAATGACCAGAATTTTGTTGGAATAGCTCCAGCAGTTGGTGAACACATAGTCTCCGTACTGCACCATCTGCTCCGTGCTGCAATGCCCTTGCGAGGCAGTTTGCCCTGTTGAGATGCTTGACACATATTCCATCGTCCAGGGATTGAACACGGTGATATAAGGAGAATAGAGGTCGGTGATGTATGCCTTCGTGGAAGGTAATCGGCCGTCCGGGCTGTCCAGAAAATGAATGTAGCGCGGATTGACCATGTGTTCGGTCTGCCCGACGGTCAACTTCCCTTCCACCTGAAACGTCGCAGCATTCAAGACCCAGACAATTCCGCTGTTCTCCATAGCCACATAGACCCTGTCGCCATGCAAGGCGACAGACTGTCCCGTATCGCCTAATTTGGCACCGCCGTTGGCACGCTGAAAGACACCGTTCTCCACGGTTCGCGTATCGGGATTGTAGTACGAAAGCGTGGCATTGCCTGCATTGAGATTACCTTGGCAGAGGATGAGCACGCCCCCTTCTGTCGCGCCGTCGAACGGCTCTTTCTCAATATCACTGTCTAAATTGGAGCATGCCGCCATCAGCCCAAAGGCCAACAGCAGCATGCCGGTTTTATAGATAGAGTTTAGAAAATTCATCTCCTCATTTCAACAACGACATTGTCGAAGGCAAAGTACATCGGATGATTCAAGCCGTACTCCGACTTGTCGCTGCCGTCCATCTCAAAGGTCAGGCTATTCACTTTACCCAACGAACTCAAGTCTATGGTCGTCCAATCCTGCATAATTTTGCCGTCGCGTGCCAAATCCACCATAATAGCCATACCATTGTCTGCCGCAATAATCAATGTCAGATAACCTCCGTCCTTCAATGACTGGGCAAAATCATTGCCGTTGAGCATTGTACCTAACAGAAAAGTAGTCGGAATGATGTCCATGCTATAGATGATGCGCGATACACCTTCCGCCGGGAACTTGATAACAGCCGGGCAATTAGCCACCACAAAATTGTTAGGTATGAAATCATCTGTATCTGGATCGGGAGTGCAATCCTTCATGTTTCTGGCAGGAACAGCCAACTGATATTCAAAGGTGGCGTGCTCCTCGATATTTCCATCGATATAGTTGCTGATGGCCGTACCGCCTTCATAGAATCCTCCGCCCCAAGCGCCACCATGCTCAAGAGTCATACCGCCATTCAATCCCGTCACGCTATCAGTCCAAGCGTAATTGTTGGCATTCTCTCCGTAGAGCAACTCACCACCATAATGTTTACTGTCAATCAGTGCAGACCAATAATCACCTTCAAACGTCACCGTATGCACTACGGTGTCAATAATCGGTCCACCCGGTCCGTCTTCTTCATCACAGGATGTTGCAGCAAAGCCCATACACAAGGCCAATGCCAAATAAAAATACTTTTTCATTTGGATAATTTGATTTTTAGTTATACATAAAGTTTGTTCATACTGTCCTCGCAGTTGCATTTGCATGCGTCCAACACGGCAGGTCTTCTGACTCGTCCATCTCTTTCGTGGCACCTTCCCAGCTCCCTCCAGAGCCAGTGGCCAATCGCCACAGAGATTTATTTTGGACTTACAGCAGCGGGACTGTCCGGGAGTTTCACCCGATTCCCTAATCCGCATTGTAGAAACAAAGGCGACAACTCATAGTTTTACGTCTTACCTTTCATTTCCGGCCGCAAAGGTACAAAATATTTACGATACAAAAAAAATCTTTACCTTTTTTGCACACTTTTTAATTACCTAAAGAAGCTACGGAAACTTTATCTACTGCATTGCGAGAAATGTTAAAGAACTCTTTATTTTCTGCTCAGCTTGTTCAAACAATCAAATTTGCTTGTCTAAAAATCTCCTACATCCTTTTCCCGAGGTTCACCCGCAGGCCGGCGTAGGCCGTCGCCCCGTGCACCGGTCCCCAGACCATCGTCGGTTCGAAATCGGAGCTCCACGGGCGGTCGGCACCGACGATGGGATGTCGCTGGCGGTAGTTGGTGAGGTTTTCGCCACCGACGTACACGGACACGTGGCGAAACCAGCGCGTCGCCTGTGCGTTGAGCTGCGGATAGGCAGGGAAGCGGCCGCCGGGAGCAGCGGAGGAGGCCGGCAGGCGGCCGCCGCCGTTGAGCTGGCAGGTGAGGTCGAACTGCCACAGGCCGAGCGGCGTCTTGTAGGAGGCGGTGAGCAGACCTTTGTAGCGGCTGGCCAGGGGACGCTCCAGCAGGCGGCCGCCGTAGGTCGTGCGCACGTCGTTGAGGCGCCAGGCCGCCGTCACCTCCAGTCCCTCGGCAAGGGGATAGGTGGCGTCTATCTGGAAGGTGTGGGAATACGAACGGCCGTCGAGGTTCGTCAGCCGCAGTTCTTCGGGATTCGAGTCGTAGTCCGTAATCAGCTGGCGGAGGAAGTGGGTGTAGTAGTATTCAAGGTTGAGCTTCAGCGTGTTGCCGAACAGGGGTATGTAGAAGGCGGCGCTCACGCCCGTGTTCCATGCACTTTCCTGCTCGGCCTTGTCGATGACAAGCCTGCGGCCGCTGGCCAGCAGATAGTGGTTCTCGGCCAGGGGGCGCGGTGAGCGGTAGCCCTTGCCGGCCGAGAGGCGCAGCGTGAGCACGTCGTGGGGCGCATACTTGACATGGGCGCGGGGCGTGACGAACGTGCCGTACAGACTGCTGTGGTCGGCACGCAGGCCGGCCATCAGGGTCAGCTTGTCGGCCAGATTCAGCGTGTATTGGGCATAGACGCCGGGCGTGGTTTCATGAGGAGTTGAAAATTGAGAGTTCTCCGACAAGCGGAGCGGCAGAGCCGATTGGAAAGTTGAGAATTGAGAGTTGGGAGTTGAAAGTTG
>JAFLUX010000070.1 GCA_022508605.1 Bacteroidales bacterium | reverse complement strand
TTTCAACTCTCAACTTTCAACTCTCAACTTTCAACTCTCAACTCTCAACTCTCAATTTTCAACTAAACAAAATGGATAAAATTATCGAGAAAAAGAAAGGCATACGGGCCGCCTTCACGCGGCGTGCCCTGCCGTGGTGGCTGGCGATGCTGCCGCTGGCGCTCGTCGCCTACCTGCTGACGCGGCCCGACGGCAAGACGCTCCGCGTCGAGCGCGAGAGCCTGACGGTGGTCGCGGTGGACCACGGGGAGTTTAACGACTACATCCGGCTCAACGGGCGCGTCGTGCCCATGACCACCGTGCAGCTGTCGCCCCAGGAGGGCGGAACCGTGGAGCGCATCCTGGTCGAGGAGGGCGCTACGGTGAGGGGCGGCGACCCGATTGTCGTCCTCTCCAACGACAACCTCGACCTCCAGATTCTCAACGCCGAGGCCTCCCTGGCCGAGAAAGAGAACATCCTGCGCAACACCATGATACAGATGGAGCAACAGAAGCTCGCCGTCCGGCAGGAGGAGATGCAGCTGGCCATCGACGTGCGCCGCAACAGCCGCGCCTACGAACAGCAGAAAGCACTCTATGCCGACGGGCTCGTGGCCCGCGAGGACTATCTCAAGGCCGAGGAGGACTGGCAGCTCTCGCGCGGCCGCCACGAACTGGTGCGCAACCGCGCCCGGCAGGACAGCCTGTATCGCTCGGTGGAAATCGAGCAGATGCGCGAGAGCCTCGACAACATGCGGCGCAACATGATGATGATTCGCCGCCGCAAGGACAACCTCATCGTCTGCGCTCCGGCCGACGGACAGCTCGGCCTGCTCGACGTCGTGCTGGGCCAGTCCATCACCTCCGGCGCGCGCATCGGGCAAATCAATTCCGTGGGCACGTACAAGATTGAGGCACAGATTGACGAGCACTACATCGACCGCGTCGTTCCCGACCTCGAGGCCACCTTCGAGCGCGGCGGCGAGACCTACTCGGCCCGCATACGCAAGGTCTATCCCGAGGTGCGCGACGGCAAGTTCCGCGCCGACTTCAAGTTCGACGCCGGGCAGCCCGCCCACGTGCGCAGCGGACAGACCTACTACCTCAACCTCCAGATGGGGCAGCCCGAGCAGGCCGTCATCATTCCCCGCGGCCCCTTCTACCAGCAGACGGGCGGCAAGTGGATATACGTCCTCTCGCCCGACGGCCGCCGTGCCGTGCGCCGCGACATCCGCCTCGGCCGGCAGAATCCCCAGTACTACGAAGTCCTCGAGGGACTCTCCCCGGGCGAGCAAGTCATCACCTCCAGCTACGCCAACTACGGCGACTGCGACATCCTTGTCTTCTCCGGCCTATGAAACGTTCAGCAACAACATCCATATTGTTCAGCAACAATTTTCCTGCCCGCGCGCAACGCTTGGAAAATCGAGCGCGCTCGATTGACAAACTCAGCGCGCTCGATTTCACAACTGAGCACGCTCGATTTCTAAACTCAGCGCGCTGAGTTTTCCAACTGAGCGCGCTCGATTCAGACACTCATCAGCAACAAATCATAAATTTAAATACAACAAATTAAAAAACAAACCGCTATGATTACAGTAAACAACCTCACCAAAGTCTTCCGCACGGAAGAAATCGAGACCATTGCCCTCAACGGCGTATCTTTTGACATCCAGGAACGCGAGTTCGTGGCCATCATGGGCCCCTCGGGTTGCGGCAAGTCCACGCTGCTCAACATCCTCGGCCTGCTCGACAGCCCCACCGACGGCTCCTACCAGCTGCTGGGCAGCGAGGTGGCCAAGCTGAAAGAGACGCAGCGCACGCGCTTCCGCCGCGGCAACATCGGCTTCGTCTTCCAGAGCTTCAACCTCATCGACGACCTCGACGTCTTCGACAACATCGAACTGCCCCTCAAGTACCTCGGCGTCCCCACGGCCGAACGGCGCCGCCGCGTCACGGAAATCATGCACCGCATGGCCATCAACCACCGCGCCCACCACTTCCCCCAGCAACTCTCCGGCGGACAGCAGCAGCGCGTGGCCATCGCCCGTGCCGTCGTCTCCCAGCCCAAGCTCATCCTGGCCGACGAGCCCACGGGTAACCTCGACTCCAAGAACGGCCGCGAGGTCATGAACCTGCTTACCGAACTCAACGCCGAGGGCACCACCGTCGTCATGGTCACCCACTCCCAGCGCGACGCCGGATATGCCGACCGCGTCCTCAACCTCTTCGACGGACAACTCGTCGCCGACGTCACCTCCGAACTCTAAACCGCCGACAACCATGCGATTTCTCAGAACAAGGAACCTGAGCATGAGCCTGGCGACCCTGCTCAGCATCATGGGGCTTACCGTCGCCCTCGCCGCCCTATATATTATTATGGTACAAGTCGGCCACAACCTCGGCTTCAACCGTGCCGTACCCGACAGCGACCGCATCTATCTCGCAATGTGGGGAGGACCGCTCTCCGAGGATGGTGACTACGATCCCTTCATCTGTCGCCCTTTGGCCGAGGGCATCATTGCCAAGACACCCGGCATCGAGGTCGGCGGCCATGCCGCGCTCCACAGCGAATCAATAGGTTATGCCAGCCCCGTTGATGGTAAGGTCGCCATACCCGTCAATGCCACCGAGTTGACGACCGGCAGTCGCAAGGTTTTCGGCTTCGAACTCGTTGCCGGGAGTTGGGACGACATGAACGACAATTCTCGCTATGCCCTCTCCGAATCCACAGCCCGGCGGCTCGGCCTTGGCGTGGGCGAGAGTTTCAAGTTGTGCGTCGACTACTGGGGCTTGTCTGTCGAGTCTGTGACCGGTTCCGTCGTTGCCATCTATGCCGATCCACCGCGCCACAGCGACCTCGAGAAGGTCGACATGTTCCGCAACACCGATAATAACGGACTCGACCAATGGAGTGAATGGAGCAGTGTGTATTTCGTTCGTCTCCACGAAGGTGTCACCCTCGAGGAGGCCGAGCAGCAAATGAACGCCGCCGTGCACGACCTTCCCAGCAACGAATTTACCGAGGAAATGGATAGTACGGATATCGTCCGCCTCATCAACCTGCGCGACACCTACTTCTCCGATGTCTCCGCAAATGTGTTGGCACAAGGCAGCCGCACGACGACGTGGACGCTGCTCGCCATCGCCCTCCTCATTGTCGTCATTGCCTTCATCAACTACGTCAACTTCTTCTTTGCGCAGATACCCATCCGGCTTCGCGAGGTCAACACGCGCAAAATCTTCGGTTGCAGCCGCGGTCGCCTCGTCGGTCCCTTCGTCGGCGAGTCGGTGCTGATGGTTCTTATCGCCATCGGCCTTGCCGCCCTGTTTGTCGTCGGCTTCAGTGCCTCGCCGCTGGCGCGGCTCATCGACGTGCCCCTCGCCTTTAACCTCAATCTTCTGCCTGCCGTGGTCACCGTCGCCGCTGCCCTGCTCATTTCCGTTGTCGCCAGCCTCTATCCCGCCCTTTACATCACCTCCTTTAATCCCGCCTTTGCGCTCAAGGGCACGATGGGGTCCGTAGCAAAGGGCCGATACTTCCGCACGGCCCTCATCGGCTTCCAGTTCGCCGTTTCCACTATCCTCATCATCGCAGCCGTCTTCATGCACCGCCAGCATGCTTTCATGCTCGACAAGGACATGGGCTTCGACCGCGAGAACATCCTCACCGTCAAGACCTCGTGGCGCATTGCCCAACCCGGCAACGAGCTGGACAACGCCTTCCGCAGCGATGCCGACATAGTGGACGTCACTTGGGGCAACGGCGACTTCATCGCCGACCAGCGCATGACATGGGGGCGCGAGATAGCGGGGAGAAATTATCACTGGCAATGCTATCCCGTATCGTGGAACTTCCTGCGCTTCATGGGTATCGAGATTGTCGAGGGACGCGACTTCCTGCCCTCCGACGAGCAGAGCGAGAGCGGCGTCTTCATCTTCAACGAAGCCGCCCGCGACGCTTTCGGTCTGGAACTCGGCAAGAGCCACGTCAACGGCCACCGCAACGCGCCCGCCGAACTGGCCGGCATCTGTCGAAACTTCAACTATTCGTCGCTGCACAACAGCATTGGCCCCTTCTCGTTCTACGTCATGGGCAAGTATCCGTGGCTGTATCCGGCGCAGCTCTTCGTCCGTACCGCGCCCGGCACCGACATCGCCGCCCTCAGCGACCGCCTGTGCAAGAAGCTCTGTGAGTTCGACCCCAGCCTCGAGCCCGAGGACCTCGACGTCCGCTTCCTCGACGCCGCCCTTCAGGCGCAGTACGAGCAGGAGCGCAACATGTCGTTGCTGGTGACGCTCTTTACGGTGCTGGCCGTCGTCATCTCGCTCATGGGCGTCTTCGGCCTGGTGATGTTCGAGACCGAGCATCGCCGCAAGGAAATCGGCATCCGTCGCGTCAACGGCGCCTCCGTAGCCGAAATCCTCGGCATGTTCTGCGGCCGCTTCGTGCGCATCGTGCTGGCCTGCTTCGTGGTGGCGCTGCCCTTCAGCGTCTTTGTCGTCGACCGCTACCTCTCCGGCTATCCCTATCGCGTGGACATGGCGGCGTGGGTATTCGTGGCAGCCATGCTCGTCGTGCTGGCCATGACGGTCGCCGTGGTCACCGTCCGCTCGTGGCGCGCGGCAACGGCCAATCCCCTCCGGGCGCTCAAGAGCGAATGAGAGTGGTTTATGCGGTGGATGGTTTTTCGGTTTTTTATAGAAACTATAGAAACTATAGAATCTATAGAAACTATAGGAACTATAAAATCTATAGAAACTATTAAGAATAATCAGGGCAACAAGCCCTCTTAGACTACCTGATAAAAGACAACAACAATGAAAAGCTACTTCAAGTTTCTCTCGCGAAACCTTTTCTATACCCTCATCGAGGCTGCGGGACTGACAATCAGCCTCGCCTTCGTCATCCTCATCGGTTGCTACGCCTGGACGCAGTACACAATCACCACGGAGCACCCCGACTACGAGAACATCTACGTCCCCGGCATGCCCGACTATCTCGGCCTCACCTACGGCTTCAAGGCCGTTGCCGAGGAGCGCGTGCCCGAAATCGAACAAATCGTGAACGTCTATGGGTCGGAAGAGGTGACGTTCAAAATCGACGGCGAGACAGTATCGGCAACCGGTATCGGCGTGGACAAGGACTTCTTCGACCTCTTTCCCCACTATCGCATCCTCGAAGGCTCGACCGACGCCCTGCTCTCCAAAGACCTCGTGCTCGTGAGCCGGACGTTCGCCAACACCCACAACCTCAAGCCGGGCGACCAACTGAAATGGCTGGACTACGACCTCAATCCGGTCAACGTAACCGTCGGCGGCATCGTCGAGGATTTCCGCAACACGCTCTTTGCCAAAGCCGACATTGTCGCCGGTACCGAATCCGTGGTCTTT
>JAFLUX010000007.1 GCA_022508605.1 Bacteroidales bacterium | reverse complement strand
CGGCCAGCACTTTCATCCCGAGGGCGGCCGCCTTGGCCCCTACCAGGCGCCCCATGTTGCCGAATGCCTGAATCCCCACGGTCTTCCCGGCAATCTCGCTGCCGGTGGCCGGAGTAAACTGGGTGCGGGCCATGTAAATCATCATGGCCAGAGCGAGTTCCGCCACGGCGTTGGCATTCTGGCCCGGGGTGTTCATCACCACTATGCCGCGGCTGCTCGCGGCTTCGAGGTCTATATTGTCGTAGCCTGCCCCGGCGCGGACGACGATGCGGAGCCTCGGAGACGCCGCAATCACCTCCGCAGTCACCTTGTCGGAGCGGACTATAAGGGCATCGGCAGAGGCCGCCGCCTCTGCCAGCTCCTGCTGCCCGGAGTATTTTTCGAGCAGGGCCATCTCGTGCCCTGCCGTCTCGAGTATGTCCCTGATGCCGCTTACGGCCTCGGTCGCGAACGGTTTCGCGGTTGCAAGCAATACCTTCATATGTCTCTTAAATGTGGAGTTTCTCAAATTCTTGCATACACTTCACGAGCGCATCGACGTCTTCCTGGGTGCAGGCATTGTAGAGTGATGCCCGGAATCCTCCCACGGAGCGGTGTCCTTTGATGCCGACCATGCCGCACTGCTTTGCGAACGCAAGAAATTCGTCCTGAAGGCCTTCCCGTCCGTCGGCCATGACGAAACAGACGTTCATTATGGAGCGGTCTTCCTTGTCCGCCGTTCCGCGGAACAGGCTGTTGCGGTCTATTTCGGCATACAGGGTGGCGGCCTTTTTCTCATCGGCGGCATGTATGGCATCTATACCGCCCATGCTCTTAAGCCACTTGAGGGTCTCGTTCATCACGAAGATGGAAAATACCGGCGGCGTGTTGAACATGGATGCCTTGTCTATGTGCAGGCGGTAGTCGAGCATGGAAGGGATGCGGCGGCTGACCTTGCCGAGGGCGTCTTTGCGTATGATGGCGAAGGTGACGCCTGCGGGACCGGCATTCTTCTGCGCCCCGCCGTATATCATCGCATATTTGCTCACGTCGACCCGGCGGCTGAGTATGTCGGAGGACATGTCCGCGATGAGCGGCACCGGGCAGTCTATGTCGGTCTTTATCTCCGTGCCGTAGATGGTATTGTTGGTAGTGATGTGGAAGTAGTCTATGTCCGAGGGGATTTCGTATCCTTTCGGTATGTAGCAGTAGTTGCGGTCTTTTGAGCAGGCCAGTGCGTAGGCATTCCCTATGCCCTGTGCCTCCTGCAGCGCCTTGTGCGCCCATACGCCGGTATCCAGGTATGCGGCTTTGTTCTCAAGGAAGTTCATCGCCACATAAAGGAATTCCAGGCTCGCTCCTCCTCCGAGGAAGACCGTTTCGTAGTCATCGGGGATGCAGAGCAGCTCTTTCCACAATGAACGGCACTCTTCCATCACCTCCTCCCATTCCTTGGTGCGGTGCGATATGGATATGAGCGAGACTCCTGTGCCCTTGAAATCCCTGAGAGCCTCGATGCTGCGGTCTATGGCCACCTGCGGCAAGACGCAGGGGCCGGCATTGAAAACATGAACTTTGTCCATAATGTCAGTTATAAAATTTCGGCAAAATTACAGATTGTGTCCAGCCTTTCCAAAAAATCTTCTTTGAGGCTGTCCCTGACGCGCAGCTCCATGGTGCAGTCGCTGCTGAACTCCCGCTTGCGCTGGGGAAGATCCAGTTCCTTGACAATCTTCATCACGGCGGGCATGGCCTCGTATCCGAATCCTACCCGATACCAGCTGCCGGCTATTTTCTCCGTGACTGCGGAATTGGCGATGGCCTCCGAAGCGGATGTCTTGTAGGCGCGTATGAGGCCGGGTATGCCGAGCTTGATTCCGCCGAAATATCTTACTACGACCACGAGAATGTCGCTCAGGCCGGCCGAATCTATCTGCCCGAGTATGGGGCGGCCGGCGGAACCTGACGGTTCGCCGTCGTCGCTGGCCCTCCATATCGAGCCTGAGGCACCTATCCTGTAGGCGTAGCAGTGATGTCGCGCGTCGTGGTATTCCTTCTTCAGGCCGGCCACTATTTCTTTCACCTCGGCTTCGGACTCCACCGGAAATGCCGTGGCGATGAACCGGCTGCCATTGTCCCTGAACAATCCTTCTCCCTGAGAAGAAATACTTTTATAAATATCGATCATTCCCGTCCAAAATTAGTGATTTATTCTTAAATTCGCACTCTGAAAAATCGAAAAGTCTATTATGGTTTACACATACAGGGTCACACTCGAGGGAATCAAAGGTTTTTTCAGAGTCTACAGGATAGACGGGGCCAGCTCGCTTTACACTTTCCATAAGCAGCTGCGGGCCGACTTGGAATTTACGGTGGATCAGCCCATACTGTTCAAGGCATTCGATGCTGCGGGCAGCGTGGCCGGGCGTTATGCCCTCGTGGACCTCGGATGCGGCACTGTCGATGCTGTGTCCCTGGCGGACACGGTGAAGGCCGGAATCGTCAGGTTCGTGTATTTCTACGATGTGCAGGCGCGCAAGAGCGTGACCATTACCCTGGAGGGCGAGGAGGCCGGGACTCTGGACATGCCCGAACTCGTCGGGGTCAAAGGTCCGGTGCCGCAGGAATTTGAAAACGGCTATGTGGCCTTTGAAGACCTTCCCCAGCAGCATCGCCGCATCCCCGGGCTCGGAGGCGTAGAGGCGGAAGACGATGAGGAGGAGGATGCCGATCTCGACGATGACGGGGACAAAGAGGAGGAAGAACTGATTTACGACGGTCAATAGCCCATTGGCGCAGGTCGCTTGCGGGAGGAATAAATTCGTGGTATTTGCATTTTTAAATTAAAAATCGTATCTTCGGAATATCAAACTGATATTCTATGGTACGAGTCAAACCTTTTGCCGCCCTCAGGCCGCCCAAGACATTTGCGGCATCCGTCGCCGCGCCGCCCTACGATGTGCTCGATTCGCGGGAGGCGCTCCGGATGGCGGGTGAAAAGTCCCTTTTGCACATCACGAGGCCGGAGATAGACTTCGACCCGATTGCCGATGAACATTCGCAGGCCGCATACGACAAGGCCGTGAGCAATTTCCGTCTCTGGCAGGAGAGGGGATGGCTGCTTCGCGACCGGACCCCCTGCTATTATGTGTACGCGCAGACCATGGGCGACCGCACGCAGTACGGGCTCGTGCTCTGCGCCCACGTCGAAGACTACGAATCCGGGGTCATAAAGAAGCATGAGCTTACGCGCAAGGACAAGGAGGACGACCGCATGATTCATGTGCGCATACAGAACGCCAACATAGAGCCGGTGTTCTTTTCGTATCGCGACAACCGGGAGATAGACGGCATAGTGTCCGAGGCCGCATCGCGCCCCCCGGAATACAAGTTTACGGACGAGAACGGTTTCGGCCACGAGTTTTGGGTAATAGATGATGCGGCGACCGTCGGGCGCATCGGAGAAATCTTTGCAGACCGGGTGGATGCGTTCTATGTGGCCGACGGGCATCACCGCACGGCCGCCGCCGCCCGCGTGGGTGCGGAAAAGAGGGCGCAGAATCCCGCACATACCGGAGAGGAGGAATACAACTGGTTCATGGCGGTGTGCTTCCCTGAAAGCCAGCTTCGGATAATGGACTACAACCGTGTGGTCAAGGACTTGAACGGTCTGAGCCGGGAGCAGTTCCTCTCCGCCCTGGAGGAAGACTTCACGGTGCTCGATGCCGGAACGGAGCCGCGCCGTCCGGACGCCCTTCACAATTTCTCGATGTACCTTGCAGGCCGTTGGTATTCGCTTACGGCCAGGGAGGGGCGCTACGATGACTCCGACCCCATAGGGGTCCTCGATGTCACGGTGCTGTCCCGGCTCGTGCTCGACAAGATACTGGGGATTAAGGACCTGCGCACCGACAAGCGTATAGATTTCATTGGCGGCATCCGCGGCCTTGAAGAACTCTCCGGCCGGGTGGACAGCGGCAGCGCTGCCGTGGCGTTCGCCCTGTATCCCGTGTCGATGAAGCAGCTGCTGGACATAGCCGACAGCGGAACCATCATGCCTCCCAAGACAACCTGGTTCGAGCCTAAGCTGCGTTCCGGACTTGCAATTCACACCTTAGACGGACACAAATGACCATAGATTCGCAGACCATCCGCAGTACCCTGAAGGATTTCTTCGGATATGACACATTCAAAGGCGACCAGGAGCAGGTGATAAAGCATCTGATGTCCGGCCGTGATGCTTTCGTGCTCATGCCCACGGGCGGCGGGAAGTCCCTTTGCTATCAGTTGCCGGCGCTGCTCATGGACGGGACGGCGATAGTGATATCCCCGCTCATCGCGCTCATGAAGAACCAGGTGGATTTGCTGCGCGGCTTCGAATCGGCCAGCGGCAGCATCGCCCATTTCCTGAACTCCTCGCTGAGCAAAGTGCAGATGGAGGAGGTCCGCTCCGACTTGATTGCCGGAAAGACCAAGATACTGTACGTGGCCCCGGAATCTCTGACGAAAGAGGAAAACGTGTCGCTGCTGCGCGGCGTGAAAATATCTTTCTACGCCGTGGATGAGGCCCATTGCATATCCGAGTGGGGGCACGATTTCCGCCCGGAGTACCGTCGCATCAGGGCGCTGGTGGATGAAATAGGACGTCTGCCCATAATAGCTCTTACGGCCACGGCCACGCCGAAGGTGCAGAGCGACATACTCAAGAATCTCGGAATACAGGACGCCGCCGTGTTCAAGTCTTCCTTCAACCGTCCGAACCTTTTCTATGAGGTGCGCGACAAGCAGGACGTGGAGAAAGACATGATAAAGTACATAAAGCAGAATCCCGGCAAATCCGGAATCGTGTATTGCCTGAGCCGCAAGAAGGTGGAGGAGATAGCCCAGCTGCTGTGCATCAACGGCATCAAGGCACGGCCCTATCATGCCGGACTGGACGCCAGGACAAGGGCGGAGAACCAGGATGCGTTCCTGACCGAAGAAATCAACGTGATAGTGGCCACGATAGCGTTCGGCATGGGCATAGACAAGCCCGACGTGCGCTTCGTGATACATTACGACATACCCAAAAGCATAGAGAGCTATTATCAGGAGACCGGCCGTGCCGGAAGGGACGGCAAGGAGGGACACTGCATAGACTATTACAGCTACAAGGATATACGCAAACTCGAAAAATTCATGCAGGGGAAGCCTGTGGCGGAGCAGGAAATAAGCCGCCAGCTTCTCGGCGAAGTGGTAGCTTACGCGGAGTCCAACCAGTGCCGCAGGAAACTGCTGCTCAACTATTTCGGAGAAGACTATCCGGACGACAACTGCTGCTCCTGCGACAACTGCGTCAATCCCAAGCCGCTTTTCGACGGCCGGGAGCAGATGCAGCTGGTGATAGGGTTGATCGAGGCCCTTCCGGAGCATTTCAAACTGGAACACCTGACCAACATACTCACCGGCAACGCCACGGCGATGGTGAAGTCGTACAAACACGACACCCTGCCTTTCTTCGGAAAGGGCGCCGACCGCAGCGACAAGTTCTGGAGCACCGTGATACACCAGGGCCTTATCCTGCACCTGCTGGAGAAAGAAATAGAAAGTTACGGACTCATCGGCGTCACGGACGGCGGGCGTGCCTTCCTTGCAGCCCCCTATGAACTCAAGATGGTGGAAGACAGGGTCTTCACTGGCAGCGACTCCGGAGACGAAGACGATGACGAGGAAGACAAGGCCGTCAATGCGGCGATGCGCGGCGGAGGCGGCGCCGGCGATCCGGTGCTGCTCGCCATGCTGAAAGACCTGCGCCGCGACGTGGCCCGGCGTCTCAAACTGCAACCGTGGATAATATTCGGAGACCCGGCCCTCGACGACATGTCCATACTCTATCCCGTCACCGTCGAAGAGCTCCGCAACTGTCAGGGAGTGGGAGAGGGCAAGGCGCGCAAATTCGGGGAAGAATTTGTCGCCCTCATACGCAAGTATGTGGAAGAGAATGAAATAGAGAGACCGGACGATTTCGTGCTCAAGTCGGCCCCGAGCAAATCGGCCAACAAGATATTCATTATCCAGAGCATAGACAAGTGTATGTCCCTGGAAGACATAGCCGCTGCCCGCGGCATGGATACGGATGAGCTGATGACCGAGATAGAGGCCATAGTGGGCACTGGCACTTCCCTCAACCTGGACTACTACATAAACGAAAACATAGACGAGGAGATAGTCGGGGAGATATACGATTACTTCAGGGAGGAGGCGACATCCGATTCCGTGGCCGATGCCCTTGCCGCCCTCGGGTCCGACTACGACGACATGGAAATACGCCTTGTCAGAATAAAGTTCCTCTGTGAAATAGCTTCGTGATACCCCGTGAGACAGTAGAACAGATCCTCGACACGGCCCGCATAGAGGAAGTGATAGGAGACTTCGTGACGCTGAAGCGCCGCGGGGCCAACTTCGTGGCGTGCTGTCCGTTTCACAATGAAAAGACCCCGTCTTTCTACGTGTCTCCGGCAAAAGGGATATACAAATGCTTCGGATGCGGCAAGTCCGGCTCGGCCGTGGGCTTCATCATGGAGCACGAGCACAGCTCTTACTCGGAGGCCCTGAAATATCTCGCGGCAAAATACAAAATAGAAGTAGCGGAGGAGGAAGAATCGCCGGAAGAAATAGCCGGACGCCAGAGACGGGAGAGCCTTCTGCTCGTGTCGGAGTTCGCACAGAAGTTCTATGCCGACCAGCTCCGCACTCCGGAGGGCAGCTCCGTGGGCCTTGCATATCTGCACCGGCGCGGACTGGAAGACGAGACCATAGCCCGCTTCGGCCTTGGCTGGGCCCCTTCGGGCAGGACCGCCCTTACCGATGCGGCCATGGCCGCCGGCTACAAGATGGAATACATCTTGGGCGCCGGACTTGCAGTGCAAAGGGAAGACGGCAGCATTGCGGACAAATTCCGCGAACGAGTGATGTTCCCCATCCATTCGGTCAGCGGGCGGGTGCTGGGATTCAGCGGACGTACGCTCCATGCCGACAACCCGGCAAAATATGTCAACTCTCCGGAGACGGAAATATACGTAAAGAGTCGCAATCTGCTGGGCATGTGTTTCGCCAAGGCCGGGATAGCCCGCAGCGGCAAGTGCATACTTGTCGAGGGCAATGTGGACATGGTGACCATGCACCAGCTGGGCATCACCAATGTCGTGGCCTCCTGCGGCACCTCCCTCACAGTGGAGCAGGTGCGGCTGATCCGCAAGTTCACGGAGGACGTGACCATAATGTACGACGGGGATTCCGCCGGAATACATGCGGCCCTGCGCGGCATCGACATCTTCCTTGCCGAGGGACTGAACGTCAAGGTGGTGCTGCTTCCCGACGGCGAAGACCCTGATTCGTATGCCCGCAAGCATACGCTGGATGAAGTCCTGGACTTCATAGCCGGGGCGGAGCGGGATTTCATAGAATTCAAGGCCGACCTCCTGCTTGCCGATGCCGGGAAAGACCCCGTAAAGAGGGCCAATCTCATCAACGATGTCGCCGACTCCGTGGCCCAGATTCCCGACCCTGTGAAACGCTCCGTGTATGCAGATGCGGTAGCGCTGCGCTTCGGGGTGGAAAGCTCAATCCTTTTCCAGCGCATTTCCGATACGCACCAGCGTCTTGTGGAGGCGGAGCGCCGCATGAAGGAAAGAAACTCCACCCGTCAGGCGCTTCCTGCCGTTCCTGCCGTTTCCGCCGGGGCCGCCCCGCAGGAGGAGCCCTCCGCTCAGCCCCATACCGCGGCCGGATATGTGCCCGAAAACCTCACTCTCGCCCCGGCCGAAAGGGACCTGCTTTATTTCTTGCTCCGCTACGGTTGCGAACCCCTCGAATTCGAGAGCGATTCCCCGTACTACTCCGGCAGCGAGGAGGACAAGCAGAGCGTGGCCGATTTCATAGGGGAGGCCCTTGAATCGGATGGGGGACATTTGGTGAACAGCGCGTATAAGCTCCTTTACGACAATTATATGCGCCTGTACGACGATGGTCTTTGTCAAGATGCCATACTGCGCACCCTGCTCGATGGCGAAGACCGGGTGCTGGCCGATCTTGCCGCCTCGTTCGCCACGGAAAAGTACCCCCTGACGGTGGGTGCCTTCGAAGCGGCCCTCACCACCACGTCATCGTTCCTCGTGAACGGCGTGCCCAAGGCCATCATGGTCTATGCCGAACGCCGCATCCAGGACAGGCTCGACGACCTGCGCGCCACCCTTGCGTCCGCGTCTGCCGAAGAACAGCTGCCTCTGATGCAGGAGCTGCTGAAACTCCAGACTGCAAGGAGCCGCATAAGAAAGAAGATAGGAAGAGAAAAAACAGAATGAATATGACTGATAAGAAAAGAATACTCGTCACATGCGCCCTGCCGTATGCCAACGGCCCTGTGCACATAGGACATCTTGCCGGCGTCTACGTGCCGGCCGACATTTACGTGCGCTACCTCCGCATGAGGGGGCGCGATGTGCTGTACGTATGCGGCTCTGACGAACACGGGGTCCCGATTACCATCAAGGCCCGGGAACAGGGCTGTACGCCACAGGATATAGTGGACCGTTACCACGGCATAATAAAGGATTCGTTTTCCGGCCTCGGAATCAATTTCGACATATACGGACGCACGAGTTCCTCCGTACATGCCGAAGGGGCATCGGAATTTTTTTCCACTCTGAATGACAAGGGCTGTTTCGTCACGCGAGAAAGCGAGCAGTACTACGACCCAGAGGCGGGGCAGTTTCTTGCCGACCGCTACATAGTGGGCACCTGCCCCCGCTGCGGCAACGAAAACGCCTACGGCGACCAGTGCGAAAAATGCGGCTGCACTCTGAGCCCCGAAGAACTCATAAACCCCCGTTCCAAGCTGAGCGGGGCCACTCCGGTCAGGAAGAAGACCACTCACTGGTATCTGCCGCTCCAGAATTATGAGCAGTGGCTGCGCGAATGGATACTGGAGGGCCACAAGGAGTGGCGCACGAATGTGTACGGACAGGTGAAAAGCTGGCTCGACACCGGCTTGCAGCCGAGAGCCGTGACCCGCGACCTCGACTGGGGAGTGCCCGTGCCCGTGGAGGGGGCGGAGGGCAAGGTCCTGTACGTCTGGTTCGATGCTCCCATAGGATATATTTCCAATACCCGCGAACTGCTTCCGCAAAGCTGGGAAAAGTGGTGGAAGTCAGAGGACACCGGCCTCGTGCACTTCATCGGGAAAGACAACATAGTCTTCCACTGCATCGTGTTCCCGTCCATGCTCAAGGCCTACGGAGGCGCTTATATACTTCCTGAAAATGTGCCTGCGAACGAGTTCCTCAATCTCGAGGGGGACAAGATTTCCACATCGCGCGGCTGGGCCGTGTGGGCGCACGAGTATCTGAATGATTTTCCCGGCAAGGAGGACGTCCTGCGTTATGTCCTCACCGCCAATGCTCCGCAGACGGCCGACAACGATTTCAGTTGGAAAGACTTCCAGACGCGCAACAATTCCGAGCTGGTGGCCGTGTTCGGCAACTTCGTCAACCGGGCCGTGGTGCTCACGCACAAGTATTTCGGAGGCACGGTCCCGGCCTGCGGGGCACTTTCCGACGTGGACAGGGAAGTGCTGGACGAGATACCGGCTATCAGGGCTTCGCTGGAGCGCAACATGGAGAATTTCCGTTTCCGCGAGGCTCTCAGGGATGCCATGGGCATTGCCCGCGCCGGAAACAAGTATATTTCCGACACCGAGCCCTGGAAGCTGGCCAAGACCGACCTTGAGAGGACAGCTACGGTGCTGAACGTTTCGCTGCAAATCTGCGCCGACCTTGCAATAGCCTTCGAGCCCTTCACCCCGTTCGCCGCGGAGCGTCTGCGCGATATGCTGGGGGTCGGACTGTATGCGGGCAGCGACCACCGCATCGGCGAGCAGGAGACGGTGAACACCTACAGGCCCGGTGAGGGACGCGCCCTGCATTCCGGACAGACTTTCCCCGAAGGCGTGCCGGTGCTCCGCTGGGAGCAGCTGGGCGACGCATGCATACTGCCGGAGGGACACAGGATAGGGGAGGCCCGGCTGCTTTTCGCCAAGATAGAAGATGACGCCGTCGATGCGCAGATATCGCGCCTGCAGAAGATACGTGCTGAAATCGAGGCCCGCAAAAAGGCGGAGGCAAGGAAGAATGTGCCGCCGCAGAAAGATGCCTGCACCTTCGATGACTTCGGCAAGATGGACATACGCACCGCCACCGTACTGGAGGCGGAACGTGTACCAAAGACAGACAAGCTTTTGAAACTCACCATAGACACCGGCATCGACCGGCGGGTGATAGTTTCCGGAATAGCTGAGTATTACAGCCCGGAGGACATGGTGGGCCGGCAGATATGCGTGCTCGCCAATCTCGAACCCCGTGTAATCCGGGGAATAGAAAGCCGCGGCATGATACTGATGGCTAAACAGGGCGACGGAAGCATGCGTTTCATAACTACACAGGAGACTACGGACAATGGTGCGCAGATTGGTTAGTTTGTTTGCGGCGGCTGCACTTGCGCTGCCGTGTGCCGCACAGTTTGCGGCCAGCGGAGAGTCGCTGCGCGGCGACGTGTACGACGAATGGATGGGGGTTTATCATCCGTATCAGCGCCTCGAGCGTGCCGACGTAAGGGCTCCGAAGGGATATAAGGCGTTTTACATAAGCCATATAGGGCGTCATGGGAGCCGCTACCCCGTGAGTGCTTCTTATGTGGGCAACGGACTCGGTCCGCTGCTCGCGGCCGACAGTCTCGGCCTGCTGAGCGAGGACGGCAAGCATCTGATGCACTGCTTCAAGCAGCTCGACAGCGTTTCTCAGGGGACATACGGCCTGATTAATGATTTGGGTGCCTGGGAGCATAAGGAAATAGCCTCACGCATGGCCGCCCGTTTCCCTGCCGTGTTTCGGCAGAAAGACCGGGACAGCGTGGCCTGCTATTCCACTCACAAGCAGAGGGCCATATTGTCCATGACGAATTTCGCCGCAGCCCTCGCTTCCGCGGCCCCGGGGCTGAACATAGGTTTTGTTGCCGGAGAAAAGTATTACGACTATCTGTGCCGGGAAGACAAGGCCGCCCCCGGCCTGAAAGGCGGATCGCGTCTGGCAGACAGGGCCATGGAGGAGTTTTTCGACTTTGACGGCTTCTACGGACGCATTTTCATCTCCCCGGAGGCGGCTTCGAGGGTCGTGCGCAGCAGACGCCTGCTTGCAGAAACCTGCGTGGCCAACGGCACCGTCGCCGCATATCTCGGCTATCCTGAGCTGATGCATTTCATGACGCCGGAAGAATTTGAGACGGCGGCAAGGGTATACAACGCCAAGATGTATTACCAGCATTGCGGCGGCGCTGAGCAGGGAGAGTGGCGTATGCATATCATGGATCCGCTCGTGCTGGACTTCGTGGAAAAGGCGGATGCCGCAGTGGCTGGCAACAACATCGCCGCCGACCTGCGTTTCAGCCACGACGTGGGGCTGATGCCCTTTTTCTCGCTCATCGACCTTGAGGGCTACGATGCGCACGTGACCTTCGACAAGGCCTGCGGGGTGTGGAATTCTTCGTATATGATGCCCATGGCCACCAACCTCCAGCTCGTATTCTATCGCGGCCGCAAGGGCGACGTGCTGGTGCGCGTGCTGTTCAACGAGGGCGACGCCTCATTCCCCGCGCTCGGCCCCGGACCGTATTACCCCTGGGAGCAGTTGCGCTCCTATCTGCTCAGCAAGCTCTCTTAGAAATTCAGGTCTTCGCCCCGGTAGAAGTCGAGGAGCTTGGCTTGGTAAAGGCACTGATAGCGGGCCTGAATCATTTCCGATTCGGCCTTGACCGCGTTGTTGCGCGCATCGTTGTAGTCCGCGATTCCGGCTTTGCCCACCTTGAACTTTTCTTCCGTAAGCCTGTAGTGCTCGATGGCGCTTGCTTCGCTTTCCCGGCTTCCGTTGTATCGTGCCTGCGCATTGAGCGCATTGTAGTACGCCTGCTGGATTTCCTTGTACAAGGCCTTCTTCGCGTTTTCCAACTGTATCTCCTGCCCTCTGAAATTGAGCCTGGCGGTCTTGACAGAATTGCGGGCCGAAAAACGCTGGAAAATCGGGATGTTGAGGGACAGTCCCACATATTGGCTGAAATTGTTTTTCAGCTGCTCTCCGAATGCGAGCGACTGCACCTTGGAATTAGTATAGTAGTTCGTGCCGAATCCGCCGCTCAGCGACAGCGACGGCAGGAATGCGCCCTTTGCCTTGTCGATGCTCAGCTTGGCGTAATCGAGATTGATTCTGGCAGCCTCTACGGCGGGCCTGATTTCCACTGCGGAAGCATAAATGTCTTCTGGACTCATCAGCAGGATGGCTGACACATCGTCCGTCTCCGGGATGACGATTGAGAACCCTTCGGGGGAGGGGAGCTCCAGCAGCTGGGTGAGTTCCAGCACGGAAAGATTCAGGTTGCCCTCTGCCTGTATCTCGCCCTGACGGCTTTGTGCCAGGGTCGCCATGCTCGCCGACACGTCTGAGGGGCTGATTTTTCCGGCCGCCAGCCTTTCCTTTGTCTGTTCGAGAATCTCCTCATCGTGGGCACGCTGCTCTTTTGCGGCCTGCAGGATAGCCTGATTGTAGAGAATCTGCACATAGGCCTGTGCCACTGCAACCCTTATATCATCCCTTGCTTTTTCAAGTTCGGCGGTGGCAGCCTCCAGGTTGAGTTTTCCGAGCTTGATTCCGTAGTTGATGTCGAAGCCCTGGAATACTGGTATTTCTCCGCCGAGGCTGAATGAAGTGGAAGTTGTGTTGGAGTTCGAATATGTGTTGTCGGCCGTGAGTCCTCGGCCGAATGACAGATTTTCAGACGCTCCGGCAGAGATGCCGGGCAGGCGGCGCGACCTTGCTGTGCCGAGGTCTACTTCGCGCTGCTCCACAGCGAGCCGGTTCTGTTCCACCGTCAGGTTGTGAGCTATGGCGTAGTCTATGCATTCCTTGAGGCTCCAGAGCCTCTGCTGGGCCTTTGCCGCGAATACGGCCAGCAGCAGCGAAATAGAAAGGATTACTCTTTTCATTGCTTTCCTGTATTGTAGATGCGTGTGCCCCTGACCGTTTCTCCGACCGCCAGTCCGCTTTTGATTTCTATGTTCAGCCCGTCGCTCAGCCCGGTGCTCACGGCCACGCGTTCATAGCTGTCTTCTCCTGTCTTCCGGTACACGAATGTGCTGTCTCCTTTGAATTCAAGGGCGCTTTCCGGTATGACTACGACGCTGTCGGCACGCTCCAGCACGATTTCGGCGTTCGCGCTGTAGCCGGAGCGTATCACATGGTCGGAATTGACCTGTACGGCGGCCTTGATTTCAAACTGGTTGACCCCGTTGTTCTCCACAGCCTTGGGAGAAATGTATTCGAGGGCCGCCTCTGAACTGAATGAGGGCAGCGCTCCTATGCTGATGAGCATGGGCATGCCCTCCACGAGGGAGCCCACCTCGGTCTCGTCGATGTTGCCGTCGAAAATCAGGTCCGACATATCGGCCACGGTGGCCACGGTCGTGCCGTCATTCATCGTGTTGGCCTGGATGACGGAGTTTCCGACCTTGACGGGAATGTCGAGTATCAGGCCGGTTATGGTGGAGCGGACGAGCGTGGAGCTGCCGGTGGCGTTGTTGGAAGAAACGCCGTCCCTTATGACCTCAAGGGACTCTTGCGCGGCGGCGTGCTCCTCCTGGGCCTGTCTGTAGGCCTGCAGCACCTGGTCGTATTCCTCCTCGCTGACAAGCTGCTTGTCGTACAATGTCTTTTCCCTCTCGTAATTAGTCTTTGCCTGTTTCAGATTGATTTCGGCAAGGCGCACGCGGGACTGTGCGGAACTGAGCGAATTCATGTCGGGGATGACTCGCAGTTTGGCGATGACGTCTCCCTCCTTGACCATCTGGCCGGCCTCCTTGCGCAGCTCGGAAATGATGCCGTTTATCTGCGGTTTGACATTGACCTCGTTGCGCGGCTCTATTCTCCCGGTAATCACCGTGGTGCGGCGTATGCTGCCCGTGCTGGCGACATGTTCCATGTACTTTACCGGCGTGGGGCGGGAATTCTTGAAAAGGAACACGAAAGTCCCGATGAACAACAGCGCTATCAGCGCAAAGACAATGTACTTGAGTACGCGTTTCATATTGTATAAATTTTATTCGTCTCTCATTGCATCCACCGGTTTTATCGCCATCGCCCTGGATGCAGGGGCGAGACCGGCCGCTATGCCGAGTACCGTCAGCAGGATGGCGGCGCTTACCGCAGTCCAGAACCCCACCTGGAACTCTGTGGGCGCGGCGTCGGGGCTGCTGTTTGCGACCTTTTCCATGAGCCTGAGCAGCTGTACGGAGAATACTATTCCGAATGAACCTGCCGCCAGGGTAAGGCTGATGCTTTCCATGATAATCTGACTCAGGATGTCTCTTGGAGTCGCCCCTATGGCGCGGCGTATTCCAATCTCCGTGGTGCGCTCCTTGACAGTCACCATCATTATGTTGCTCACGCCAATCACGCCGGCGAGGATGGTGCCGAGCCCCACAAGCCAGATAAGGAAATTCAGTCCGTTGAACAGATTGTCTATGATGGAGAACATCTGTTCGGTATTGAGTATGAAAAGGGCGTGCTTGTCGTCAGGTGCAAAACTGTGCTCGCGTGCAAGTATCTGGAATATGCGGTCTTCCAACTGCGACATGCGCGTGCCGCCGCGGCCGGTGACGCATATCAGGTCGACATTGTCGCCCCTGTGGTAAATCTTCTGGGCCACAGGCAGCGGTATGGTCACGACTTCATCGGAGTTTCCGTTTATGCTCACGTTGCCGGAACTGACATCCACCCCTATCACCTGATAGTACACCTGACCCACCTTGATGAAGCTGCCGCAAGGGTCGGAGCCGTCGGGGAACAGGCTGTTCCATATACGCTTGCCTATGACGCATACCTTGCGTTCTCCGGCTATGTCGGAGTCGTTGAGGTAGCGTCCGAACTTGATACGGGGTTCCTCTATTTTAGAGTAGTCTGCGTACACTCCCTTTACGTTCGCCGTGATGCTGTTCGCCCCGCTGACAATATCCTCCGCCCAGCTTGACACTATGGGCGTCACTGTCTCCAATTCCGGCACCATGTGCCTGAGCCTTTCTATGTCAGTAAAGGTAAGCCCCCAGGAGCGTCCTTCCCTGAATCCCTTCCATGGCTTGGTGGTATTGTCCGGAATAAGGATGCAGGTATTGGTCGCAAAGCCCTCGAAATTGGCGGAAACAATCTGCTTCAGTCCCTTTCCGCCGCCTATGAGGAAAAGAAGCATGAATATGCCCCAGAACACTCCGAAGCCTGTCAGCAGGCTGCGGCTCTTGTTCCTGACGAGGGAATCTGCTATCTCGCGGTATGTGTCTATGTCCAGCCTCATTCCGATCTGAGTGCTTCAATGGGTTTGACTCGTGCTGCCTTGCGTGCAGGAAAGAGTCCTGCTACAGTGCCTGCGACAATCAGGACCAGCGTGGCTTCGAATGCCACGTCCAGCCCGACTCCGGGATTGACGAGCATGGCGATTTGCTCGCCTGCCACGCTCATCGTCGCCTGTCCTATGGTCTTGTCGAGGAAAAAACATGTCAGCATGCCGAGGAACATGCCGAAATATCCGAATATTGCGGTTATCGTCACGCTCTCCGATATGATGAGTTTTGTGATTTCCCAGGGCCCAGCCCCTATCGCCTTGCGTATTCCGAACTCATGGGTGCGCTCCTTGACGGTAATAAGCATTATGTTGCTCACCCCGACGATTCCGCCCAGCAGGGTAAACAGGCCTATTATCCACAAGGCAGTGCTGATTATCTTGTTGCCTTTCTTCATCTGCACGTCCTGGTGCGCCCTGTTCCACATCCAGACGGCACCCTCGTCGTCAGGTGCGGCACGATGGTGAAGGTTGATCACAGACAAGTAGCGCTTCTCAAAGCTCTCATTCGCGGCTTCGCTGTCCAAACCCTTGGTAGTGAAGCTGATGCTGCCGATTTCCTGCCCCTTTGCATAGATTTGCTTTACTGTGGAAAACGGTGCATATACGGTGTTGTCGTTGCGCATGCGGTCCGATTTGCTAATGCCCACCACCAGGTAGGCAAATGGCCCGGCCTTGATGTGGCGCCCTATCAGGGATGCGGCGTCATGACCGTCCTCCAGCAGCCTGCCGGCGATGTTTTCAGGCAGCACCATGACTTTGCGGCACTTGCTTAAGTCAGTCTCGTTGATGAAACGGCCGTGCAGCATTTCAATCTTTTCTATGCTGAGGATGGCGGGATATTGGCCCTCTATCGTGGCGGAGAAGGATTTTTTTCCGTAACTCACCGTAGAACGCACACTCACGCTTGCCGTGACCTCGTCTATATTATCGGAGAACAGCTGGTCTGCCGTAAGCGTGACGTCGGAATCGTCGAGCTTGATGCGTCTGCCCTGCTTGAAACCGTCGTAAGGCTTGGTAGTACGGCCTCCTCCGACCATGGCCGAGTTGCTTGCGAAGCCGTTTCCCGCCTGCATGAACGAATTCATCAGGCCGTTTCCGGCTCCGAGCAGGACTATGAGCATGAAAATGCCCCAGGACACTGAAAAGCCCGTAAGTGCGGTGCGGAGCTTGTTGCGCCGCACGCTTTCCCATATTTCAAGCAGGAGATCTCTCATTTCATTATGGTGGATGAGCCGAATACGGATGAACGGTGCTCGCGGTTGTCTTCTATGCGGCCTATGATTCCGTCTTTTATATGTACTATCTTGTCGGTGCAGTTGGCGACACCGCTTTCGTGAGTCACGACTATAATCGTTACGCCATCCTCCCTGTTAAGTTTGGCGAGCAGCTGCATCACCTCCTCGGAGGTTTTTGAATCGAGTGCGCCGGTAGGTTCGTCGGCAAGGATAATCTTGGGCTTGGTTATCAGGGCGCGGGCGATGGCGACCCTCTGCTTCTGGCCTCCTGACATTTCGTTGGGGTAGTGGTGCGCCCAGTCGGCGAGTCCCAGCCTGTCGAGATAGTGCATGGCAAGTTCGTGGCGTTTGGCCCGGCTTACTCCTTGATAAAAAAGCGGAAGTTCCACGTTCTCCGCCGCTGTCTTGAACCCTATCAGGTTGAAGGACTGAAAGATGAAGCCTATCATGCTGTTGCGGTATGCGGCCGCCTCCTTCTCGCTGAGGTTCTTGATGAGCTTGCCGTCTATATAATACTCTCCGGTATCGTAATTGTCAAGTATGCCCAAAATGTTCAGGAGTGTGGATTTTCCTGAACCGGAGGCTCCCATGATGGATACGAACTCCCCCCTGTCTATACTCAGGTCTATGCCCTTCAGCACATGCAGCGCCTGCCCGTTGTTGTAGGTCTTGTTGACTCCCTTTAACTCGATCAACATACAGTATTTTTTCGCAAAATAATAATTTTTTTTTGATAAACAATATTAATTTATCAAAAATAATTACCTCTTCAAAAAGAATACCAATGTATACGCCTTTTAATCAGCTTGTTCAGAACAGGGTCGGCTCCTCGAAAATCAGCTCTATCGCCTCTTCGTCGGGGCTCTCCGGAATGCGTATTTCCTTGCCTTTTGGCAGAGGGCTGGCAGCCGGCTTGCTTCCGGCGACCGTCTTGCTCTTGGCAACCGGTTTGTTTTTGGCAGCAGGCTTGCTTTCGGCAACCGGTGTATCTTCGTCAATCAGCACGCTCTCGGTAGCCGGTATGTTTTCGGTGACAGGCTTGTTTTCGACAACCGGTTCATCTTCGGCAACCAGCACGTTCTCGGTAGCCGGCACGTTTTCAGCGACTGGCTTGTTTCCTGCAACCTGTGCGTTTTCAGCAACCGGCGCATTTTCAGCGATTGGCTTGCTATCAGCGACTGGCTTGCTTTCTACGGTCGGTGCGTTTTCGGCATCGGGCGCATCGGCATCTGTGCCGCCGGTCTGCGGAGCGGACTCCGGCTCGTCGTCTTCCGCCTTGTGCAGAGGCTCGACGAAGCGCACCTCTTTCACATCACCCCTTTCCACGACTTTCTTGCCCTTCGCTCCCACGCCTTTCTTGGCTATCCATTCTTCCGCATCGACAATCTCCGGGACCTTGTCCCCGAGCTTCCAGATTACCTCATAGCGCGGGTGCCTGTCGGCGCTCAGGTCCACAAGATACGACTTGCTGCCCTCTGCTATGAAGGAGACGGGCGTATTGTCGCTGACGATAAAGGAGAAGCGCTTGACATAGAAAGACTTGACCGCGGCATCCCAGTACAGCGCGGTGAAAGTCTTTTCGGGGTCGAACTTTTCTATCAGCAGGACATCCCCCTGGTAGCGGTTCACCAGGTCGAAGGAGGTAGTGTAGAAAGTTCCGTTCCTGAATACGGCCAGCACCTTGTCGTTGTCGCTGAACTCTCCGAGATACAGCCCGTGGCCTTCGTCGTTGAGCTTCTGAATGTCGGTGTCGTACCATATCTCCTTGCCGGCTATGGTGCTCACGCCCTTGCTGCGCAGGCTGATTCGATGTATGGCGTTTTTGCTGACAAGATTGCCGCGGGCGGTCCTGCTCTTGATGCCGAGGGTGGAGAAATCGTATTCCAGCACGGTTTTCTTGAGCTTCGGTCTCGGGCGCAGCTGTATTCGTACCGTCTCTGCCTCGCCGTTGCGGTTGGCAGTGAACCATACTATCTGCGACCCGGCCTCCCCGGTAGTGAGGTCGTATTCCTTGTCCCTTGTGACTGATGTGACGGCAAAGCGCTTTGCATAGTACACGGAACTGTTGCCCTCGCGGTATATGACATTGTAGACGGTGCGGCTGTCGCCGCGGTTGAATACTCCCGCATAGATGAGGTCCTTGCCGAAGAAGGCCTTGTCGCTCACCTTCGTCACTATGTACTTTCCGTCCCTGCGTATGACTATGATTTCGGAAAGGTCGGAACATTCGCTGATGAATTCCCCTCCATCGTCTCTCTTGAGTCCTATGCCCACGAATCCTTCCGCCAGATTGGCGCTCAGCTTGGCATTGTTGTTCACCACGCGGGTGGCGGCTATTGTCTCGAATCCGCTCAGCTCCGTGCGGCGGGGAAATTCTTTGCCGTATTTCTTCTTGAGGTTCTTGAACCAGTCTATGGTGAACCTGTCGATATGCGCGATGTTGTCCTGCACCTGGCCCATTTCTTCCTCTATTGCGCGTATGCGCTCATCGACGGCCTTTGCATCGAACTTGGATATTTTCCGCACCGGCTTGTCCACGAGCCGGTCTATGTCCTCCATGGTGATTTCCCGCCGCAGGGATGCTCCGAATTCTTTCATGCGCTCCAGAGTATCCTGCTTCTGCTCTTCCCAGCTGGACTGGTGCTCCTGTTCGAGTATCTTGTAGACGCGGTTTTCGAAATAGATGCGCTCGAGAGAGCTGTAGTGCCAGTCCCTTTCGAGTTCGTCGAGTCTGACGCCGAGCTGTTTGAGCAGTATGTCCCTGGTATGGAAAGTGCTGTATTCCAGAATCTCGTTGACAGAGAGGAATGCCGGCTTGTTGTCCTTTATGACGCAGGCGTTGGGCGCTATGTTGCATTCGCAGTCGGTGAATGCGTACAGCGCGTCTATGGTCTTGTCCGGAGACACGTCCGAGGGAAGATGGATGAGGATTTCCACCTTGCTCGTGGTCATGTCCTCTATCTTCTTGATTTTTATCTTGCCCTTTTCCTTCGCCTTGAGTATGGATTCTATAAGCTCCCTTGTATATTTCCCGTAGGGAGTCTCCGTGATGGCGATAGTGTTCTTGTCTATCTTCTCTATGCGGGCCCGCACTTTCACGCGGCCGCCCCTGCGGCCCTGCATATATTTTGAGCAGTCTGCAAAGCCTCCGGTGGGGAAGTCAGGGTATATCTCATACGGCTTGCCCTCCAGGATGGCCACGGAGGCGTCTATGAGTTCGTTGAAATTGTGGGGAAGTATCTTGGACGCGAGTCCGACGCCTATTCCGTCCGTGCCCTGTGCGAGCAGCAGGGGAAAGCGTACCGGCAGTTCCGTGGGCTCGTCGTTGCGCCCGTCGTAAGACTTCATCGTGTTCGTTATCTTCGGGTCGAACACGACTTCCTTAGCGAACTTGCTCAGTCTGGCCTCGATGTATCGCGGCGCGGCATTGGCGTCTCCGGTGAGGATGTTTCCCCAGTTTCCCTGACAGTCTATGGTGAAACCTTTCTGGCCGAGGGTCACGAGCGCCCCGAGTATGGACTGGTCTCCGTGAGGGTGGAACTGCATGGCTTGGCCGACTATGTTGGCCACCTTCGTATAGGCACCGTCGTCCATGCGGTGCATGGCATGGAGCACCCGCCGCTGGACAGGCTTCAGACCGTCCGCAATGTGAGGAACGGCCCTGTGCAGAATGACGTAGGACGCATAGTCGAGATACCACTCCCTGAACATCCCGGAGAGCTTGAATTTGTGCGCATCGCTCTCGAGCAGCCTTGCGTATTTGCCGCTGGACTCGGCATCTTCGGCTATTTCAAGCTCATCGTCTCCGATGAACTCCTCATCATTTGTGATTTTGTCTTCGTCCATTGTTACTTGGGATGCTTTTGTCTTTTTAGTCCTCGTATCCGAAGCGGCGTAACTCCCTTTTGTTCTCCCTCCAGTCAGGATCTACCTTCACGAAAATGCTCAGGAACACCTTTTTCTGGAAGAAGTCCTCCATCTCCATGCGTGCCTGAGTGCCCGTCCTTTTGAGTGCGGCCCCTTTCTTCCCTATGAGTATGCCTTTCTGGGATTCGCGCATGACATATATCACGGCGTCTATATCGTATCTGTCCGCTCCCTCGCGGAATGCCTCTATTCCCACCTCGCAGCAATACGGAATCTCCTCCTTGTAGTTGAGGAGTATTTTTTCACGTATGATTTCCGACGCGAAGAATCGGAGGTTCTTGTCGGTGAAGGCATCTTTGTCGAACCACGGGGGGCAGACAGGCAGCCTTTCCACGACGGCGTCGAGTATGCTTTCGAGGTTGAAGCGCTCCTGTGCGCTCGTGGGTATCACCACGGCTTCCGGGAGCTTCTGCTGCCACCACCGGACGAGCTCCATCGCGTGTTCCTGTGTGCTCAGGTCAATCTTGTTGAGCACCACGATGACGGGGCACTCTATGCGCTGGAGCTTGGATATGTATTCTTCGTTCTTGTCCGGACTCTCTACCGTGTCAGTGACGTACAGCACGATGTCGGCATCGCCCAGCGCCCCGTCCACGAAGTTCATCATGTTGCGCTGGAGTCTGTACGAGGGCTTCAGTATGCCCGGGGTGTCGGAATAGACAATCTGCCACCCCTCCCCGTTCACGATGCCCATGATACGGTGCCTGGTCGTCTGCGCCTTTGCGGTGACTATCGACAACTTTTCTCCGACGAGGGCGTTCATCAGCGTGGATTTGCCCACGTTCGGGTTGCCTATTATGTTGACGAATCCGGATTTGTGTTCCATTATACGTAGGCCCCCATCTTGAGCATGTTCACCTCGCTCTCCGACAGATAGCGCCACTCTCCTTTCTTGAGCCCTTTCTTGGTGAGGCCTGCGAAGTACACCCTGTCGAGCGCCTTCACGGAGTAGCCGAGGGATTCGAAGATACGGCGCACTATGCGGTTTTTCCCGGAATGTATCTCTATTCCTAGCTTGCTGTGGTCGTTTTCGTCTACGAATTCCAGTTCATCCGCCTGCACGAATCCGTCGCCGAGGGTGATGCCGGTGCGTATGCTGTCGAAATCTTCCTGGGTGAGATTGCGGTCGATGGCCACCTGGTATATTTTCTTCTTGTCGTATGAGGGGTGCGTGAGTCTCTCTGCGATTTCTCCGTCATTGGTGAACATCAGCACTCCGGTGGTCGCCTTGTCGAGCCGTCCTACCGGATATACGCGGACAGGGCAGTTCTTGATGAGGTCCATGACCGTCTTTTCGGCATGGGGGTCAGAAGCGGAGGTGACGAAGCCCTTGGGCTTGTTCATCACAAGATATACCTTGGATTCTCCTTTCAGGCGCTCGCCGTTGAAGCGCACGTCGTCTTCGAAGATGTTCACCTTCGTCCCGAGCTCCGTGACCACCTCTCCGTTCACCGTCACGCATCCGGCCTGTATGAAAGTGTCGGCCTCGCGGCGTGAACACACTCCGGAGTTGGCGATGAAGCGGTTGAGCCTCACTTCGTTCTTGATTTCCTGCGGCTCGTATGCAGGGCCGTCATAGCTCTTGTCTACCAGCGGACGCCTGCTTATCATGCGGTTGATGCCCTCTTCCGAATTTTTGAAATACGGGGATTTGGGAGCGGAACGCCTGCCGCCTTTCTTGAATGCCGGGCGGGCTTTCCTGTGCGCCTGCCTGTCCGAATACGGTCTGTAGTCCCCGTAAGGCCTGTGCTCCGAGGAGGTGCGTCTGCCGTCTGCTCCTTCGCCATGGCTGCGGCCTTCCCCGTAGGGTCTGCTCTCTCCGTAGGGCCGGTGCTCCCCGTAGGGCCGGTGTTCGCCGTAAGGTCTGCGCTCCCCGTAGGGGCGCTCTCTGCCGTAGCTTCGGCTCTCTCCGTAGGATTTGCGTTCCCCATAGGGGCGGCTGCCGTGGCTGCGGCTTTCGCCGTAGGTCCTGTGTTCCCCGTAGGGTCTGTGCTCGCCGTAAGGCCTGCGCTCACCGTAGGGGCGCTGGTCCCCGCTGCTCTGGAAATCAACTTTTTCGGAGCGTACCGCGCTCCCTGCTGTTTTTCTTGGTCTAAGTTTTCGGCCGTCTTTTGAAAATCCGTCCATCATTTAAGGTTGAAGATGTAAGTAATGGTGCCCTCTTGTAGCGCAGGGGCATTTGCGCTCATATTGAATCCTGTTTCAAGCGCGGCTTTTCTCGCCGCTGTCCATAATGCCTTGTCGGTGACGGTGGTCCCGTCCGCTCCGGCCACGGCCTTCTGTACTTTTCCGTATTGGTCCACCCATATTTTCACCACTACTTTCCCGCTTTCCTGGGATGAGTAGGCAGGCTTTTTCAATCCGGCCTTGTCTACGTAGCGGCCTTCGAGGTGAGCGTTGGGAGTTCCGTCGGCATTGCCTTTGTTCGTGTTGCCCGAAGGCTGTCCGGCCTTGAAATTGTCCGAACTTTCTTTCGCGCCGTGCTCGGCGGTGAGGGTGGTGTCCTTCTTGGACATTCCGGGGAAAGTGGCCCTGGGGTCAAGCTCCGGTTCTTTCTCCCTTTTAGGTTCGGGGACATCGACGTCTCCGAAGTCGTCCGGCTTGGTTGCGGGCGTCAGGTTGGGCGTCTGCGAAACGTTGGGAGACTCGCTTCTCTGTATGAGCTCCACGGGCTTCTGCAAATCGACGTCCTCTCCCCTCGGCTCCCGTCCGACTTTCTGTACCGCCGGTTCCGTCTCCTCCTCGAAATCCAGCAGGAAAGTGTTTTCCTGCGGAGGGGGATACAGATATTTGATGCCAGTGAACGACACGAGGACGATGGCGCATACGTGCACCGCCAGCGTCAGGAAGACACCGGTCAGCACGGAGTTGCGTTCACGCTCGTTGCGCTCTCTGAGATACTGTTTCATTCAGGTTGTGTGGCGAGTATGACTTTGTAGTGATTCCTTTTGGCGATGTTCATCACCTGCACGATTTCCTTGATAGGGACGCTTTCGTCGGAATGTATGGAAAAAGTCGGCTCTTCCTCGGTCTGCAGCAGCTCGACGAGCTCGTCCTCCACCTCCCCGAAGGGGACAGGGACTTCGCTGCCGTTGATGTGGTAGGTGTACTGCTCATCGCCCCAGTCCTTTATGGACACGGTGACGGTGGCCTTGGCCCCCACCTGTCCCGTGCTCTTGGGCAGCAGGAGCTTCAGGGCGTTGGGGTTCACCAGCGTGGAGGTCACGAGGAAGAATATGAGCAGGAGGAACACGATGTCGGTCATGCTCGACATCGACATGTTCGGGTCCGCCTTTGTGATTCGCTTGAGTGCCATCAGTCTTCGTCTTCTTGTTTGCCCCGGGGATTCTCCAGCAGGTCCATGAACTCTATGGTGCTGCTCTCCATCTGGAACACCACGTTGGACACCTTGGAAGTAAGATAATTGTAGCCGAAGTATGCTATGATACCGACGATAAGTCCGCCCACGGTGGTAATCATGGCGGTGTATATGCCGCTGGAGAGCAGGGTTATGTCGATGTTGTTGCCTGCCTGCGACATGTTGAAGAAGGCCTGCACCATGCCCATGACGGTGCCGAGGAACCCTATCATGGGAGCGCCGCCGGCTATCATGGCGAGGTAGGGGAGACCCTTTTCGAGACGGGCCACTTCAACGTTGCCCACGTTCTCGATGGCCGTCTGTATGTCGCCGAGGGGCCTGCCGATGCGGTCTATGCCGCTTTCCACCATGCGGGCCACCGGAGTGTCGTACTTGGAACAGAGGGTCTTTGCGGATTTCACCTTTCCGTCATGGATGTAGTCGCGTATGTCCATCATGAAATCCTTGTCGATTGCGGATGCCTGGCGTATCATCCACCATTTCTTGCCGAAGATGTAGATGGCGGTAATCGACAGTGCAAGCAGCACGATCATGAGCCAACCGCCCTTGGCGGCCATATTGATGAGGGAGAAAGACATCTCCTGCTGCACGGGGGCAGCCTGGAAGGCGTCCGCGATGTCGGCCTGAAGTAAGAAGCTTAACATATTCGAAAATATTCTCAATAATTTACAAAAACCACGATTTGCATTCGCTCAGCTTATTCATTAAGCAAACATGGGGCTCGCAAAGCTGACCATACCACCCCATAATGCCGCAAATATAGTAAAAACAGGAAAAAGATTCGTATCTTTGCCCGCATAATTTTAAAATTAATCTTTAAACGATGAAAAAGTTTGTTCTGGCATGTGCGGGCATCGTCGCCGCAAGCTGTGTTCTGTTGTTTTCTTCCTGTATCGGAGAAACGGGAAAACGAGTGGTGTGCAAAGGAGAAGTCGTCACCAGAGAAATAAGCGGCCTTGCCGGATTCGAGGCGCTTATGGTCAACGGAGCGGCGGATTTGACTTTCGTCCAGGCCGAGGAGTTCAGCGTGACGGTCAAGGCCAATGCACAGGTGTTCGACCATATCGACTACAAGGTGGAAGACGGAGTCCTGCTGCTTCAGGCCCTGGACAATGTCAATATCGTGGCGGAAGAATATGATATTCGCGTTGCTGCTCCGTATCTTGCTTCCGTCACCGTCAACGGTGCCGCGGACCTCGACATCAAGGGAGGCTACAGGGCGGACACTGATTTTGCCGTTACGATTAACGGAGCGGGAGATTTTGAGCTGAGAGGCATTGTCGTGCCCGGATTTTTCGTAACCGTCAACGGGGCAGGGGATATTTCGGCCGACAATATAGATGTCGAGACTCTTGAAATAACCATCAACGGCGCCGGCGAGGCGGAGCTGAGCGGAAAAGCGGAACATGCCAGGCTGTCCGTTTCAGGAGCCGGAGAAATAGACGCCCGCCAGCTCGTATGCGAAGATGTCTCCGTGCGTAAAAGCGGGGTGGCGACCGTCAAGCTCAGGAAATAAATCCTTAAATCACAGTTAGCTCACGGGCCTGCAGCCAGCCTTGACGGCCGTCCGCAAGCTCGATGTTCTGCCATTCTCCCACGCTCTCGAGCAACTTGACTTTCGTGCCTTCGTGCAGCACGAAAAGGCTCACTCCGCTGCCTGGGGAGCTTTTCACCTCGGAGACGGCCGCAGTTATTATTGCTCCGTCGTGCGTGAGGGCATCTGTGCGCTGCCAGAAGGCGAAGCCTATGCATGGCAGGCTCAGGACGGCGAGGACGAGTGCTGTGAAAAATCCTGTCTTACGGGAAGCGCCCCTGCCGAGCAGGAACAGCAGAAGCATGGCAAGGGTGCCTGCGAGCAGCAAAAGGAACAGAACGGCCCATGCGTTGGAGGGCAGCATCCAGCACAGTCTGCGGCCCCATGATTTCAGGAAGAACTCTGGCACGGCTTCTATTCTGTCCTGTATAAGCGAATTTACGAACTCGAGGTTCACGCGGGCATCGGCGTAGGAAGGGTTGGCCTTCAAAGCCCTTTCATACCAGAGTATGGCTCCGGACAGATCCCCGTTCTTGTACAGGGCGTTACCTATGTTGTAATACAGTTCGGCGCTTTCGAGGCCGGAGTCGGCTATTTGCATCCAGCTATTTGCCGCATCTTCCCAGCGCGACTCTCCGTATGCGCTTATGCCTTCTTCCCACAGACTGTTTTCGGCCCCTGCGGCATGGGCGGCGGACGGAAGCACCGCCAGCAGCAGGGCGAGCGCGGCGGCCGCTGCGCCTCCCTTGTTCTTGCGTTTCATTGCGGAATCCAATTCAGAAATTACATTCACGGCCCCTTCGAAATGGGCGTTCATGGCATCATGCCCCTCTGAGGGAGCATATCTTGCAAACTCGCAGGCATCGAGCAACTCTTTGAAGCGCTCTGCCGCTTCGGCACTCGCCCCTCCCTCCATGAGCCTTTCGACGATGATGTCCTTGCTCAGCTCCGATGCCGTGATATTGAGCTTGTCGCCCACGAAGCCGAGCAGGGCTTTGTGAAGCTCCTCGTAAAAGGCGGTGCTGAGGTCCTTGGCGAGAAACTCTCCGGCACGGGACAGACGCTTGCGGGCCATCTTCGTAGCTGCGCGCGTCCTCGTTCCCGCAACGTCGGCCCTGCGTGCCGCTATTCGCCTGAATGATACGTAAAAGGCCAGAGCTGCGGCGAAAATCAGTGCGGCGACAATCCAGAAGACGCCGGATCCGGCAAAGAACCATCCGGACTTGGTAAAGGACGGCCTGCCTGTGGAAATATAGCGGATGTCGCTTCCCAGGTCGCGCACATCCTTCCTGTTCACATTCACGCTGAGCTGCGAGCCGCCCTGCTGGACGTCGCTCTCCGGCGACTTGCTCACCTTGATGTGCATGGGCTGGCTGCTCAGGGTCACGAACTTGTCGGCACCTACGTCGTAGTAGCTGTATTCCACCGGGCCTACTTCAAATTCTCCATGGCTTCTCGGTATGAACGGATATTCGAAGGTCTTGCTGCCGGCGGCCTCGCTGCTCTTGATGTCATAGACTTCGAAATCCGGCGGGAAGGCGACCTTCGGGGCTTCGAGCAGAGATATGTTGCCCTTGCCGCTGATGGTGATTTTCAGCGACGCCGCATCGTGGGTCTGCAGGGAGTCCCGCGTAAGCGCTGCGCTCATGCGGAAGCTGCCCACGCCGCCCCCGAACGACTCCGGGGCCCCGGACGGTATTTTCGATACCTGCACTTTGACGGCCGGTGTCGACACTCTCTTGCGTATGGTCGTATAATCGTCCTGGAAAAAACTGTCGAATATGCTCCCGGACGAGGCCCTGCGGTTGCGCACATTCACGAGGCACACTAATTCGGCCGGGTCTATGGTGATTTCCCCAGCCTGCTGGGGAATGAGCGTCCAGCTGCGCAGCAGTGCCGCTTCATAAATGCGGTCTCCTATGCTCTCGCGGTGAAACTCTATATTGCTCGGGGCCTGCATTTCCTGGCTCCAGAAGCCGTTGAACGACGGGAAGCGTACATCCTCGAATCCTCCGATGTTGACCCTGTGATACAGTTTCAGTGTGGCTGTGATAGTCTCTCCGACCACGGCCCGGCTCTTGCTCAGGCTCAGGCGGAGGAAAATGTCTTCACCGCTCACCGAGCCGGTGGCGGCTGCGTTGCTGTCATCGGATGGCGACTGATTGCCGGCGGACGGCTGCGCGCCGTTTGCAACCACCTGCACGGACACCCGGCGGGAGCTGATTTCTTCGCCCTTTACCGTGGCGCTTGCGGCAGGCAGCTGGAAGGTTCCGGTGCTGCGCGGTCTGAGTACGTAGGTATATGTGGTCTGCGCAGACTGGCTGCGTTTCCCGTTCACTATGCGTACCGAGTTCGTTGTGCCTTTCTGCGGTCCCCATACGAGCTGGAAATCGTCTCCCGGCTCCCACTGGAAGCCGGACGGCTTGTCTCCGCCCTCGATTATGAACGTCACGCTGAACTGTTCGTCTATGGCGACGAGATTCTGCACATTCACTTTGATGCTGTTCTGGGCGAATGCTCCCACGCACAGCGCTAATATTTGGAGAAGTGTGATTAAACGCTTCATATCGCTACCAATTCTTTTCTTTCTGCCGTGATTTCAGGGCGGCGGCCTTTTCCTTGTTCACTTTGTCCTGGGTGTCTTTTTCCTTGGCCTGTATGGCATTGAGCATCTGCTGGGCCTGCTGGGGCGTTATCTTCTGCTCCTGCTCCTGGCCGTTTTGATTGTCCTGCCGCTGGTCTTGCTGATTCTGCTGCTGGTCTTGCTGCTGGTCTTGTTGCTGGTCCTGCTGGTCTTGCCCGTCCTGCTGATTCTGGTCCTGCCGGCAGTCCTGGTCTCCGCCTCCGCCCTGCTGGTTTTCCAGCATCTTCTTGGCGTAGATGTAGTTTTCCTTCGCATCGAGGTCGCCCGGATTCAGCAGCAGCGATTCTCTGAATGCCTTTACCGCAGTCGCATAATCTTTTTTTTGCAGGGCCGCATCCCCGCAATTGTAGTGCCAGTCGGCAGCGTGCGGACCGGCGGACGCGTATTCTTTTACCCTTTGCAGCGACTCTTCCGCCCCGTCCCAGTTGCCCTGGCGGTACAGCGCGGACGCGAGGTCGTATGAAGCGGCTACCGACAAAGAGTCCTTCAGCACGGCCTTGCGGTAGTCGATTTCGGCTTCCCGGAAATTCTCTTTCCGGAACTTGCGGTTGCCCGCCCGTACATCCTTTTTGTCGGCCTGTCCGGCCGCGGCATATGAGACCGCCGCCAGAAGTGCGAGTACGGACAATGCCTTATGCAGCTTGCGCATCATTCAAACAAACTCCTTTTGTGTTTTCTGCTTCCTATGAGCATTTCCATGACGAAGAGGAGCAGTGCGGCACCGAAGAAATACATGTACTGCTCGTCGAAATCTTCAAAAATGATGGAACTGTATCTTTCCGCCTCCATCTTTTTTATGTCTTCTATGATGGGGTTGAGTCCGAACTCCTCATTGCCGGCGTGGACATAGGCCCCGTTCCCCTCCATAGCGATTGTCTTCAGCGTCGCTTCATCGAGGCGGGACACGACTATGTTGCCATCCTTGTCCTTGAGCAGTTCTCCGTTCACCGGCACCGGCTGTCCCCTCAGGGACCCGACGCCTACGCAATAGATTCTGATGCCGAGCTCTGCGGCCTGCCTTGCCGCCTCCACCGCATCGTCTTCATGGTTCTCTCCGTCGGTGATTATTATTATCGCCCGGCTTTTCTCGCTCTGGGCGCTGAAACTCTTTGCCGCGGTGAGGATGGCATCGCCTATGGCAGTGCCCTGCACAGGCACGGAGCCTGTGTCTATGGTGCCGAGGAACATTTTGGCCGACACATAGTCGGTGGTAATCGGCAGCTGGACGAAAGAAGTCCCGGCAAATATGATAAGTCCTATCCTGTCTCCCTGCAGCTTGTCCACCATGCGGGATATCGCGAGTTTGGCCCTGTCGAGCCGTGAGGGGGAGTAATCCTCGGCAAGCATGGAGTTGGACACGTCGAGGCATATCATGATTTCGGCCCCTTTCGCCTCATGCTCTTTCAGCCTGGCTCCCATCTGCGGACGGCTGATGCCTATCGTGAAACACATGAATGCCAGGGAGAAAAGTATGACGCGCACCCACCCTTTGGCCCCCGACCATGAGGGCATGAGGGCGCGCACCAATGCCTCGTCGCCGAATCTGCGCAGCCGGCGTTTTCTCGCGTAGCGCGCGACTCCGTACACTGCCGGAATCAGCGGGACCAGCAGTAGCAGCAGAAGATATTGGGGTGAAGCGAAGTACAGCATTACGGCATCCTCCTTATCAGCAAGCGGCACAGCAGCTCGAGCAGCAGGCATATAAGCGCCGCGAGTGCATATCTGCCGAACAATTCTTTGTACACCGGGAAACTGTCTATGGTCGTGCGGGCCTTCTCCATGCGGTTGATTTCGGAATAGATTTCCGAGAGCTTGGTGTTGTCTGTGGCCCTGAAATAACGGCCTCCGGTGAGGTCTGCGATTTCCTGCAGCAGCTTTTCGTCGATTTCGACCTGCATCTGCTGCACGTCTATGCCCCAGGGGGTCATCACCGGGTACGGCGCCATCCCGTTGGCCCCGACGCCTATGGTGTAGACCCTTATCCCGTAGGTTTTTGCTATTTCGGCCGCGGTCTGGGGAGCCACTTCTCCGGAATTGTTCACCCCGTCGGTGAGCAGTATGACCACGCGGCTCCGGGCATCGGAGTCCTTCATTCTCGCCACCGCGGTCGCAAGTCCGTTGCCTATTGCGGTCCCGTCTTCTATGAGTCCGGTCTGCACCTCCTTCATCAGGTTTATGAGAGTGGCCCTGTCCGTGGTCAGAGGACATTGGGTGTAGCTCTCTCCGGCAAAGACCACTATGGCCATGCGGTCCGAGGGCCTTTGGGCTATGAACTCTATGGCGATGTCCTTTGCGGCGCTGATGCGGTCCGGCTTGAAATCGCGGGCGAGCATGCTCGTGGACACGTCCATGGCGAGGGTGATGTCTATGCCCTCGGTGTCTATCTTCTCAATCTCGGTGCTGGAGCGGGGCCGGGCTATTGCGACTACGATAAGGACAAGGGCCGCGGTGCGCAGCAGGAAAGGAAGGTGGCGCGATGCGGCGGCAACGGACCATCCGCCCTTGAGCCATGGGGCGGAGACGGATACCCGCAGATGCGGCCTGCGTCCGCCCAGTTCCATCCACAGGTAGTGGACTGCGAGCAGGGCCGGCACCAAGAGCAGCCACAGGAGTTTGGGATATTCGAAGAACATTACTTCTCTCCGGCCTCCCCACCGGTTTCCGGAGCGGCATCCGCATTTTGATATGTGGAAGTGACGAAACGGACCGCCAAAGGCAGAGCGGAGGCGTTCTCCTCGTCTGCGGCAGCATATTTCGCGAACTTCACGAAATCGGCCCTCTCGAACAGTTCTTTGAGCGAAGAATACAGTTCAGGGCTTATGTCCTTGTCGGTTTTCAGGGCATCGAAAAGCTCCGCCGTGGTCATTTCCGGGGCATCAACTCCGAAGCGCTCGTCTATGTAGACCTTCAGCGCGTCCGTGATGCCGGAATAAAAGGCTTTCTGCCTTTCCGGCGCCCAGTATTTTTCGGAGCGGTATTTCTCCAGCTCGCGCAGTGCCACTATGTATGCGGGGTCTTTCGGCCGTCCGGCCTCTTTCCTGCGCGCCGCGGCCCTCCTTGCCAGCAGCAGGGCAATGACGGCGAGGGCGGCCAGAAGCAGGCCTGCGCCTACCCAAGGCAGGACCTCTCCTGCGGTGAGAGGGTAGTTTATCTGGCCTTTTATGTCGTGTGGCACGAAGGTCGAAGTGTCCACCGGCATCGTCTTGACGTCCATTTCCAGACCCTTGAATACAAGTGTGTCCGCCCCCGTCCCGCTGCCGAGCAGCACGGGTATGTCGGGCAGTTCGTAATGTCCTTCTTCAAACGGGGCCAGTATTATGGAAGCCCTGACATCGAATTTTTTCCGCAATATCTTCGCGGCGGCCTTCGAGTTGCGGGAGTGTATTTCCCGGCCCGCGGAAAGCGTGTCGAGCCGCCAGCTCCCGATGACGGCGAGGGTGTCGCCCGACAGGGCGCTCAAATCCGGAAGCGCAAGGCTCTGCCCCGCCTCCATGTCCTTCACGAGGACTTCGTATCTCAACTGGTCGGCTATGAGTATGGAGTCGCGGCTTTGGAGCTGCGTGAGAGCTGCATCGCCGTAGGGGACTATGTCGAGCAGAGCGGCCAGTATGAATGTCAACAGTCTCATCTGTGGTGGAATAGTGCCATCAGGCCTTTTACGTAATCCTGGTCGGTGGCTATGTCTATGCTGTCTATCTGGTACTTGTTCAGCAGTTTTTCTTCCCGTGAGGCCAGGTTGCGGAACCATTCGCCGTAGGCCTTGCGCACTTTCGGGGAGTCGGTGTTCACCCACGCGGACCGGCCGCTTTCGGCATCCTTTATGTGCAGGAGTCCCACGGGCACGAGGCTTTTTTCACGCGGGTCGCTCACTTTGATTACCGACAGGTCGTGCCTTCCCGCGGCGACTTTCAGGGCATCTTCGTAGCGAGGGTTCCCGTCTTCGTCCGCATCTATCATGTCGCTGAGCACGAAGGCGGTGCACTTTTTCTTCATGGCATTGGTCAGGAACCTCAGCGCCTCTCCTATGTCCGTGCCGTCCGACTGCGGCTCCATCTGCAGCATCTCGCGTATGATGCGGAGCAGGTGGCTGCGTCCCTTTTTGGGAGGGATGAACTTTTCTATCCTGTCGCTGAAAAACAGGGCGCCCACTTTGTCGTTGTTGAGTATGGCGCTGAAACTCAGCACGGCGGCTATCTCCGCTATGCGCTCGCGCTTGGTGCAGGAGGCCGTGCCGAAGAGTCCGGAACGGCTCACGTCCACGAGCAGCACGACGGTAAGCTCCCGTTCTTCTTCAAAAACCTTCACATAAGGACTGCGCAGTCTGGCCGTGACGTTCCAGTCCATGGAACGCACATCATCTCCCCACTGGTATTCCCGCACTTCGCTGAACGCCATTCCGCGCCCCTTGAAGGCGGAATGGTATTCTCCTGCGAAAATCTGGTGAGAGAGAGCCTTGGTCTTGATCTCTATCTTCCTGACCTTCCTGAGCAGTTCGGTGGCGTTGTCCATCGCTCTAAGGAACTATGACCGCGTTTATCACTTTTTCGATTATCTGCTCGGAGCTGACGTTTTCAGCCTCGGCCTCGTAGGTGAGTCCGATACGGTGCCGCAGGACCTCGCAGCATACGGCGCGCACGTCTTCCGGTATCACGTAGCCGCGCCTCTTGATGAATGCATAGGCCTTGGCGGCAAGGCTGAGGGATATGCTCGCACGCGGGGATGCGCCGAAGCCTATGAGGCTGCCGAGTTCTTTCAGTCCGTATTCCGCTGGAGTGCGGGTGGCATACACGATGTCCACGATGTAGCGCTCTATCTTCTCGTCCATGTAGACTTCACGGACGAGCCTGCGGGCGCGGATGATGTCTTCGGGAGACACGACCGGGTTGGGCTGGGGGAACTCGCCGCTGTTGTTCATGCGCACGATGAGCCTTTCTTCCTCCTTTTTGGGGTATCCTACCACTACCTTGAGCATGAAACGGTCCACCTGGGCTTCCGGCAGGGGATAGGTTCCTTCCTGCTCCACCGGGTTCTGGGTGGCCATGACGAGGAACGGTTCGGGGAGTTTGTATGTCTTTTCCCCGAGCGTGACCTGGCGCTCCTGCATGGCTTCGAGCAGGGCGGACTGCACCTTGGCCGGTGCGCGGTTGATTTCGTCGGCAAGGATGAAATTGGCGAACACGGGGCCTTTGTGCACTTCGAACTCCTCTTTCTTCTGGGAGTAAATCAGTGTGCCGGTGACGTCCGCGGGGAGAAGGTCGGGAGTGAACTGGATGCGGCTGAATTTGCCGTTCACCGCCTTCGACAGAGTGCTTATGGCAAGTGTCTTCGCAAGTCCGGGCATACCTTCGAGAAGTATGTGTCCGTCTGCGAGAAGGGCTATTAACAGGCTTTCCACCAATTGTTTCTGGCCCACTATGACCTTGCCCATTTCCAGTGACAGGATGTCCACGAAACCGCTCTCTTTCTGTATGCGGTCGTTGAGTTCCTTGATATTAACGCTTTCCATATTCTATTGGTCTTTTGTGTCATTCAATCCGCCGGGCCGTGCCGGAGGGCTGCGCGTTTCACGCAGCCCGTGCCCGCAGTCAGCCGCCGGCGCGCGCGAATTGCCTGCAAAAAATATGCCTGCGCCGCCATCGACCCATCCTGAGTGCGGAGTGAAAAAATAAGTTTGTTAGTAATGATAATGTTTCCTAATTTTGTTTTGCCCGTGTCGGCGGGCATTTTGTTAAACAGAAATTGCGCTTATGCGTTACAGGATAGATATGTCGTATGACGGTGCGCCATTCTGCGGCTGGCAGATTCAGCCGGGGGCCCCGTCGGTGCAGGAGACTTTGGAAAAGGCCCTCGGGACTTTGCTGCGCTCCGAAGTGGGCGTGACCGGCGCGGGCCGGACGGATACGGGGGTGAGCGCCTCCTGCTATGTCGCCCATTTCGATTTCGACGCCCCGGTGCCCCGGCCTCTGATGCTCCCGGAAGATGATGCTGCGCCTGCCGCCCATGGCGGCCTCGACTGCGCCCAACTCAGATACAAGCTCAATGCTATGCTTCCGGAGTCTGTCAGCATCAGCGGCATCGCCCCAGCGGCAGATGATTTCCATGCACGCTTTAGTGCGAAACGGCGCCGCTACACCTATTTCCTGCACCGTGTCAAGGACCCTTTCCTGGCTGCGCATTCGTATTTTTTCGCCTATCCGGAGCTGGACTTCGATGCCATGAACCGTGCTGCCGCCCTGCTTTTGGGCACGCACGATTTTTCCTGTTTTGAAAAGTCCGGAGGAGACAACAAGACTTCGGTATGCACCGTGTTCAGCGCCCGCTGGGAGCCGTATGAACCGGAACTGCACTCTCCGGCGCCCCGCAGTGCGGACGGAACGGAGAGGCAAGGCTGCTACTGGCGCTTCGTGATAGAGGCCGACCGTTTTTTGAGGAATATGGTGAGAGCCATAGCAGGAACGCTGCTCGAACTGGGCCGCGGGAGGCGCAGTCACGACAATTTCGCGTCCCTGATTCTGCCTCCGTCCTCCCGTGACGCGGAAACTCCGTCACGCCGCAGCGAAGCCGGAGAATCCGCCCCCGGCCACGCCCTTTTTCTTTCCGGCATAGAATACTAATTGGCCTTCGGCGGCGCCGAGGTGGATGCGAGTATGTCCCTGGCAAGGTCCATTCGCCTTGTGAAGAAGTCCTTGGCCTCGCTCCATCTGTAGTAGTAGGGCGTGCCGCAGTCCGCTATCGGCAGGGCGATGTCCCGCTCGTTGTACATCACTCTCACGAGCAGGTCCCCGGCCTTGTTCTCATAGAATACGAACTGCAAGTTGAGAGCCATGGGGAAGTCGTATGAGCGGAATGCGTCCTTGATTTCCGCGCAGTCGCCCACGGCCTTGTTGTAGCCGTCTATGTCGAGGAGCGCCAGCAGCGACATGACTATGATGTCGTGCCCGAAGCGCAGGCGCACAGTGTAGTCCCCGCGGGCGATGTCCTCGTCGGCCTTGTCTACGATGTCCTGCAAAGTCCGCCACACGAATGCCCACTGACGCCCTTTCTGGAACAGGGTGTCGGGCCCTTTGGAGCAGTAGAAGCGGAAATTTATGCACTCATACAGGCGGCAAAGCTCTTCGACGGGGATGAACTCCAGCAAGTCGTCGTCCACCTGCCCGTTGCACTGCTGGCTTGCGGCTATTTCGTAAAATGCCAGCTCCAGCGACACCGGTTTGCCGAATGCATCGAGCAAGGAAAGGTCCGTCAGCAGGGGGGCGAATACCGCCGAGGGCGTCAGCAGCCTGCCGCACATGTCCCTGTATCCTTGCTGCCAGTAGGCGCTCCTGTTGTTGTAGCCCTCGTCGGTGGCGTCCACGTCCGGATTGTAGCGGCTGAAAGGGTTGAGGTAGTGCATGGTGGAATTGCTTGCCTGCTTGTATATCTCAAGCCTCGGATTCTCTCTCAGCAGCTGGTCGGAGAAGGCCGTCATCGTCATTATGCAGCGCGGCACGGTGGTCGATACGGCGTCGACTTTCGCGCCCTTGCGGAAAAGGGCGGGGTAGTTCCGGTACATGTTTCCGGCGATTTTGTACTGCTGCTCGAACCCTCTGTCGCAAAGCTCTCCTCCACGCCCGTGCAGCTGGGGATATGCCTTTTCGTAGCGGCGCAGGAATTCTTTCCCGCGCTCGGTCAGCAGCCCCTTTTCGGAGGCCGTGCGGAACATGCGCAGTATGTTGTCGAAATCGCTCTCGGACGAGTGGTTGCGTGCTCCGTGTCTGCCGTAGTGGCTGATGTATATGGCTTTATATCCTTTTGGCGGCTTTGCTGCGGCGGGAATTCCGTCGTGCTTGTACATATAGAAAACGTTCCCTGCCTTGTGCGGGTCGAGGCGTATCTCTTCGAATGCATCTCTATTCTGCCCGAAAGCTGCCGAAGACAGGCACAGGGCGACTGCCAAAACTGATAGACTCCTTCTCATAATCTGCGAATTTCTGCGAAAATAGCAATATTTTTTGATATCTTTGTGACGATATGAAATGCCATTCTATATTATTTGCGGCCCTCCTTTCCGCCGCTTCTTTCGTTTCAGCTTCCGCGCAGGACTCCGAGCGCACCGTGCTCAAAAGCGTCACCGTAGGCACGGAGGGCGGGAAATTGTTGAATTGCAAGGATATAATAAGCGCCTATACCTCTCCTTCGCTGGGCTACCATGGATGGACCGAGGCCTCGACACTGAGCGACAAGATTTCGGTCCCGCGCCGCAGGAAGCCGGTGCTGCCGACTTCGTCCAATCCTGAAGTGAGCTACGGTAAAGTGCCGTCCCGCAACGAGTTCGGCATCAACGCCGGATACTACCCTTCGCCGGATGCCTCTCTTCTGGCCGTGTACAGGGTGGATGAAACTGCCGTGGGCTCCTTCCCCCTTCTCGACATAAGCACGCGCACAGGCAGGCTCGAAAGCGTGAAGTACCCCATGAACGGCATGGAATCGGAACGGGTGTCCCTGTGCGTCTGCGACACTCTCGGCAATATAATCAGCACGCTTGACGTGAGCGATTTCACAGATGAACGCTATCTTGCCGGCGTGTCCTGGACCCCGGACGGCGGCCGCCTGCTCGTGCAGGTGGTGGACCGCAGCCAGCATGACGTGCACCTCAACCTGTACGATGCCTCGGACGGCAGCTTCATACGCACTCTCCTTGCGGAGCACAACGATGCCTGGGTGGAGCCTCGCGGCGGCGTGGACTTCGTGAAGGGAACGGAATTTTTCATCTACAGCACGGACAACCGCGACGGCTATTTACAGCTCTACCTCTGCGACCTCGACGGCGGCATCCGGCGTCTTACCCAGTGCCGGGCCGACGTGTCGTATGCGGGCAACGACGGGGAATATGTCTATTACAACTCCGCCGAAGTCTCGCCTGTGGAAAAACACCTTTTCCGCATCAGGCTCCAGAATCTCCGCTCCGGCAAACGCCCCGCAGCCCTGGACAAGGTGAAAATGGGCGCCCCGCAGCGTCTTACGGAGGGCAGCGGGAGCCATTCGGTGCGTTTCAGCCCGGACTTCAAGCATTTCATCGACCGCTGGAGCGCGGTGGACAGGCCTGGAACCGTGGAGCTTCGCAGCTGCGACGGCTCCCTGGAACAGACCATCGAGACCGCAGAAGATCCCCTTGCGTCCTATGCCCCGGTGACGGTGGAGCTCGGCACTGTCCAGGCCGCGGACCCGAACTATCTGAACTACTACCGCATGGTCAAGCCGGCGGACTTCGACCCCTCGCGCAAGTATCCCCTTATCGTGTATGTCTATGGCGGCCCGCACAGCCAGATGGTGACGGACAGCTGGCTCGCCGGCATACGCAAGTGGGAGCTGATGATGGCCCAGAAAGGATATGTGCTTTACATACAGGACAATCGCGGCACGGACAATAGGGGAGCCGCCTATGCGAAGGCGATAAACCGCCGCTGCGGAGAGGTGGAGACGGAAGACCAGGTGGCCGGAATCCGGCAGCTGATTGCGGAAGGCTGGGTCGATACTGACAGGATAGGCGTCGCCGGCTGGAGCTACGGCGGCTTCATGACCATAACCATGGCCACGAAACACCCGGAGCTTTTCAAGGTGGCTGTGGCCGGAGGGCCTGTGATAGACTGGAAATGGTATGAGGTCATGTACGGCGAGCGCTACATGGACAATCCGGAAACGAACCCAGAAGGCTTTGCAGCGACGTCACTTGTGGACAAAGCCCCCATGCTCAAGGCCCGGCTGCTGATTTGCCAGGGCATGGAAGACTCCACCGTCCTGCCTATCAACTCCCTGAGCTTCATGCAGTCCTGCGTGGAGCACAATGTCGTGGCCGACTACTTCCCGTATCCGCGCAGCGCCCACAATGTCATGGGCCCGTGGCGGGAACAGCTGTATGTCAAGATAAGCGATTATTTCGACAAGTGGCTCTGATGCGACTGGAGGCTCTTTTCGAGCGGCATCGCAGCGTGCAGACGGCGGGCTTTGGCAGCGATGCCTACAAGCCCGGCTTGGAGGCGATGAGGGACTATGCCTCATTTCTCGGCAACCCGCAGGAGAAGCTGCGGTGCATCGTCCATGTCGCAGGCACCAACGGCAAAGGCTCCGTAAGTTCCATGCTCGCGGCGGCACTGTCCTCGCAGGGACTGAAAACGGCCCTTTATACTTCCCCGCATTTAGTGGATTTCCGGGAGCGCATGAAAATCGTCTGTGGCGGGACGTTCCGCATGATTCCCGAAGAATACGTCTGCCGTTTTCTCGATGAGAAAGACAGGGACGGGCTAAGTTTTTTTGAGATCACAACCGGCCTTGCATTCGCCTGGTTCGCCTCTGAGAATGTGGATGCGGCGGTCATCGAGACAGGTTTGGGAGGGAGGCTGGACAGCACGAACATCATTGTCCCCTGCCTCAGCGTCATTACCTCCATAGGCTTGGACCACTGCGCCCTGCTCGGCGGCACCCGTGCTGCGATTGCGGCTGAAAAGGCCGGCATATTCAAGCCTGGGGTTCCGGCCCTCGTGTGGGGCAGGGACGCGGAAACCGCCCCGGTATTCGAGCGTATCGCCGCCTCTGTGGGAGCGCCGCTGCATTTTGCCGAAGATTTTCCCCTCCCGGACGACTGTCCTCCTGCTTCCGGGCTCGACATCGCCGGGCCGTTCAGCGGGCAGAACCTGCGCACTGTTGCGGCGGCCCTCTCTCTGCTCGACAGCGAAAGGCCTGCCGCACAGGACCTGCCGGCCGCCCGGCATTGCGCGGGGGGCATCACTGCCGTGGCGCACGCTGCCCGCGTCACGGGTCTTAGGGGCCGCTGGGGGCAGTTAAGCGACAGCCCGACGGTCATCTGCGACATAGGACACAATCCCCAGGCCCTCGAAGCCTCTTTCGCCAAACTCAGGGACATGGCCGGTGGGCGCAGGCTCCTTGTGGTCTACGGTGTCATGGCCGACAAGGACATAGACTCGATAGCCCGGCTCTTTCCCCGGGAAGCCGAATATTTCCTTGTCGCTCCCGACACTCCGAGAGCCTTGCCGGTGGAGGCTTTGGCATTGAAATTGAAATCTTTTGCCGCATGCGGGTGCGCATCCGTGGGGGACGGCGTGCAGAAAGCCATGGAAAGGGCTGCGGAGCTTTCCTCACGAGGGCTTGAGTCCCTTATTTTCATAGGAGGCAGCACCTTTGTAGTATCGGAAGCGATGATTTATCTTGAATGCTTATGAAACGTTTCGCCTTTGCGCTTGCACTTCTTTTGACTGTCGGCGCATCTGTTACCTACAGGACATTCAGCGCAGCCGGCGCGACAGGCCTGACGGCGGAAGCTGTCGGGCAGGATGATGACAAGGACAATCGCAGCATCTCCGCCCTATGGAAAGCCTACGACAAGGCGGATGATGCGGATATGCCTGTCATGCAGCTACAGATTCTTGAGCGCATCAAAGCCAAGGCAAAGAAAAAACATCTGCTTGTGGATTTCTACGAGGCGGGTGAAAAATACGTAGAGGTAAAAAGCGAGATAAACTGGAAGGACAGGAAATCGCAGCTCGAGGCATTTGAAAAGGAGCTTCAGGAATTGAGAGAGCCTGCATTGCTGCTGTATCACTGGCTGGACGAGCGCCCGAAAGACGAACTGGCCGAGTTCGTCGCGGCGAATAGGCGGAAACTGCTTGCCTCCCGCAACACGGATTTGTACGGCTTCGGCGGACTTCCCCGGTATCCTTTCAAAGACATACTGCTGGAAAAATTGTCCAACGACTATGAATACGCCCTGTGGGCGCTTTATGCCCGCGGCGCGTGTGCGGACGAAATAAGCGACTACTACAAAGGGCAGTATCCGTTTGAAGCCCTTGTCGAATACACTCCGTATCTTCTTGACGACGGGTATTCCAAGGCTTCTTATGAAAAACTTGCGGAGTTCGCTGCCAGGGACTCGGACAAGGCTGTGTCCGTGTTGGCCCGTTGGGGGCTTTTGCTGTGCGAATGGAACCGCTTGGAGGCCGAAGAAGCGACGGAAGACGTTTACATTGATTTTCGGAACAGGTGCGGCGAATTTATTAAAGAAGCGAGATCTTTTCGCGGGGGTGAGAAGCTGTTGGAATATGGTAGTTCCGGCAGGCCGTCGCTTCGCATGGTCGTGGGACGATTGGATGGAGAAAGCATAGAATCGCTGAGTTTTTTTGAAGAGGACAATTCGATAGGGATATATACCAGAAACGTCGGGTCCGTAAAAGTGGCGTTCTACGATTATTCAAAACGGGACCGTGCGTTGTACGAGGTGGCATCGGACAATCTGGAACATGGCTACTATGTCCGTGAGCTCGTTAAATTGAGCCTCCCGGACATGGATGACGGACAATATTACGTGACATGTGAGTCCAAGTCAAGAAGCGTAGCGGATTTTTACGAAAAGTTCAGTTTCTCTCTCGCTTCAAGAGAGGGGGATGCCGCCTCCCGGGCTGTATATGCGGCTGACTATTATACCGGAGAGCCCTTGAGGCAGTGCACTCTGGAGCTTCTTGACGCCGATTTGAACGTGCTGGCCACTGCAGACGATTTTTCTACGTACGGTTTCACGACTCTGCCTGAGAACTTCAGCCACTATATCGACGGGCGGAAAGGGGCATTTTATGTCAGGGTCTCATCCACGGACGCAAATGGTGTGCGCAGACTCTCCCGGAACATGCGTGTCGATACGGGACGGTATTACGATGATCCGTCTGTCCCTGCGGATGTCAGCTGGCCGAGGGCCATGATTCTCACCGACCGTTCGGCATTCAATCCGGACGAAACGGTCCAATGGAAAGCCATACTGTATAAGGGCGACTACGAATACGACCTGCTCCCGGAAGGCACTGCGGTCAAAGTGGTCCTGTATGACAGCCAGGACAAGGAACTGGCCTCCGAAGAACTGCTGACCAATGCCTTCGGCTCGGTGTTCGGCTCTTTCCCCCTCGGCGGCGGGTCCAGAGGCGGATACTACCGCATAGCGGTGTTTGCAGGCGGAAGTATGATCGATGCCAAAATGTTCAGGGTCGATGAGTTCGTGCTGCCGACCTTCGATGTGGAGTGGGACAAGGACGACCGCATGTATATGGAAGGTGACAGGCCGCGTTTTTCGGGGCGCGTCAAGGCCTATTCGGGTCATTCGCTGTCTGCCGCATCGGCCGTATTCGAATCGGCAGCGACCGGGGAGGGAGGCAAGGTGGAAATAGCTCCTGACGGGACATTCTGTTTCGAGACCGGGCTGCCGGAAGTTACCTATCGCCGCATCCTGTCCGTCTGCCTGAAAGTGAGCGACGGCACGGGGGAGACGCAGGAATTTTACGACTCAAGGCAGCTGTTTGCCTCTCCGCCGCTTCAGCTGCAGCTCAAAAACGGCAGCTCCGGGCTTTTCACCCTCGCCGACGGATTGACGCACGCGGAAATCGTGAGCGATAATCTCGCCCGGATAGGGTTCGACAATTCGGGCCTGACCCGCGAAGATTTGAAAATATCTTATACGGTTTCAAATGAGGGCAAAACGGTAAAAACAGGCGAACTCGCACCCAATGGCGAGCTTGTCCTGGAGCTCAAGGGCATGCCCTCAGGCCTCTATACCGTTGATGCGAAGGCTTCTGTTTCCGGCAGGGAAACAGAACGAAGCTTGAGCTTCATGAAGATAGGGGACGACGACACATCCATGGACGCGGCGGATGTGACGAGTTTTTTCAGGGAAACGGATGACGGCGACATAGCTTTGCAGATAGGCTGTACAGCCGGCCCTGTGTGGGCGGTCGTGGAACTTTTCGGCGACGGCAATATATGTCTGGACAGCAGGATGGTCACTCTCGACGGGATTAGGGCCAGGGAAGGCTCGCTCAAGACCATCAGTTACACCCGCAGGGAGGGCTGGCCGGAAACCCTGACGCTGAACGTGCTGTATTTCCTCAAAGGCAAATGCCATCGCTATTCCAGGACGGTGGAACTGGAACCGGAGAACATAAGACTTCCCCTGTCTTTCAGCCGTTTCACGGACAGGGCCAGGCCGGGAGAGGATTGCCGCATCGTCATAAGCACGGACCCTGACACTGAGTGCGCCGTCACGATTTACGACAAGGCCTCCGGGCGCATCCAGCCCAACGGCTGGTACAGGGCCATGCCTATGCGCCGCCCTCTCCGCACGGTGTATTACAGGACCTTGCCCGGAGCAAATGGCAGATCCTATCCAACGCTGTTCAGTTCGCGGTCGCGGGCCGTCGTTGGGGATGGAGTCGTCATCGACGAGTCTGCCAACTCAGACGTCGCTGTGTCGCAAATGGCAATGAAGGCGGCATCGTTCGCAAGTGCAGAGGCCGCTGATGACACTGATGCTGCTGCGGGTGCTTTCGACGTGCGCGAAGACTTCGGTGCCACCATGGCGTGGGAGCCGGCCCTGCATTCCGATGAAAACGGCGCCGTGGAGATGAGTTTCAAAGGAGCCGACCGCCTGTCCGCCTACCATGTGCAGGTTTTTGCCCACGGGGCGGGGATGAAAAACGCTGTCCTGAGCCGGGAAATGGAGGTGAGCATCCCGGTAAAGCTGTCCATCGCAGAACCTCTTTTCCTTTATGAAGGAGACAGATATGTCGCACGCGCAGGCATTGCCAGCACGCTCGGCATGCCTGTGTCCGGCAAGGTGGAAATCAGTTTCATGGACGGGGCCGACTACAGGACTGCGGCAGTCCTTTCCGGCACCGGAGCGGACGTGACCTTGCTCCCAGGGGGCGCGGACACTTTCTCCGCTCTCATCGAGGTCCCCGAAGGTCTCGAAGAGCTCGGCATCCTGGTAAGGTTCACAAGTGGCGAGGCCACCGATGCGCTTTTTGTCAAAGTGCCTGTCCTCAAACCGTACCAGACCATCACCGAAGCCCATTCCGCCCTGTTTAAGGCCGGCATGGACAGGGAAGAACTGCTCGCGGGGCTGCGCTCGCTTTTCGTCAGCTCCGACGCCTCTGCCCTCGAGGCTTCGAGCCGCAGCATAATAGCCATGATACGCGAGGCGCTGCCGGAAAAGGCGGAGCCGAAAAGTTCCGACGTGTTGAGCCTGACAGAGTCCTACTGGTCCAATATGCTTATCCGCAGGCTTGGAGGGGCCGGACTCGACGATGCCGCCATGGCCGACTTGGCGGAGAAAATCGCTGCCTGCCAGAATGACGGCGGAGGCATCGCCTGGTTCGAGGGCATGCAGTCGTCGCCCATTGTCACGGCTGCGGTCCTTCAGCGGCTCTACGCTGTGAAAACCGGTGCGGAGCAGTCTGTCATAGACATGGAAAAGGCGGTAAAATATCTCGATGCGGAGTTTTTCTCCGCTTCCGACAGGCCTTACTGGTGCGGCGGCATTTCCCTTGAAGTCTATCTTCAGACAAGAGCCCTTTATTCATACATACCGTTCAGCGTCTCGGACAGCAAGATATACAAGCAGTCCAAAAAACATATAAAATCCTATCTCGTGCCGGAGAAAGCCCGCGGCCTGAATTTTCAGATTCTTGCAAAGGCTCGCCGTCTGCACACCCTGCAGGCGCTGCTATCCCGGCCAGGAGGTACGGAGCTTGCCGGCAAATGGGGGATAACCCTGAACAACAAGCTGATAAAATCCCTTGACGCCGATGTGGAGTCCTTGCTCCAGTATGCTGTGGAGCATAAGTCCGGAGGCAGTTATTATCCCAATGCGGTGATGCCGTGGAGGGGTTTGCTCGAGAGCGAGCTGTATGCGCATGCCCTGCTCTGCGAGCTTCTGACCGGCGCTTCCGAGCTTAGGCCCCAAGCCTCCTATGCCTCGCGGGCGGCCGAAACCGCAGAGGGCATAAGGCTCTGGCTCATGGTGCAGAAAGAGACCCAGCACTGGGGCGCCGATGCCGCATGTGTGGAGGCCATAGCCTCCGTGCTGCGCGGCCGCCAGGAGACGCTGCAGACCGAAGTGCTGATGCTCAGCGCCGTATCCGTCAAGCCTTTCCCGGAGGTCGTGGCATCGGGCAACGGCTTTACCGTGTCGCGCAGCTACAGCATAGGTGACAGGGTCCTTGCGGACGGGGACACCCTGCACGTGGGAGACAAGGTCACGGCGCGCTATTCGGTCTGGAATGAAGAAAACCGCAGCTTCGTGCGTCTTTGCGCCCCGCGCCCCGCCAATATGCGTCCGGTGCAGCAGCTCTCCGGCCGCTATGGATGGGGAATCAGGCCGCTCAGCCCGGCTGTCTGGACATATACGCCGCAGGGCTATCGCAACGTGCTGAAGGACAGGACGGAATATTGGTTCGACAGCTATCCTGAGGAGGAAAGCTCCGTGAGCGAAGAATTTTTCGTGATCCAGGAGGGCCGCTTCAGCACCCCGGCCGTGGAGGTGGAATCCCTGTATGCTCCGCATTACAGGGCGAATGATGCCGGACGCGGGCCCGTCGATTCCAAATAATTTTTATATTTGTGCAATGATTCCGGTGCTGAACTCCAAGTTCATTATCGACGGGGTGCCGCGCGAGCTTACCCCCGCCGGGCTGCTTGCGCCCGTTCTTGAAAAGCTCCCGGAGGCGGAGTCCCCGGGCGGCGTGTTCATGGATGAGACCATGGATCCGGCTCCCGGCGCCATAGTGACTGGCGGCGCCGACATTTTCTCCCTGCTGGGTGCCCTCGACGGCGGGCAGAGGCGCATACCGGTGCCGTTTGCCGCTCCCTGCACCCGCGGCCGCATAGCGGAAACACTGATAGATACACTCTGGCGCAAAGGAAACATACGTCTCGACGACCTGCATCTGACGGTGAAGTGGACCTGCAATCCCGCGAAAGTGGGGGATATGGCCGCTTTCTATGATTCGGTAGAGTCGGCCTCCGACTACCTCGACACCCTCGGCACGCTTCTTCGCCGATGCAGCTGCGAAGAGGGAGACTTCGGCGTCCGTTTCGCCACGCCGTTCTCCGGGGCCCCGCTGCTCGTGCCGGACACTTTTGCCGATGATCCTCAAAGCTGGATAGTGTACGTGCCCTTCGAGACCTCGGACTACAGGCTCGGCGGTTCGCTCCTTGCCCAGACCCTGGGCCAGCACGGAGGCACGGCCCCGCAGGTCGACGATCCGGACTACTTCATGGACTGTTTCGAGGTGGTGCGCGAACTGGCGGAGGACGGAGTGCTGCTGTCGGCTTCCACGGTAGGGGCCGGGGGACTGCTGAAAGCTATGGACGGCATGACCCGCGAAGGCGTGGGGGCATCCGCAGACATATCCGGAATAATACGTTCGAGCGGCGAGAACGACCCGGTGCGCATACTTTTTTCCGAATTGCCCGCCGCCATCATACAGGTGCGCGACCCGGATTTCGACTACATAGATGCAGAGTTCCTGCTGCAGGACGTGGCTTTCTTCCCCCTCGGACACCCGGTCCGCGGCGGAGGACTCCAGCTCGCCACCTCGGCTAGGAGCGGCATACAGGACATACTCGAGTCCCTCATGCAGAATGCAGAAGGGGAGGACTGATAACTGATTGATTATGGGAAAACCTAAGATCTTCGTGCTCGATACCAACGTCATCCTGCACGACCACAAGGCGATACGCCACTTCCGCGACAACGACCTCGTCATCCCCACCGCAGTGGTGGAGGAGGCGGACAAATTCAAAAAGGGCAACGACACGCTCGCCTTTCACGCGAGGGGCTTCATGCGCGACCTCGACAACATCAGCAACGGCCGCTTTTTCGGAAAAGAGGGAATACGCATAGGCAAGGACCTCGGCCGCATAAAAATCGAGCCCAACCACCCTTTCCCTCCAGAGCTTGCCGAGCTTTTCAGGGACGATACCCAGGACCACCGCATACTCGCCACGGCGATATGGGTCAGGGACAACAATCCCGGCACCTTCACCGCCCTCGTCACGAAGGACGTCAATCTGCGCCTGAAGGCGAAGGCGGCCGGAATGGCCGTGCAGGATTATCTTACCGACAAGGCTGAGGACGAAAGGATTGAAGACAGCACAAAGGAAGTGGTGAAGATGACGCTGCCAAACGCTTCCATGCAGGCGCTCTGCTACGGACCGGACACCTCCATCCCGTGGACGGACGTGCAGAAAACCCGTCCGGAGCCGAACCGCCTTTACAAGTTCGCATGGGAGGGCGATACCGCCGGGGGCGACCTGGTATGCGCCCGCTACAATGCCGACACCGACAGGGTCGTGCTGGTAAAAAGCAGGGAGGCCTTCGGCATACGGCCGCGCAACGATGAGCAGAAGATGGCCATGGATGCCTGCCTGAATCCGAAAGTGGAGCTCGTCGCCCTTTCCGGCGGGGCCGGCACGGGAAAGACCCTGATAGCCCTCGCGAGCGCCCTGGCGCAGGAGCGTGAATACGAGCAGATAATACTGTCCAGGCCCACGGTGGTGCTGGGCAATCAGGACATAGGCTTCCTGCCCGGAGACCAGAAAAGCAAGATGGGACCGTTCCTGCAGCCCCTCATGGACAATCTCAACGTCATCAAGGAGCAGTTCAGGCCCGGTTCCCGCGAGGCTCAGCGCATAGACAACATGCTTTCCATGGAGAAACTGATAATAGAGCCTCTGGCATACATCAGGGGGCGTTCCCTCGGGAAGTGCTTCTTCATAATAGACGAGGCCCAGAATCTTACTCCGCATGAGATAAAGACTATCATCACGAGGGCGGGCGAGGGCACCAAGATGGTGTTCACCGGAGACATATTCCAGATAGACCAGCCATATCTGGACCAGTGGACCAACGGCCTTACCCACATATCCGGGAAACTCGCCGGACAGAAACTTTTCCAGCACGTATTCCTGCGCAAGGGAGAGCGCAGCGCTCTCGCGGACCTGGCTGCCAAATTGTTGTAGGAACAGGAAATAATTGCTATTTTTGCGGTTTGAACAAAAGTAACCGATTAACCAATGTTTGAGAACAAGAAAAGAGTATATCGCTTCGGCGGGAAGGAAGCCGAAGGCGACGGAACGATGAGGGAACTCCTCGGAGGCAAGGGTGCCAACCTTGCCGAAATGAGCAAGTTGGGGATGCCTGTACCCGCAGGCTTTACAATCACTACCGAATGTTGCGCCGAGTATTATGAGCTCGGCGGCGGATATACGGACCAGCTCAAGAAAGACGTGGCTGCCGCACTTGAGGCAACCGAGAAACTTATGGGCAAGAAGTTCGGCGATCCGTCCGACCCCCTTCTGGTAAGCTGCCGTTCCGGCGCACGCAGTTCCATGCCCGGCATGATGGACACCATCCTCAATATAGGTCTCTGCTCAGAGACTCTTCCCGGCATGATCAAGAAGACGGGCAACCCCCGTTTCGTGTACGATGCCTACCGCCGCCTCATCATGATGTATTCCGATGTCGTTATGGAAAAGGCCGAGGGCATAGAGCCGGAGGACGGCCAGGGCATACGCCAGCAGCTCGACCGCATGATGGAGGCCCTGAAGGAGAAGCGCGGCTACAAATCCGACACTGAGATTACAGCCGACGAGCTGAAAGAGCTGTGCGAGGCTTTCAAGCTCAAGGTGAAGGAAGTGCTGGGGGTGGAGTTCCCCGATACTGCCCAGGCCCAGCTCTGGGGCTCCATAGGCGGCGTGTTCAAGTCGTGGAACGGCAAGAGGGCCATAGCCTACCGCCGCATTGAGAAGATACCCGATGACTGGGGCACCGCCGTCAACGTGCAGTCCATGGTGTTCGGCAACATGGGTGAAAGTTCCGCCACGGGAGTCGCTTTCTCGCGCAATCCCGCAAGCGGCGACAACAAATTCTACGGAGAGTGGCTCATCAACGCCCAGGGAGAAGACGTCGTCGCCGGCATCCGCACACCGAACCCTCTCAACGAGGCCACCAAGACCGAACAGAACAAGCACCTGCAGTCCCTCGAGTCCGCCATGCCGGAGGTCTACAAGGAACTCGATGCCATACGCAAGCGTCTCGAAGACCACTTCCGCGACATGCAGGACATAGAGTTCACCATCCAGGAAGGCCAGCTCTGGATGCTCCAGTGCCGCGTGGGCAAGCGCACCGGCATCGCGGCGCTTCAGATGGCCATGGATATGCTCTCCGAGGGCATGATAGACGAGAAGGAGGCCGTCATGCGCGTTACTCCCGCCCAGCTCGACGAGATACTGCATCCCATACTCGACCCCGCATCGGAGAAGAAGGCCGAAGTGGTGGCAAAGGGACTTCCCGCCTCTCCCGGAGGGGCCGTGGGCACCATAGTGTTCACCTCGGAGGCCGCCATGGAGGCTGCCGCCGCCGGCCGCAAGACCATACTTATACGTGAGGAAACGTCTCCTGAAGACATCGAGGGCATGCGTGCGTCCGCCGGTATCCTCACCACGCGCGGAGGCATGACATCCCATGCCGCCCTCGTCGCCCGCGGATGGGGCAAGTGCTGCATAGTGGGATGCGAATCCATGAAGATAAACCTTGCCGCCCGCACCGTCAGCTTCGGAGACAGCACCTTCAAGGAGGGTGACTGGTTCTCGCTGAATGGCTCCAAGGGCTATGTCTATGCAGAAAAGATAGATACCATGGACGCCAGCGAGAATCCCCTGTTCCTGCGCTTCATGGACATAGTGGACAAGTTCCGCCGCCTGGGCATACGCACCAACGCCGATACGCCTGAGGATGCCTCTCGGGCCCTTTCCTTCGGAGCCGAGGGCATAGGACTTTTCCGAATAGAGCACATGTTCTACGGCAAGAATGCCGAAGTGCCCCTGGCGAAACTCCGCAAAATGATACTCTGCACGACGGATGCGGAGCGCAAATCGGCACTCAATGAGCTCGAACCCTTCATGAAGGCCTCGGTGAAGAGCACCATGAAGATAATGGACGGAAAGCCCGTCGTGTTCCGCCTCCTCGACCCTCCCCTCCATGAATTTGTGCCCAAGGGCAAGGAAAAGGAGCGCGAAGTCGCCGAGGAACTCGGAATCACCGTTTCCGACGTGGAAATGCGCGGAGAGAACCTCCACGAGGTCAACCCCATGATGGGACACCGCGGCGTCCGCCTGCATGTGACATACCCTCTCATCGCCGAGACCCAGTACAGGGCCATCTTCACCGCCGAGGCGGAACTCCAGAAAGAGGGCCTGCACCCCATACCCGAAATCATGATTCCCGTGACCGTGTCCGAACGCGAGCTTCGTTTCCAGAAGGCTATATGCGTGAAAGTCAAGGCCGAGGTGGAGGCAGCCACTGGCGAAACCCTCGACTTCAAGTTCGGAACCATGATAGAGATTCCGCGCGCCGCGCTCACCGCAGACCGTATGGCACGCACGGCGGAATTTTTCAGTTTCGGCACCAATGACCTCACCCAGATGACGTTCGGCTTCAGCCGCGACGACGTGGGCACGTTCATGGGCGACTATCTCGGAAACAAGATACTCGATGCGGATCCTTTCCAGACCATAGACACCAAGGCTGTGGGCAAACTCGTCGAACTCGGCATCCAGGGCGGCCGCAGCAAGCGTCCCGGCCTGAAGTGCGGAGTGTGCGGAGAGCACGGCGGAGATCCTGATTCCGTGCACTTCTTCAACCGCATCGGCGTGGACTACGTAAGCTGTTCTCCGTTCCGTGTGCCTGTGGCCCGCCTTGCCGCCGCCCAGGCCGCAATCAAGCAGAACTCATAGAAGTCCCTGATGCAGAAGCTGCTGGCCATATTCCTTACGGCGTTCCTGGTAGCCGCCCCGGATGCCAAGGAACCTGTCGTGGACTTCAACCACAAGTACATGAACCTCAATCTGACGATGAAGCTCTCGCGTCTGAAGACGCTCAACAAGCTGCTTCCGATGAGCCTGAGGCGGGAAATCGGCGATGAATACTATCCCGAATTCCGTCGCCGGCTCATGACGCAGGACAGTATGCGTTTCAAAGACGGGAGTGCGAGCGTGGAGAGGTTGGACGATGGCCATGTGCGCCTTACCCTCGACTTCCCGAACTTCACTATGGTGATACGGGAGGTCACGTGGGAGCAGCTCGACGAGGTTTTTTCCGAATACTTTTAGAGCATAGCCCCGCAGCCGCCCGTTTGAGCCTGCGGGGTTTGTTTTTTTAATACAGAAATATTTATGTTCGATTTTTACAAACGTACCGGACTGCCTCGCCAGCTGCTGTGGGGTTTTATTGGCGTCCTTGTATTCATGATGGGCGACGGGGTCGAGCAGACCTGGCTCAGCAAGTACATTACAGACAGAGGCTTTAACTCTGCAGACCTGTTTGCCGTCTACGGCATCACCGTGGCCGTGTCGTCATGGCTGTCGGGAGTGGTCGCCGAGACCTTCGGGGTTCGCCGCACCATGCTCGCCGGTTTTCTCATCTACGTGCTGGGCGTCGCGGGCTTTGCCGGCATCGGCATGGCCCGTATGGATTTCCCTGTCCTGCTCGCGACCTATGCGTTGAAGGGCCTCGGCTATCCTCTGTTCGCCTATACTTTCATGGTGTGGATAACATACCGGGTGGAGCAAAGCTCCCTGAGTTCCGCCCAGGGGTGGTTCTGGTTCGTTTTTACCGGAGGACTCAACGTGCTCGGCGCATATTGGGGCATTTTCGCCTATACGCATTTCGGCGTGCAGCCTACGCTGTGGTCTGCGGTGGTCTTTGCCATGATAGGAGCCGCTTTCGCCCTCTGGCTCAACCGCTGCCCCTCGGACAACCGCTTCGCCGCCGCCGGCAGCGGGGACGGCAGCCGCATAAAGGAGCTTTTCAGGGGGCTGGCCATCGTGGTGCGTGAACCCAAAGTGCTGCTCGGTGGCATCGTGAGGGTGATAAACACCACTTCGCAGTTCGCTTTCATAGTTTTTCTGCCGTTGTATATGTATGAATACGGAGTGTCGGAAACCCAGTGGGCCTCGATATGGGGTCTGATATTCCTCTTTAATATAGTATTCAACCTCGTCTTCGGAATAGTCGGGGACAAGATAGGGTGGAACCGTACCGTCACATGGTTCGGCTGCATCGGGTGTGCTGTCAGCGTGCTGCTGTTCTATTACTCGCCCCAGATTCTCGGCAGCTATTGGTTCATATTGCTGTGCGGCGCCCTGTGGTGCATCTGTCTTGCCGGCTTCGTGCCCCTGTCCGCCCTCGTCCCCTCGCTTGTGGAATCGGACAAAGGTGCCGCCGTGTCGGTGCTGAACCTCGGGGCCGGTGCCGCGGCATTCGTGGGGCCGCTGCTCGTGCGGCTGCTTGAAAAACCCATAGGATATGCCGGCATAGCCTGGACCCTTGCAGCGCTGTACGTGGTGAGCGCGCTCCTGATGGTGCTGATAGGGCGGAAAAAAGTATAGGAATATCTTAGCTGAAAGGAATCATTATGGGAGAGAAACATACCATCGAATACAAAAGCAAATGGGACAATGCTTGGCTGGAATGGATCTGCGGGTTCGCCAATGCCGACGGTGGCACACTCTATATCGGCATTAATGATGCCGGAGAGGTCGTGGGCCTGCAGAATGCCAAAAAGCTGATGGAAGATATCCCCAATAAGATTGCCGACAAGCTCCGTATCTATCCAGATGTACGCCTCGTGTCCCGCGAAGGAAAAGAGCTTATCGAAATAGAAGTCCGCCCCAGTCAGGAAGCCGTAACGCTCGATGGAGTCTTGTACAAACGGGTAGGGGCTACCAATCAAATCGTAAAAGGCTCTGCCTTGCGGGAAATTTATTCACAGAAACTTGGATCTACCTGGGACACTCGGATTGTCCCGGCGGCGACCATCGAAGACATCAATCCCGAAGCCATAGAATATTTTTTGCATAGCGGTGTCCGGAAAAAACGCATTTCTTTGGAAAGCATCGGCGATTCTCCGGAAAAAGTGCTCAAAAACCTTCGGCTCATGACTCCGGACGGTCAACTTACTATCGCGGCTCTCTTGTTGTTCGGCAAGGATCCACAATCCTGCTGCCTGAACGCACGGATTAAAATCGGCCGCTTCGGAGACGACCAGGCAGCTTTGATATCTCACGACCTGATAGAAGGGGACCTGATTCGCATGGCAGACCGTGTCGTTGATATCCTCAAATCCAAATACCTTATCCGTCCCATTCATTACGAGGGGATGCAGCGGGCCGAACCACTGGAGATTCCGGAGGACGGTCTCCGGGAAATCATCTATAACGCCATCATACACAAAGATTACAATGGGGTCGACAGCCAGATGCGTGTTTTCGATGATAAGATTACCTTTTGGAATCCCGGAATGCTCCCCGCAGGCTATACGCCTGAAACTATTTTCCAGCCGCACGACTCCCAACCTAGAAACCGCCTCATTGCCAACACCTTTTATATGGCCGGGGCCATTGAGGCCTGGGGACGTGGTTTTGAAATCATCTCTCAGGCATTTACCAAAGAAAATCTCGAGGTTCCGACATTGGTGGAAGAATTCGGCGGCGTCCGTATCATCATCAAACGGGAAGTCTTTCGCGCCCTTCAGCACGGCGGCCGGATCGATCCAATGACAGGGAGATTGGCAAGCGATAATGATGTCACAGATAATGTCACAGATGATGTCATAGATAAATTATCTGACAGACAGAAACTTATTCTTTATTTACTGGGCACCTGCGTCACCAATGGTGTCACAGATAATGTCACAGAAACAACCACTACGTTGGCACGGAAAACCGGAGTTTCCAGAAGGACCATCGTTCGTGATATGGAGGTGCTGAAAGCGAAAGGACTCGTTGTGCGTGTCGGTCCGGATAATGGCGGCTATTGGAAGCGGCTGAAATGAGAAATCCAAACAGCATTTCTACTAACTTTGAAACAGCAGTGAAAATCCGCAAAAACTGATAACTATGACAAAGAAACAATCCATTCAGGTATTTGAACAGCGCAAGGTGCGCACCGTGTGGGATGACGAGGCCGAGAAGTGGTACTTCTCGGTGGTCGATGTTGTGGGAGTGCTGACCGACAGCCCCGATCCGAGAAATTATTGGAAGGTCCTGAAAAACAGGTTGATAAAAGAAGGTAATGAAACGGTTACAAGTTGTAACCGTTTGAAACTGCTCGCTGCCGACGGCAAGATGCGCCTGACCGATGTTGCCGACACGGAGCAGTTGTTCCGCCTGATTCAGTCGATTCCCTCGCCCAAGGCCGAGCCGTTCAAGTTGTGGATGGCGCAGGTGGCCGCCGAACGTATCGACCAGATGCAGGACCCCGAGCTCTCCATTCAGCAGGCGATGACCGACTACAAGCGCATGGGCTATTCGGAGCAGTGGATCAACCAGCGTGTGAAAAGTATAGAGGTGCGCAAGGAACTTACGGACGAGTGGCAGCGTCGCGGCATCGCCGGTCAGCAGTATGCCACGCTCACTGATATCATCACGCGGGAATGGTCAGGGCTTACGACCAAGGACTATAAGAGGTTCAAGGGCTTGAAGAAAGAGAGCCTGCGCGACAATATGACGAATATCGAGCTGGCCCTGAATACGCTGGCAGAGGCTGCGGCCACGGAGATATCCAAACAGCAGCAGCCGCGCGGACTGAATCAGAATATGCAGGTGGCCAAGAGCGGCGGCAGTGTGGCAAAGGCCGCTCGCGAGCAGTTGGAGAATCAACTGGGGAACTCAGTGATATCGCCGAAAAATGCCGTTCAGGCACTTGCGGAAAAGACGTCTTCCGGAGAATAGAGGACTTGCAGCTTGGCTTGGCAGATTGCCTGCGACTATTACCTTTGCAGAAAACTCTGAATGAAGCTATTTAAGAATATCGTCGTTCATCAAGAACTGAAATAATCCCATAAAGATGATACCATCATCATTGGTGTATGTGGCAATATCATTCCCGACAATAACAATCTTTTGGAATGAATCATCTATCTTTTTGAAAGACCTTAGCTCTTGCTTCCGTTTTTCCTCGTTTTCAATGGCATAAGCAGACTGTATATAATACTTGTCAATACCGTTAGTCGCAATAAAATCCACTTCGTACTGTATGTATTGAGACTTGCCATTTCTCATTTCTCTGGATTCTATCATACCAACATCAACCAAGTATCCCCTTGAAGAGAGTTCATTATAGATGATGTTTTCCATGATATGAGAAATCTCTTGCTGCCGAAAATTAAGTCTTACATTTCGCAAGCCGATATCACAACAATAGTATTTAGCAAAGGATTTGAAGTATTCCTTGCCCTTGATGTCGTATCTTTTTGCTCCACTGAAAAGATACGCATCTTCTATATATCGCAAATAATTACCTACGGTTTCTTCATCTATCTTTATGTGCTGCACACTTTGTAATGTATTCTTGATATTCGTCGGGTTGGTCAAAGAGCCTATCGAAGAACTCAATGCGTCTACAATTGCCGACATGGCCGGAATATTAGTGACATTATTCTTCTCAATAATATCTTTCAAATAGGTTGTTGTCCACAGTCTTTTAAGATATTTTGTTTTCGTCGCGGGAGTGCGGTATTGTCTAAGTGCCGGCAAGCCGCCATAAGTGTAATACTCTTTCCATAACTCGCTGATCGGTTCATCGCGTCCGTCGCAAAACTCCTTGAAGGAGTACGGATTGCAACGGATTTCATCGCCTCTTCCACGGAAGATAGTGTTGATTTCCGAAGATAACATATGAGCATTGCTTCCTGTTACATACACATCAACATTTCTCTTGTTATTAAGTCCATTTACAAGTTTCTCAAAGCCGTCAACTTCCTGTATCTCATCAAGGAAAACATAGTATTGCTGATTAGGGTCAGTAATACGCTCATACAAATACGCTTTTAAGAGGTCTTTATCTGCGAGTTCACTTTTATTATCTTCATCTTCCATGTCAAATGATACTATGATGATGTTTTCCTCAGGAACACCATCTTCAATAAGATAATCCTTGTAAATGCGAGATAATAACCATGATTTGCCGCATCTTCGAGGCCCGGTAACAATCTTTACATTGGAATTGTGACGATATTCCAGTATCATCTGCAAATAATTGGGCCTGTCTTTATATTCTTTCATCGTTAAAAATTTCTATATTCTTAATTATAAAGTGTTTACAAGTTTATCATTCGGAATTTACTGCAAATTTACAGTAAATTCCGAATGCGTGCAAGTATTTGCGGTGATTTTCTGTGAGTTAACTTAAAACAAACGTCTTTTGACGGGCCGAAACACCCTTTCGACTCTTGTCGCGGAGAGAAGAGGTGCGATGCTTGGTGGAAAAGCCGGGGAGAATCTCCTGATTCACTATTTAAGGTAATTTTTCAAAATAATGCACTATATTTGCAACTTCCGTAAAAGTGTATATCAGATAATAATTGCGTTTTAAAAAGTGTTAACCGAATGAAAATTAATGTTTTCAGGTTCTTTGCGGCCATGTGGGTCTTAGTGGCCGCAGTGGGTTGTTCACGCCAGAATCTTGAAGTCGAGGCGACCGAGGTGCTGCTCGACAAGACATCTCTTGTGCTTCAGGTCGGAGAGTCTCACAGACTCACCGCGACCGTTCTGCCGGATGACGCCACAAACAAAACCCTGATTTGGGAAACAAGCGACTCGAATGTTGCGCTTGTCGTGGATGGAGAAGTGATAGCCAGGGCTGAGGGGCTTGCTGTCATCACCGCAAAGTGCGGCAGAATCGCATCAAGCTGTGCGGTTTCTGTCAAACCTGCGTCAGGCGGGGGAGAGCCTTCGGTCGAGGCGACGTCAATCAGGCTGGACCGGAGCGAGGCAGAGCTGTCTGTGGGCGAAACGCTGGAGCTTACCGCCACCGTACTGCCTGAAAATGCGGCAGGCAATACCTTGGCCTGGGCTACAACCGACTCCAAGGTCGCCGTCGTGGCCGATGGCGTAGTGACGGCCATTGCTGTCGGAACGGCAGACATCATAGTTCAGTGCGGAAGCGTATCCGACAAGTGCACCGTCACCGTAAGCGTTCCGGCTTCCGGCGTCATAGAGGCGAAGTCCATAACGCTTAACCATACATCCGCCACCCTCGGCGTGGGAGAGACTTTGACGCTCACCGCGACCGTGCTGCCTGATAACGCCACGGACAAAACGGTCTCCTGGACATCTTCCGACCCGGGTGTCGCCACCGTGTCCAACGGAAAAGTCACGGCCGTCGCCATAGGCGCCGCGACCATCACTGCAAGCTGCGGCAGCGCAAAGGCGGAGTGCGCCATTACCGTAAGCCCGGTAGAGGCGGCTGCGATTGCCCTTGACCAAACCTCCGCTTCCATAATAGTCGGGGAAAGCCTGCAACTGACGGCGAGCGTCTCTCCTGACAACGTGACGGACAAGACGGTCTCCTGGGCTTCATCCAATCCTGCCGTCGCAAGTGTCGACGGAGGTATCGTGACCGGCCTGTCAGTGGGAAAAGCCAGCATCACCGCCCGCTGCGGCAGCGTCTCGGCAGTATGTACCGTTACCGTAAACCCTGTGGAAGCTACCTCGATAGAACTCGACAAGGCTAACATATACCTATATGCAGGAGGCACTGCCGAACTTACAGCCACGGTCTATCCCGATAATACGACCGACAAGACCGTCAGCTGGACCTCCTCCAAGCCTGGCGTAGCGACTGTGAACGGGGGAAAGGTGACTGCGGTGTCCGTCGGTTCCGCGACCATCACCGCCACTTGCGGCAATGTCTCTGCAATCTGTACCGTTACGGTCAATGCGGATGGCGAGGTCTCGCTCGACCTCGACCCTGTTTCTGCATTGATAGAGGTAGGGGAAGTCCTGCATATTGAAGCGACCGTGGTGCCAGAGGGCGCGCCGGGTGGCCTCATACTGTGGGCGTCATCCAATTCGAAGGTCGCCTCCGTAGACTTCGACGGCAATGTGACAGGCCTGTCTTCCGGCACCGCCACCATAGTCGCCCAGTTCGGCAAGGCCAGGGCGACATGTATTGTCAATGTGGCGCCCCGCAAGGTGGTGCCTCCGAGCGTCGGCGATGTACTGAAGCCCTGGATGCCTATTTACGACGGAGTCAATCCTCCGAATGTCGAGGGAACATATTATATGGACCCTGCCGTGGCCGTCTATTGTGAAGATCAGGGCCGCGGAGGCTATGAACCGGGCCATCAGGTTGTCTCGACTTATATTCAGTTCATGAATCAGACCGGATACAACACGTTGGAGTATAGGGAAATCCAGGGAAGCATCGCGTCAGCGTCAGGTACAGGACTTTTCATCAGCGGAGAAGGTGACAACTTTACAATATATTTCGATTCTGAAGGACAATCAGATGGCATATATGTGAGAACGGCGCTTGTAATCTCCGGAACCAAGACACCGCAGGGCATCAAGAACCTGTATTATGCCTTCGTTATGTTGGAGAAAGGACCGGATCCTTATGGGGAACTGATGGACGAGGGCGTGTTCCGTGTGTTCAAAGATCAGGACGGCCTGAGCGTCAACGCCACCTGGCCTTCCTATGCGAAGCTCTCCGCCGGCACGCAGTCGGGCCTCGCATTGCCTTTGATGCGGGATGTTCGTCGCTGAAAAAAAGCGGAAATGTTGCAAATGAAAAAAAAACTATATAAATTTGCGCGTTGAACTGTGTCTTGGACCATAGGGCGAGAGCCCGATGGTCATTTAGGCACACTGGACAAGGTTACTAAACCCTAGAACATAAAATTTTTTTATAATTAACTTATTAAACCATTAATTTATGAAAAAAATCTTTAGATTGGCAATCGTGTTCGCCGTTGCAGGCGCAGCACTTTTGACCGGATGTACCAAAGATTACGCAACCGAGATTGCGGACCTCCAGCAGAAGGTTAACAGCCTTTCTGAGCAGGTGGCTGCTCTCGATGGCGCTATCAAGGCCGGTTCTGTGATTACCAATGTCACCAGCACCGCTGATGGTATTGTCATTACCACCAGCGACGGCAAGAACTACACCATCACCAACGGTAAGGATGGTGCCAAGGGTGACAAGGGTGATAAAGGTGACAAGGGCGACACCGGTGCAACCGGAGCCGCAGGTGCAGCTGGCAAGGACGGCGCCGCCGGTAAGGACGGTACCGTTTGGACCATCGGAGACGATGGCTTCTGGTATCAGGACGGCAAGAAGACCGACCATCAGGCCATCGGCAAAGACGGCGAGGACGGCAACTACTGGACAATCGAGGAAGTCGAAGGCGAACTTTGCTTCGTAGAGTATGACGGCGCTACCGGTAAGGCTACCGGCAAGACCCAGAAGGTGTTCCCTGAAGGACAGGGCAGCGCTATCACTGCTGTCTGGACTGACGGTTCCCTCACTCTCTACAATGTGGAAGGCGCTGAAGGCAACACCGTTACCTTCTCTCTCAAGGCTGCTCTCGGCAGCATCGTCGTACAGCCCGATTTCTATTGGGGTGGTGTCGAAGCCGTGAACTATGATTTCGCAGGCGGCAACTACGGTACTGTAAAGAACACCGCTGAGGGTACTGACGATGAAGGCGCTGCTTTCAAGGTCACTGCCAAGAACG
>JAFLUX010000069.1 GCA_022508605.1 Bacteroidales bacterium | reverse complement strand
GACTTTCATAAAAGTAGATATAAGTATCATTGTATCAAATCGTTATTTGGGGTTTTACCAACTGAAAATGTCCATTATACCAAAATGCCTGCAAGTTTGAATGATTGGTTAAAAGAAAAAGTCCTTAACTTATTGAATAACAACTTGCTAAGGACTTTATTTCGTGGTGCTGGCGGGAGTTGAACCAGCGACACATGGATTTTCAGTCCATTGCTCTACCACCTGAGCTACAGCACCATTCCCGTAATGGGACTGCAAAGGTATAAATATTTTAAGACTTTACAAATAATTTTTTATATTTTTGTCTCGCGATGGGCGCAGGCTCTTTCATACAGGTGATTCTGCCTCTCAGGCTGGACTGGCAGCCCTATTACCGCTGCGATGCGGAAGTGTCCCCCGGTCAGAGGGTATCGTTGCACTTTTCGGGCCGCAGATACAGCGCCGTGGTCTACAGGACAGGGGTGACTCCCGATGTGGACGTCTCCAGGCTGCGCAGCATAGATGCGGTGGAAAACGGACTGGAGCCCGTCACTGCCGGGGAACTTCGTTTCTGGGAGTTTCTCGCTTCGTACTACATGTGCAGCCTCGGCGAGGTGTACAAGGCCGCATGCCCCGAAGGGAAGATTAAGGCCGAGCTGACCGGTGCTGCCATGCTCGAGCGTCTGCGCACGCGCCTCTCCCTCAGGCGCGAGTCTCTTGGCAAGCGCCATACGCAGCGTGTACGGGAGCGTCTGGAGCAGGAGTGCAAGGAGTTGGAAATACGTATCGCCCGGCTCTCCGGCCCCGCAGTTTCCGAAACCCCGGGGCAAGCTGCCTCGAAGCCTTTGCTTCTTGCCGGCGGAGGGCGCACCGAGGAGTACATCGCGCTTTGCCGCGCCGCCCTCGAAAAGGGGCTTAACGTGCTTGTTCTCACACCGGAAATCGCTGCGGGAGCGCATCTTGAAAAGATTTTCGAGGCTGCCTTTCCCGGCTCTGTCTACGGCATAAGCTCCCGCCTTACCCCCGGCATGCGCCGGCGCATAACGGTCGACATGCGTTGCTCCGGAGGCTGCATAGTGGTCGGCACCAGAATATCGCTCTTCCTTCCATTCTGCCGTCTCGGCCTCATCATAGTGGACAATGAACAGGACCCGCTCTACAAGCAGTCGGATCCAGCACCGCGCTACAACGCCAGGGATGCCGCGCTCATGCTCGGCCGCATACACGGGGCCGATGTCATACTCGGCTCTCCGGCCCCGTCTCTTGAATCATGCTATAATGTGGCCAGCGGCAAATACGGGCTGCGGCATACAGGGGCCATGCTTCCGGAAGCGGAAATCGTGGATATAAGTGCGGAACGCCGGAAAAACGGCATGGTGGGCTGCCTTTCCCGCAAGCTCATCAGGGCGGCATCCGGATGCGCCGGTCCCGTTGCATTAATAAGAGGGTGGGAAAAAGCGGAGGAGGTGTCCGAAGTGTGCAGGAGTGTGCTTGAGGGGCGGCATGTTGACGTGCTGACAGTGTACGAAGCCATGTCCGGAGGCCTTCAGGATTATGCCCTGGTGGCTGTGCTGCAGGCGGATGCGCTGATGTCCCCGGACGATTTCCGGGCAGATGAAAGGGCTGTGCAGGCCTTGGCCGTGCTGCGTGAACAGTGCCGCGGCCGCTTCATTGTCCAAACGGCAAAGTCGGAGCATCCTGTTTTCAGCAGCGCTCCGGAATGCATATATCCCAAACTTATGGAAGAGCGGAAAGCCTTTCAGCTGCCGCCTTATACGCGCCTCGTGGACGAATATAGGGGCGGCGTGCAGGAGAGGCATGTGCTGAGTCCTGATGCAGGCCTTGCCGGCCGCAAGCGCCGGCTTTATGAAGATGCCCGCTCTTTCGAGAGAGGTAACGGCGGGCGCGTGCATGTAAAATTCGATGTCGATCCGGTATAAACAGTGTATATATGAAAATTATAATCATCGGTGCGGGGCCAGGGGGCTATGAGACAGCCTTGGAGGCCGCTTCCAGAGGAATTGAAGTCGTTCTTGTCGGCGAAGGTCCGCTTGGCGGAGTATGTCTTAACGAAGGGTGCATACCCACGAAGGCCCTATGCGCCATGGACGCTCCCGACCTTGAGCGCAAGCGCGCCGTAATATCGAAGCTCCAGGAGGGTATATCCCGGATGCTTTCGCACAGACTCATCACCTTTGTCAGCGGTAGGGCGAGCCTTGCCGGCGGAACGTCGGTGGAAGTCGAGGGGGCGGTATATGAGGGCGATGCACTGATAATCGCCACGGGGTCGGTGAGCGCTTCGCTGTCAGTTCCCGGTGCAGGACTTGCCGTAGACTCTGCCGCCATGCTCGAACTGGACAGGGCGCCCGGGCGTCTTGCAGTTATCGGCGGGGGAGTGATAGGGCTCGAGTTCGCCTCGATATACCGCAAGTTCGGCTCCGAAGTCACCGTGCTGGAATACTGTCCAAATGTGCTTCCCCGTTTCGATGCCGATTTGGCGAAGCGCCTGAAGGCTTCATTGGCAAAGCGCGGGATAAAAGTGGAGACAGGTGCATGCGTGGGAGGAATAGTCCGCAACGATGACGGCAGCCTGACGGTGAGCTGGAGCCGGAACGGCAAGGCGGCGGATACGGAAGCCGACTGCGTGCTCATGGCTGTGGGCCGCAAACCGAATCTGTCGTCGCTGAATCTGGACGATGCGGGCATAAAATACGGCCCGGGAGGCATCGAGGTGGACGAAAACATGCGGACCAACATTCCGGGCGTCTATGCCGTGGGCGACATCACCGGCGGCATGATGCTCGCGCATGCGGCGACGGCGCAGGGACGGAGGGCCCTCAACCATATCTGCGGACTTTCCGACAATATCAATTTCGGGATTGTCCCTGCGGCGGTGTTCACTGTGCCGGAGGCTGCATCGGCCGGTCTTGCCGAACAGGACTGCGCGGGCATGGACATCTCCGTGGGCAAGGCCAACTACCGGGCCAACGGCAAGGCCGTGGCTTCGGGAGAGGAAGACGGATGGTGCAAGGTTATAGCGGACAGAAGCAGCGGACGCATACTCGGCGCCCACATGCTCGGCGCCCACGCTTCGGATATAATACACGAGGCTGCGGCGCTCATCGCCCTCGGAGCCACGGCGGGGCAGGCGGAGGACCTGATTCATGCGCATCCTACCCTGAGCGAAGTGCTCCAGGCCGCGATACACGACATACAGGCATGAGATTTTAACCAAAATATCGAACGATTATGAAGAAAGCAGCTTTAATCTTGGTCATGCTCCTCGGCCTGTGTCTCGGGGTGCATGCGCAGGAAGAGGACTTGGATTTGAAATATGCCACGGAACTGCTTCAGGCAGGGACTGCGGCGCCGGATTTCACGCTCCGCGACATAGACGGAAAGGAACGTTCCCTCAGCGAATTTCGGGGACGCAGGGTGGTGCTCGTATTCTGGGCCTCCTGGTGTCCGGACTGCCGGGCTGAACATCCGAGGCTCAAGGAAATGGCCGCCTCGGCTAATCCGCAGGAAGTGGCCTTTGTGGCGGTATCCTACGACAGAAGTTTCGAGGCGTTTTCCAAATACGTGAGAGAAAACGAACTTCCCGGAGTACAGCTGTTCGATGCATCCGGGAAGAAAGATTCAGAGGTCGGTGCCGCCTACAGGGTAAAGTGGATACCGAGTCTCTACCTCATAGATGCGGAGGGCAAGGTGGAACTGTCCACCGTGATGATAGAGAAGGTCGCTGCCGCTCTTTAGCCCTTTGAGACCCCGTCCGCAAGGCAGGAATCCATGAGCGAACATATCTTTTTGCGCTCGAGATTCCGCCCGATGAACACTATTTTCTGCATCCTGTCTCCGTACACGGGGTCCCAGTCTCTCCTGAGCAGGGCGTCGCGCTCAAGTTGTTCCCTGAGCTCTTCCTCATCCATCGCGGCATACCACAGCCCTGCGTCCCTTACGCTCTTTTGCCTTCCGGCCTGCTCGAAAAGGCAGCACTGGTCTGGCTCGTTGGAAAAATAGCAGATGCCCTTGGCCCTGATAATCTCGGGCGGCCAGTGTTTGGCTATCATGTAGTCGAACTTGTTGAGGTCGAGCGGTTCGCGACGTGTGTAGACGAATGTGTCTATGCCGTATTCCAACGCTTCGCCTTCGTGACTATGGCCATGTTTGTGCCCATGTCCATGCTTGTGTTCGTGGTCATGGTCCTGTTCATGCTCGCGTTCGTGTTCCTGACTATGCTTGTGGTCGTGCTCATGCTCGTGTTCCTGGCTATGTCTGTGGTCATCTTCCCGGCTGTGCTCTCGCTCATGCTCATGCTCATGTTCGTGTTCCTGGTTGTGTCCATGGCCATGTTCATTTTCGTGCTTGCGTTCCTGGCTGTGCTCGTTCTCGTGGTCATGTTCCAGCGCGTCTTCGTCTTCATCGAGCACGTCTTCATGCTCTTGATTTTCCCCCTCGATGGCGGAAATCCATGCCGCGGAAGTGGCCACGGTCTCGAAATCGAACATGCCGGTGTAGATGATTTCGTCGAGGTCGATATCTCCGTAATCGCATTCCAGCACTTTCGCTCCCGGATTGAGCCCCTTTACTATGGCGCGCAGACGGCCAAGTTCATCGGGAGTCACTTCCGAAGCCTTGTTGAGCAGTACGATGTTGCAGAATTCCACCTGTTCTATTATCAGTCTTTCCAAATCCTCATCCCCTATGTCCTCCTTCTGCAGGGATGCTCCTCCGGCGAATTCGTCCTTCATGCGAAGTGCGTCCACAACAGTGACTATGCAGTCCACATATGGTATGGCCCCTCTGGTATATTGTATGCCGAACTGAGGCATGGTGCTTATGGTGTTGGCTATCGGGGCCGGCTCGCAGACACCGCTGGCTTCGATGACTATGTAGTCGAAAGTCTTAGCGGAAGCAAGCTCAGCGATTTGTGTGATGAGATCCATCTTCAGGGTACAGCAGATGCACCCGTTCTGCAGGGCTACGAGCGAGTCGTCCCCCTGGCCCACTACTCCTCCCTTTTCAATCAGGTCGGCATCTATATTCACCTCGCCTATGTCGTTTACAATGACGGCGAACTTTATGCCCCGGCGGTTCGATAGTATCCTGTTCAGGAGCGTGGTCTTGCCACTCCCGAGATAGCCGGTGAGAAGCAGCACCGGAAGCTGCCTTGTTTCCAGATCTATTGTCATAATGCTGCAAATTTACTAAAAAGATTTGCACGTGTTCAGAAATTTTTCTACTTTTGCAGGCCAATTCTGGATGTGGCGCAGTTGGTAGCGCACCTGGTTAGGGACCAGGAGGTCGCTGGTTCAAGTCCAGTCATCCAGACCAAGGAAAGCAGGCATTTGCGATTTCGCAGATGCCTGCTTCTTTATTTCTACGAATGGGTGTATAATGGACATTTGGCGGGCTGGACATTTTTGGGTATAATGGACATTTTCAGTTGGTGAAACCCCAAATAACGATTTGATACAATGA
>JAFLUX010000068.1 GCA_022508605.1 Bacteroidales bacterium | reverse complement strand
TGTGTGCTCAGCCCCGTCGATTCCTGTGTAGCGCTGCACTTGCAGCCTTCCCACGACATGGATCGGCATGCCTTTTTCCACGCGCTCCAGGTCCTGCACGTTGCGTCCTTCGAAAGCGGTGACATTGTGCCACTGGCTTTCTATCACCGGAGCGCCCTCCTTGTTCTTGTAGGCACGGTTGGTGACCACGGAGAATTTGGCCACGGTCTTGTCGTTGATGTGCTGAAGGCGCACGCTCCCTACGGTGCCCCTCAACTCAATCCTGTTGATTTGTTCCATTCGTTTTTCATAATTTAAATTATACACGCGGGCATCCCGGCATGTCTGCCTTCGGCCCGGTGCAAAGGAAAGGGTTTTTCAGGCAGCATCATCCGACAGAGAGGGAGCAAGGGTGATTATTTATGATTTTTTAAGATTTCCCCTCCTGCATAAAAAGTATTTCCTGCGATTTTTTCGCCGTAAAAATTATTTTGAAGCGAAAAACAATTTTGAAAATTTAAGAGTCGGAAAAAAGCCGTTTACGATTTTTAGCAAACCTTGTATATTCCGAAGCCAATGCTGACATTTGGGGCATGTACAATACAGTTGAAGAAGAGGAGAGGTGTTTTTGTCTCGAATGCGGAGAGCCTTTGTACGGCCGTACGGACAAGAAGTTTTGCGACGGCAACTGCAAGAACCGCTGGCACCGTAACATACGGATACGGTACAGGTCGGCAATGAGTCCCACCATGGAGGGATTGAGCCGCAATTACCGCATCTTAGAGAGGATATTCCTGCTCGAACTCACAAGTTGCCCCTTGACCCGCCTCGAAGAAATGGGGTTCAGGCCGGAACTCGTGACACACCAGGTGGTGAAAAACAAAAAGCACCTGGAATACAGGTGCTTCGACTATATTTACAATATGACTCAGCGAAAGATTTTCAATCTGAGAAAACTCTAAACAAGCCCCTGGCCGTGGCAGTTCTTGAATTTCTTGCCGCTGCCGCATGGGCACGGATCGTTTCGGCCTACATGGCGGTCCACCTTGACCGGGGTATTCGCCTTCTGCTCCCCGTTGGTGCTCAGGTCGCTGCGCCCTGTCTGCATCTGGGACATGTCCGTCTTGTTCTGCACAGCCCTCTGAGGCGCCTGGTTCCTGTCCTGGAGAGGGACGAACGCCCTGAAAATGAAAGACAGGACATCCTGATTGAGAGACTCCAGCATATCAGAGAACAGGTTGTAGCTCTCAAGTTTGTACACCACGATAGGATCCTTCTGCTCGTAGGCGGCATTCTGGACGCTCTGCTTGAGGTCATCCATGTCGCGCAGATGCTCTTTCCAGTGCTCGTCTATCTGATAGAGTATGATGTTCTTGCTGAGGGTGCGGGAAATCTCCCTGCCCTCGCTCTCATAGGCCTTCTGCAGATTGACGGACAGATTCAGCACCTTGCGGCCGTCTGAAACGGGTATCGCTATGTTCTGGTACATTGAGCCCTGTTTCTCATAGACTTCCTTGATTATAGGATACAATTTTTCCGCGAGTGCATCCATACGGCGGCGTGCGGTTTCCTGCATCACCCGGCAGATACGTTCGACAAGCTCACCCTTTTTGAGTTTGTCATATTCTTCCGGACTGATGCCGAGGTCTATGGAGTATTTCGCCATCAGGGATTCGAGGAAGTCCTCGCAAGTCATGCCGGAGCATCTATCCACGAACACCGTGGCGGCATCCATCATCATGTTCTGGAGGTCTATCTCGACCTTCTCTCCGGAAATGGCGTTGCGCCTGCGGGCATATATCGCACTGCGCTGATTGTTCATCACGTCGTCGTATTCAAGCAGACGCTTGCGTATGCCGAAGTTGTTCTCTTCCACTTTCTTCTGGGCGTTTTCAATGGCGCCCGAAAGCATGGAGCTGACAAGGGCCTCATCATCCGCCAAGCCCATCCTGTCCACCATTCCGGCTATGCGTTCAGAGCCGAACAGACGCATGAGCTTGTCTTCCAGCGAAATGTAGAAAGTAGAGGAACCGGGGTCTCCCTGACGTCCGGCACGTCCCCGCAGCTGACGGTCGACCCGGCGCGAATCGTGGCGCTCCGTGCCTATGATGGCAAGTCCTCCGGCTGCCTTCACCTCGTCGGAGAGCTTGATGTCAGTACCGCGTCCTGCCATGTTCGTGGCAATGGTGACGGTGGAGCTCTGTCCGGCCTGTCCGACTATTTCAGCCTCGCGGGCGTGCTCCTTGGCATTCAGCACATTGTGGCGTATTCCGCGCATACGCAGCATGCGTGACAGTAGTTCGGAGGTCTCGACATCCGTAGTACCCACGAGCACAGGACGCCCTGCGGCGGAAAGTTCCGCCACCCTGTCTATGACGGCCGCATACTTGGCCTTCTTGGTCTTGTAGATGCGGTCGTCCTGGTCGTCGCGTATCACCGGCCTGTTGGTGGGGATGACCATCACGTCCAGCTTGTATATGCTCCAAAATTCCCCGGCCTCCGTCTCCGCAGTACCTGTCATACCAGAGAGTTTGTGGTACATACGGAAGTAGTTCTGCAGGGTTATGGTCGCGAAAGTCTGCGTGGCGGCCTCCACCCTCACGTTCTCCTTGGCCTCCACGGCCTGATGCAGACCGTCGCTCCAGCGCCGGCCCTCCATGATACGGCCGGTGCTTTCGTCCACAATCTTCACCTTGCCGTCCTCGGAAATTATGTAGTCGACATCCTTCTCGAACATCGCATACGCCTTGAGCAGCTGTTCGACCACATGGACGCGCTCGCTCTTGATGGAAAATTCCTCCATCAGGCTGTCCTTGTCGGCCTGCTTTTCCGCCGGAGATTTGTCCGACTGCATGATTTCGGCCGTCCTCGCACCGACGTCAGGCAGCACGAAGAAGTCCTCGTTTCCCACGGCAGAAGCCAGCATGGCGTCTCCCTTGTCAGTCTTGAACACGGAATGGAGCTGCTCGTTTATAACGAAATACAGCGGATCCGTAATGACGGGCATCTCCTTCTCGTTGTCCTGCATGTAGTAGTTTTCCGTCTTCTGCAGTATGACCTTGATGCCAGGTTCGGAAAGATACTTGATGAGAGGCTGATACTTGGGGAGTCCCTTGTAGGCACGCAGCAGCAGCTTTCCTCCCTCGCGTTCATCGCCGCCGGATATGAGCTTCCGCGCTTCGTTCAGACACTGGTTCACCAGTTGGCGCTGCGCCTGATACAGTTTCTCGACATACGGTTTGTATTCAGTATACTGGGCATCGTCGTCGGAGCGTTTCCGCACCGGTCCGGATATTATCAGAGGCGTGCGGGCATCGTCTATGAGCACCGAGTCGACCTCGTCCACTATGGCGTAATGATGTTTGCGCTGGACCAGGTCCTCCGTCGAAACGGCCATGTTGTCACGCAGATAGTCGAAGCCGAACTCATTGTTGGTTCCGAAGGTTATGTCACAGTCATAGGCACGCTTGCGGGCATCGGAGTTCGGCTGATGCTTGTCTATGCAGTCTACGCTCAGACCGTGGAACATGTAGAGCGGCCCCATCCATTCGGAGTCTCGCTTGGAGAGGTAGTCATTTACCGTAACGAGGTGCACTCCCTTTCCGGCAAGCGCGTTGAGGAACACCGGCAAGGTGGCCACGAGCGTTTTTCCCTCGCCGGTGGCCATTTCGGCTATCTTCCCCTGATGCAGGGCGATACCGCCTATCAGCTGGACATCGTAGTGCACCATGTCCCATGTGACCTCATTGCCCCCGGCCATCCAGCGGTTGCGATACAGGGCCTTGTCGCCTTCGATGGTAACGAAATCGTGGTTCACGCTCATGTCGCGGTCGAACTGAGTGGCCGTCACCTCTATCACGGCGTTCTCCTTGAAACGCCTTGCCGTACTCTTCATGATGGCAAAGGCCTCGGGCAGTATCTCATTGAGGCACTGTTCTATGGCATCATCCTCATCCTTGACGAGTTTGTCCGACTCCGTCGCAAGTTTTTCCTTTTCCTCTATGGGTATGTCCTTTGCGAGTTCTTCGCTTATGCGGGCCATCCTGTCCTCGAAAGGCGCCTCCACCTGCCGCAGCCGCTCCCTCAGGGCCGCAGAACGGGCTCTCAGGTCATCGTGCGAAAGGGCATCTATTTCCGGATAAACGGCAAGAATTTCGTTCAGCACCGGCTTGACGGCCTTCAAATCGCGCTCGGCTTTCGAACCGAAAATCTTTTTGATTATATCTGCTAAAGCCATATTTCTTTATAAGTTTCAAAAACGGACAAATTTAGTAAAAATATCGTACATTTGTAAAAATCGGGAACAGATTCTCAGGACCACCACAAAGACCGAATGAACAATGAAACCTGAAATTCTTGTCATAATCGTCACATTCAACGGCATGAAGTGGCTCGAACGCTGCATCGCATCGGTGCGCGAAAGTTCAGAACCGGCAGACATCCTCGCAATAGACAACGGGTCTACCGACGGCAGCCCTGAATGGCTGATTGGCCACCAGGTGGAAGTAATCCGCAACAGGACGAACGTCGGATTCGGAGCGGCCAACAACATAGGTCTGAGGAAAGCCCTCGACGATGGGTACGGGTACGTGTATCTTCTGAATCAGGACGCCTGGGTGTTCCCCGACACATTCAGCAAACTCAAGAAGGCCTTCGGATACGGTCCATACGGGATACTGAGTCCGATTCAATACGACAGGGGCGGGAAAAAGATGGACAGACAGTTCGCCAGAAGATGCAGGCGTTTCATAAGGAGGCAGGAAGGAGAGAAAGTGGCGGAAGTTCCTTTCGTAATGGCGGCACACTGGATGATATGCCGCGGTTGCCTGATGAGAGCCGGAGGCTTCTCCCCCGCATTCAACCACTACGGGGAGGATGACAACTACATAGACCGGGCGGCATGGTTCGGATACAGGTGCGGGATAGTGCCCACAGCCGGGGCCGTCCATGACCGGGCCGACAGGAATGAAAGCCGCGAGCAACGCATGTTCCTGAAATGCAACGCATCCGTCATAAGCATCAGCAAACCGGGGCGCGGACTTCTGTGGCGCATGTTCAAAGAGCCCATACGGCTGGCAGGCATAGGCTGCCTGCATTTCAGCAAAATACCGTTCGCGTTCATCGAAACTCTCGTGAAGCGCTACCCGGAACTCATACGCTACCGGCGCCAAAGCCGCCGTCCGGGCGCATTTCTGGAGCTCTGACGGAGCGCAGGCCACATTTTCCGAAATTCGAAGCATCGGACTTGCGAAGAAACGAAAAATTTGTATCTTTGCAATCTAATGCAGGATTAGCACATCGGTAGTGCATTGGCTTCCCAAGCCAAGGAGGAGGGTTCGACTCCCTTATCCTGCTCTTTTTTCGTTTTTATCCCCGGTGGTTTCAATTCAATGTCCTGTAGATGCCTTGTCTGCATCGGTTCTCGGCAATGTGGGTAATGTAGACAAAAGTGGTTTGGTGTGGATTTCGGCAATGTGGACATTTTTGGTTGGCGAAACCTGCCGTAACGCTTGTAGGCCACTGTAGGCCGCTGTGGCCACTGCTATCCGTATTCGTGTGTCAGCCCTTGTACAGCCTTCAAAAAAAATCTTATATATAAGAATCGTAAAAACATTTGTTTCTGTTTGTATTATTTACGATTCTTAAAGCCTCGTCCGGGAAATTTTACGATGTTTGCCTCACGCCGCTCCGATGCGCACTGCACAGATGCGGCATCGACCAATCATCTGTTATGTCAACCTTAAAACTTACACGGACTATGAGAAACATCC
>JAFLUX010000067.1 GCA_022508605.1 Bacteroidales bacterium | reverse complement strand
CGGCGCGGAGATTCCTGCGCCGCGCAGGAATATCCGGGCAGACCGCATCTGATGATACCGATGGTGTGTTCGGCAGAGGAGATAAGGTCCGTCAGGGACATGATTCCCGACACGGCGCGGGATGCCGTCAGGACCGGCATAATGGTAGAGACCCCGGCTGCCGTGTTCAATGCCTCGGAGCTTGCCTGCGAGTCGGCATTTTTCAGCATAGGGACCAACGACCTTACGCAGTACATAATGGCGGCCGACAGGGGCAATCATGCCGTGTCGTATCTGTATGACGGCATGTCCGGGCCTGTAATGCAGGCAGTCCGCCTCGCCGCCGGGGCGGCACGCGACGCCGGCATTCCGGTGGGAGTCTGCGGCGAACTGGCTTCGGATCCGCGGGCGACCTCACGGCTTCTTTCTTGCGGGCTCGACTATCTGAGCCTTTCCCGCATAGAAGCCGCAGGAAAGGATTAGATTTTCAAGACTTCATAGATTTCCCGGGCGCTGTCCGTAGTGCTCAGGCGCTCGAGTGTCGCGGCATCTTCGAGTGCTGCCGCAACCTTTGCAAGTATCTCCAGATGTTCGTCGCCGACTCCGGCTATCCCCACTATCAGCCTTGCCTTTTCCTCGCCGAAATCCACCCCGTCGGGGTATTGCAGGACGACGATTCCGGAGCGTAGCACGGCGCCTTTCGCCTCAGATGTCCCGTGAGGAATCGCAAGCCCCATGCCCATGTATGTAGTGGCGAGCCTTTCCCTTTCCAATATGGCTTCCACGTAAGCCTCTTCCGCATATCCGCTGTCTACCAACATGCGGCCCGCCCTTGTGAGAGCCGCTTCCTTGTCTTCCGGGGCAAGACCGGTCAGTATGTTGTCCGGCCGCAGTATGCCATTGTCTGCACCGCTTTGGTCTGCACTTCGATTGCTTGAATGGCCTTGTGCGGGATTGCAGTTTTGCATTGCACCGGAGTTGCATCCGTGATTGGGTGCTGCCGCGTCGGTGTCCTCGGCGCAACTGGCGCCTGCCGGAGCATTACCGCAGGACCTTATCCGCATGAGCAGGGCGTCGAGCGCTGGGTCGCTCAGAAAGTTGGAGATTTCCACTATCTCCGCGCCTGAACATGACCGCGCCCTTTGGGCAAGCTCCCGCTGGCATACCACTACGGAGGCATCTGCCGGTATGGACCCTATGGCGCAGTTCGTGCACTTGACGCCGCTCAGCCCCTCCTTCATAAGTCTGGATTTGAAACGTGTCGCTCCCAGGGCGCTGGACCCCATTCCGGCATCGCATGCGAATACTATTTTTTCTATGCGGCCGCCCGATGCGTTTGCCCCCGGCAGGGGAGAGCCTCCGGCAGGGGAGTCGGGCGGAGTGCCGGCATCGTCCTCAGACTGGAAGTCTGGACGTGACTTTACCATGGGCGATGCCAGCAGGAAAGATACCGCCGTGCCTATGAGCACTCCGAGTATGCCTGTCAGCGTATTTCCTTTCGGCGACATCAGTATGATGGAAATCAGGCTGCCGGGAGAAGCCGGAGCCACGAGTCCGAAGTCCATGACGGTAAAGAAGCTGAGTGCGCAGATGTTGCCCGCCATGACGGCAAGCAGCAGCATGGGGCGCGCCAGCACATAGGGGAAATATATCTCGTGAATACCTCCCAGCAGCTGTATTACAGCGGCTCCCGGGGCCGATTGCTTGGTGCTGCCCTTGCCGAATGCCCAGCATGCCAGCAGTATTCCCAGGCCCGGGCCTGGGTTGGGATCTACGAGAAACAGCATGGAGCGTCCGACCTCCGCCGCCTGCTGTATGCCGAGCGGGGTCATGATGCCGTGGTTTACGGCATTGTTGAGGAACAGCACCTTGGCCGGGTCTACGAGCACTGCGAGCAGAGGATTGAGCTTGTGTGCGAGCAGAAGGCTCACGCCTTTGCTCAGCAGGCCTGTGACCCAGGCTACGGCATGGCCTATCACAAGATAGCCGGAGACGGACAGGAGCATGGCGATGATGCCGAGGGAGAAATTGTCCACAAGCATTTCGAACCCTGCACCCACCCGGCCTTCGATGAGCTTGTCGAATTTTTTCACGCACCATCCGGCGACAGGTCCCATAATCATGGCACCGAGGAACATCGGCGTGTCCGTTCCTATGATGACGCCCATTGCGGCAACGGCACCTGCCACGCCGCCCCTCGGCCCTCCCACGTTCTTTCCCGCCGTGTATGCTATGAGTACGGGCAGGAGATACTTGAGCATGGGGGAGACCATCTGCGCTATGCTCTCGTTCGGCCACCATCCGCCGGGTATGAAGATGGCGGTAATCAGCCCCCAGGCTATGAATGCGCCTATGTTGGGCATCACCATCGCGCTGAGGGCGCGGCCGAAACTCTGTATTTTCTTTTTCATAATATTCATTTGACGATTTCGGCAAGACTCTGCGTGGCTGTCGCAAGCTGCTTTGATTTTTTCCTTGCGGGCATGGCTGTAAAGTTACTTTACAGTTGTCACAAAAGCAAGGAGCGGCAGGAAATATTTTGTCCGTTCATTTGGCGTATACGGTCTTGCCGTTGGAAATCAGCGTTAAACTGATTATCTTTACAAAACTGAGGATAAAAAGAATAGACAAATAATGTACGTAAAAAGACGAAAAATATTGAGTGGTATCGTGGCGGCCGTCACTATTGTTTTATGTTGTTATTTTTGCTGGCGGGCATTAGTGCATATATTTTGGATTAGCGATTTTTGCTGGTATCCAATCATTGATGGACTTCAAGAAGAACATTTCCCGTATCCTGCAGTGTTGGAGACCATGATTAACCTTGCCTGGATACAGGAAATTTTTGGCCAACTATGCTGTGGGTGGTTTATAATCGGGGTTCTCGATAACACCGTATCCAACTTCGGCGTTAAAATGCTGTTGGTTTTTTTATGCTATTCCGTGCTTCTTCTACTCTTCCAATGTTTCTGGTGGCTTGGGATAAAGATTGTTGAACCGGAGTATCTTACTCAAATGCTGGGGCTGAAGCTGGAGTATTTTAAGACGATCAATAGCGGCATAATGTGTACAATACGGGTTCTGATTCTCCATATTCTCTTGCTATTGCGCAATTTGATAGGCAAATGATAGGCTATTCTTATTATATTGATAATTTTGTATCGAAATGAAGCATAAATGGTATTTTTGGGCGCTGATAATACTTGCTGTTCCGTTTGTTGTCAAGTTTGTGATGATTCTTGTATTCTGCATTCTTATGGTCTTTTGTTCCAGTAAAACCGAGGAAATATTGAACATACGCTATAACGGGTATGAGATTTCAGTGGATGAGTATTACGGTGCTGCATTTGACCGTGACGAGCTTCGCGTCAGGGTTGACGGGAATACTATTTTCACGGAAAGGAATGTATCGCCTCCTTATGAAGTGCAGAATGTGAGGTTTGAAAATGATTCGTTATATATAGGATTTGCCTCGCTTGCCTCGCCTCCGGACTACATTCCTCATAAACCGAATCCTTCTGCAATTGCTGTTCCGTTGTCCGGGCTAAGCGGCAAGGCGTCCAAGTTGGAATGGGATTATGAACGATATCCCCAGTTACACTAAATTTATTACAATCAACTGATTTTCATTTGGGACACACGTTTTATACATATGTGACGTGGAATCATTGACAATAAGACTGTCCGGATTTCATGGTGATTAGCAATCGTCAGAATTATTCTTACTATTTTTGCATAAACCAGACAGAGAGAATAACCATTCAGGTATGAGCTCGGGAAAGAACATAGACAAGAACATCATTACAGATGTTGCCGAACGTATTGAACGTCTGATTGCTGATGCGCGAACACATATTGCACGGTCGGTAAATATTGCCGAAGTCATCACCAAATATGAAATCGGTCGCATTATCGTGGAGGTTGTGCAAGAGGGCGAAGAACGCGCAACATACGGCAAGCAGTTATTGCAGGGTGTATCCGATTTATTGACAGAGCGATTGGGAGATGGTTGGTCGGAAGCTACATTGAGAAATTGTCGTCAATTTTATCAAATCTACTCCGCCAAAGAAATTTGCTATACACCGTCTAGCAAATTGCCGGCAAAAGATTTGCTAAACACTGTTGAGCGAATTCAAAAGGCAGGTGATATACCCGTAAAAACATTTGATAATTACCAATTTACACTCTCTTGGTCGCACTACTTGGTCCTGATGCGTATTGAATCCGACGCAGAGCGTAGTTTCTATGAAATCGAGTGTCAAAAGCAGAATTGGAGCGTGCGTCAGCTGCAACGGCAGTATAATTCGAGCCTCTATGAACGATTGGCATTGAGCCGCGACAAAGATGCCGTAATGCGCTTGGCACAAGAAGGGCAGACCATCAGCAAGCCCGATGATATTCTCAAAAATCCGTTGACGCTGGAATTTCTCGGTCTGAAACCCGAAGCGGTCTATTCGGAGAGTAAATTGGAGACGGCAATCATTGACAAGTTACAGCAGTTTATGTTGGAACTCGGCAAAGGATTTTTGTTTGAGGCAAGGCAGAAACGCTTTACATTCGACGAGGACAACTACTATGTCGATTTGGTGCTGTACAACCGTCTGTTGCAATGCTTTGTGCTGATTGACTTGAAGGTTGGCAAGCTGACTCATCAGGACTTGGGGCAGATGCAAATGTATGTCAATTACTACGACCGTCATATAAAAGAGGACTTCGAGAAACCGACTATCGGCATTCTGCTCTGCAAAGAGAAAAAAGATGCTCTGGTGGAGCTGACCCTGCCGGAAAATTCCAACATTTATGCGCAGCAATATGCTCTATACCTACCGGATAAGAGTGTTTTGCAGGCCAAACTGAAAGAGTGGATAGACGAACAAGATTAACATCCATATATGTCATTTTGGAGTTTTTTAGGAGAGTTGGCATTGCTTGAATGGCTGATCGGGTCGCGTAAGCAGGACAAAGTGGCAGTACCTCCGCCCAGTCGCTCGTATGACTATGGTCGAGAGGATGATTACTTCGACAAGGTTCATTCGTTGGAACGTCGCATTGATGAGTTGGAGCGTCAGCAAGACAGATGCGATATACTCTCGAACAGGTATGACGAGCTACAAGATAGAATAGATGATTTGCAGGACGAACTCGATGAGATGGATGACTCTTTCGACGATGACTTATAGATAGCGATTAGTATTACGTATTGAGTTATTTATCGTATCTTTGCGTGTGGTAATATGATATAATAAATATGGATTTACTTGAAGGATTGAATGAGCAACAAAAGGCCGCCGTTGTAGCAACGGAGGGTTATGTATGTGTGATTGCAGGTGCTGGTTCCGGAAAGACCAAGACGCTGGCACATCGCTATGCCTATCTTGTCAATGAAGTCGGTGTAAGTCCATCCAATATTCTATGCGTAACATTCACCAATAAGGCTGCCAACGAGATGAAGAACCGTGTGCGGAAATTGGTAGATATGGGAAATGTCAATGATTTCATATGCACCTATCACGGTTTCTGCGTAAAGATTCTGCGCGAGGATATTCATAAAATAGGTTACCCATCTTCGTATATTATTATGGATGAGGAAGACCAGAAGACTATTCTGCGGGAAATATACGAGGAGTTGGGGCTTAAACAGACAGACTTGACATTTAAGAGCATCCTAAAAGATATATTGGGGCGGAAATATAGCTCATCATATGTAAAAGACTATATAGATATCGATAGTTCCAAATTAGGCATAGAGCCATCTGTGAGTGAAGAGGATGATATACGAGAAAAGTGTTTCATTAGATATGTGCAAAAACAAAGGAAAGCATTTATGCTTGATTTTGATGACTTAATGATATTTGCACTCTACATATTTAATAAATATCCGGATGTTCTTCAAAAATGGCAGCATCGTTTAGACTATATAATGGTAGATGAGACACAGGATAACAGCTCCTCACAATGGGAATTTGTCCGCATGTTACAAGCTGTACAAAAAAAT
>JAFLUX010000066.1 GCA_022508605.1 Bacteroidales bacterium | reverse complement strand
CATTTGCCGGACTGGGGATATGTACGATTTGTCGAGCAGATGACAACGGCATTTTTCCAGACAACCCAGCTCAACGAAGCACGTCTTATGCAGATGTACATTCTGACTCAGTCGGGATATAAGGTGCGCATAGGTCGTGCTGACAATAGACTTGTACTGTTGTTGCCGTCCGATGACGATATATATATGTATTCATATCTGACAGTTGACGGAAAACGTTATTATGTGGCTGATAAATCTATGCGTCAGGGGTCGTTCAATGTTTTTACCCGCGAGTTTCCCAAAGAGCAGAATTTCTCCCTGCAAATTACAAAACAACCTTTGTTCACCTCAGATTTAACTGTCCCGCGCCATTTGCAGTCCAAGCATAACAATGAATTGGCGGCAGATGTTGCGACAAACAAAGGACTGATAGCATTCTACAACGAGTATCCTTTGAGCAATAATTGGGATATCTATGCAAATGCATCGTTAAGCCGACAAGCGAAAGAGCAGCTGTATCCGGTGTTGCGCAGAGCCATATCCGGCAAAAACAAACCAACTGCGGCGAACATCATGCTGCACTTTGTTCAGACAGCATTCGAGTATGCAACGGATGAAGAGCAGTTCGGCGTAGAACGCCCGTTATTTGCTGACGAAACGCTGTATTATCCATATTCCGACTGTGAAGACCGGGCGATTCTGTACTCTATATTGGTGCGCGAATTATTAGGATTGGATGTGGTGCTGCTTCACTATCCCGGACATTTAGCGACAGCAGTCTGTTTCGATGCTGATGTGCCGGGCGATTACATGATGATAGGTGGTCGTCGCTATACGGTATGCGACCCGACTTACATCAATGCCGATATCGGACAGGCTATGCCGCAATTCAAACAGACGGCAGCAAAGGTTATAAAAACACAATAATGATAATAGCGTCGCAGACTATTTGTGACGCTTTTTTAGGAGAAAATATGGGAGAGAAGAAACACTACCCCTCGGCCACGAAAGCTCCATCTGTTGGCCAAGCAGCAGCAAGGCCCATTCCCGGACGGGCATTGATTTTATCGTGGACTGTGATATGCAAATACCCTTACCCGCTGAAATCCACCTTGTCGAAGGCGAGGCTGGGTATGAGTTTGGTGGCGCACGGGCGGTAGTCTTCTCCTGCTGCGATGAGATTCTTCCATAGCGTGAGGAAGTTTCCCGTGACGAGCATGCCGTTCACGGGACGGACGCTCCGGCCGTCTTTGAACAGCATGCCGGATATGCCGTAGGAGAAATCGCCCGTGGTCATATTGCAGTTGCCTCCGTTGAAATCGGTCACCAAGATGCCCTCGCCGCAGATTTCCATCAGCGCCTGCGTGTCCAGTCCCGGCCTGGGCCAGCCGCATACCCGCGGGCGTATGGCGTCCTCGACCGTGGGCTCCTTTCCGAGCTTGCCGGCCATGTAGGTGTTTATGAAATATTGCTTTACGCAGCCTTCCGAAATCACGGGGGCGGGGCTGGTCCTGACGCCCTCCGAGTCGAAGAGCTTGGACCCGGCCTCTCCTTTTCGCCAGGGTTCGTCGACAATGCTGAGTCCTTCGGAAAAGACGCTCTTGCCGAGACTGTCTACGAGGAACGAGTTGCCCTGCTGAATGGAATACCCGTTGAGGGCGCTGAGCAGGGGAGTGACGAGCCGTGATGCCACGTTGGCGCTGACAACCATCTTGTAGCTGCCGCTCTCCGCAGGCCTGGCGCCTATCTGCGCGGCGGCTCTGCCGATGGCTGTGCGTGCGCATCCCGAAGGGTCGAAATCGGCGAGCCTCGGACTTGCCGTCCACCAGTAATCGCTGTATTTGTTGCCCTGCTCATCCTGGAGCGTCACCTCCACGCCGTAGTCGAACGATGTCTCGCTGTGGCGGCATTCGAGTCCCTGGCTGTCTATCAGGTACACGTCATATTCCGAGTCGCTGTATTCTCCTTCCTCCGAAATCAGCCTCACGCCTTCTATTCCGCTGCCCTTGCTGAACGCCGAGGCCGCCAGGGCCTTTTCCTTGCGCGCTCCCGCATCTATGCCGGCGTATGCCTCGTCGTAGATTTCCATTTCGCGCCCTGAGACGGCTTCACGGCAGTAACGCGCGGGCGAGGGAAGCACCCTTTTGTCGTCCGGGGCGAGCATGCGCACCGTTCCTATGCTGCGGCGTATGAAATCCCGGAGGCTTTCCCTGTCCAGTTTGTTTATGGAAAAACTGCCGAAACGTCCGTCGGCAAAAATGGCTATGCTCATGGACCTGTCTGCACAGCGGGATACTCTGTCCACCTCTCCGTCGAGGGTGGCTATAAGATCCTCGGTGCTTTTGGTCAGTGTGATGCGCACTGCATCGGCACCCTCCGAGAGGGCGAACTGCACACATTCCCGTGTCAGTGCTATTTCTGTCTGGCTAATCATTCTCCTCCTACTGTCAGGTTCTTGACGAGCACGCTCGGTATGCCGCATGATACGGCGACGCTCTGCTCCTTTCCGCAGGTCCAGGTGCCGTCATCTATTTTCAGGTCCGAGGCGACGGCTTCTATGTCGGCCAGTGCCTGCGGCCCGTTTCCTATGATGTTGATGTCCTTTACCGGCATGGTGAGCCGTCCGTTCTCTATGAGGTAGCCGTTCTTTACGTAGAAGGTGAAGTCGCCTTCTCCTATCCGCACCTCGCCGTTGGCGAACTTGTCCACGTAGATGCCCTTGCGCACAGAGGCTATGAGGTCGTCGAGGCTCCCGTCGCTGCCGCTCTCCATATACGTCGTGCGCATGCGGGGGATGGGATTGTAGCGGAACGATTCCCTGCGGCCGTTGCCGGTGGGGCGTACCCCGTACCACGATGCGCTGATTCTGTCGTGCAGATAGGAGGTGAGCACTCCGTCCTGCACCATATAGGTCTTTTGGCCGGGCACGCCCTCGTCATCGAAACGCAGTGCGCCCCTGTTGCCGGGAATCGTGGCATCGTCTATTATGTTTATGCCCTTGCGGCATATCCTCTGGCCCATGCGGTCGCAGAATACGGATTGCCCCTTGCGGTTGAAATCCGCCTCGAAGGCATGCCCCATGGCTTCGTGCAGCAATATTCCGGATGCACCGGCGGCCATTACCACCGGCATGCGCCCTCCCTTCGGCCTGCGGGCCGCGAAGCTGTCGTCGAGATTGCGGACGGCTTCCTCTGCCAGGGTGCTTATCAGCTGCTCGTCGAGCATTTCGCTGCCGCAGCGGAAACTGCGCGACACGGAGCGCTGTTCTGTGCGGCCCTTGTCGCCGAATATTGCGGTAAGGGTCACGCTCCCCAAGGGGCGGCTGTCCGAAGACAGCTCGTCCAAGGAGTTGTACATCATCACCTCGCTTTCCGAAAAAGACAGCATGGCTATCACTTTGCGGGTTCTGGCTTCTTTCTGCCTTATCGCGGCTTCCAGCTTCTCGAGCCAGCTGCAAAGCGCCTTCTTGTCGGCGTCCGACCATTTGTGCTTCATGCAGTACAGCTCCGGGGCCTCAGGGCGAATCCCTCCGGCGGAAATGCTGCCGGGATGTCCTGAAATGGCAGTGGCCGCCTTTGCCGCCGAGCGCAGGGAATCCATGTCGGTGGACTCGGAATAGGCGTATCCTGTTTTCTCTCCGTTGAGCACCCTGATGCCGCATCCGTAGTCGAGGTGGAACCCTCCGGAGGCCACTATGCCGTCGCGCAGCAGAAGGTCGTTGTATACGGTCTGTTCGAAATACAGGTCGCACCAGTCGCCGCCTTTCAGCCCTTCTGCGACTATCTCGCGCATCTGCGGCAGGGTAACTCCGAATATGTCGGAGCCGTCATGATTCATTTTGTGCAAGTTTTCGGATTTTTTTGAATTTGTCTTCGTCCTTGATTACGATTCTTTTGCTGTTGCATTCCGCAACCACGGTGAAAGGCGAAGCGGAGTTGTCGGCTATCATCCATGCGTCGCAAAGCGGCAGGTATATGTTGAAAAGATAGTCTAAGCTCGTCGTATATCTCCTTCTCAGGACATGGTCGGGGATGTTGTGCCCGCCGGCCGCCACCCTGTCGCGTACTCTCTGGATGGCCAGCTCCGGGCTGTTTATCCACAGGTAGAGCAGGGTGATGTTGTAGCCGAACTCCTTCGCCTCCTGTATCACGCTTACTAAGGAACGGGTCGCGAGAGTGGTCTCTATGCTGAAATCCGCCCCCTGTCCGAGCAGATACCTGATGCGGAGCAGCATATAGCGTCCCGCCGATATGGATGCGCTGGAGGGGTCAAAAGGGGAGAGGCTCTTCGCGAACTCGTCCGAATTGACGAACTCGCGGCAGTCCAGTATCTCCGGCAGGAAGGTGTACGATGCCGTCGTCTTTCCCGCTCCGTTGCACCCTGCGATTATAAACAGCCGTGGCATCGCTATTTCTTGTGGGTGACGCCGTATCCGAAGAGGGCGAAATCGCCGAGCAGCGGATCGTCAGGCCATATTTCGCGGAATGCATCCGTAATCTGAACGGCCGTGGACATGTCCTTCTGCTTTCTTGTCGTGAGTCCGAGGGCGAGTGCCTGGGTATGCACATGCACGTCGAGCGGAACCAGCAGCTCCTGCGGGTCGCTGTCCTCCCAGAGCCCGAGATCCACCCTGCCGTCCCGGCGCACCATCCAGCGCCTCATGAGGTTGATTTTCTTGTCGGGGGCCTTGGGGTCGTCCTTGCGGCGGAATATGACTGAACGTATTTCCTTCGCAGAGAGCGGTTCCATGCTGTCGTGCCAGGTGTACCACTCGCGCAGACGGTTGCATATGCCGGCCACCTCGCTCCATTTCACGGTGCGGTGCAGGGACGCGGAGTCGTTGCGGTAGTCTCCGGCCATCACGTAGTCGTAGGGCCTCCATTGCATTTCATCGAGCAGCCTGTGACAGTCGCGGAGTATGGTGCTCCTCAGCCCCCATGCCAGATGCGACGCGAACAGGGCGGCGATTTCCACGTCCTGAAGGGAAGCCCCCCGCGCCTTCAGTTCACGGGGGATGCTTACCGGGTCTTCTTCGAAATATTGCGGATCGTTGTACTTCTCAGCCCATTCTCTGAGCAATTGAACTACAGGCTCTTTCATTGTGCGACAAAAGGTGCGCCCCCATAGCCTGTCCAGCGGTAAAGCCTGGCTGTGCAGCTCTGGATGCCGGTGTCTTTATCCTTGTGATTCTCGGAGATATACCAGAGATTGTCCCCAATTGGGCACAGTCCTGTCGAACCCCATTTGAATTTCCAGCCGTGCACTCCGGACTGCTCGTCGAACAGCCCGGCATCGGAGAGCTGAAGCGTCTCCTGTTTTCCTTTCAGCCCTTTGGGAACTGCCTTTACGGGCTTCTGGGCTATATCCACGGAGAAGAGGGGATAGTTCGGGTAGGAGCTTTTCTTTCCCTTGTACACGGCCATGTAGATGCGCCGTGTGCTGGCATCCCATGCGAGGTTCTGCACGCCCCACGTAGTGTTTCCGGTGTGGATGAAGTACTTGTGCAGCGGCTTTGCCGGGCCGTTGGTCGGCACCGTGCCGAATACTACAGGGGTTTCGTACTTCTTCTTCCAGTTGGCTATGTCGTAGCACAGGAGTATCTGGTTGTCGTTGTCGCTCCTCGAATTGTCGCCGTATATTCCGTAGGCGACATAAAGGTACATCTTCCCGTCCTGTTTGCCGAAGGCGGGCGCGAACGTGATGCCGTCGATGCCGGAACATCCGTATGTGCCGTCCGCATAGTCCTTGCACGCCTCCCGTATGCACACGGTCGTCATGACCCCGTCCTTCTCAGGATCCATGCCTGTACGGTCTATGCTGTCCACGTCTATGATGGCGACGTAGAACACGGACTGCTCATGGCTGAGCCGGGCCGTTCCGAGCCGCTCTGCGACCCCCTGTCCTATGGAATCGTCCTTGCATTCGAGGGAAGCGTACACACGGCCGTCCGGTCCAAGCGTCATGGCTCCGAGGTGTCCCTGTATGCGGTTGATGCTTCCGAGTATGCGGCCGTTCAGGTCGGTCTTGATGAATGAGCTGGTGAAAGAAAAGTACATGCAGCCCTTGCTGCGGTCGAGGGCTATGCCCTGTACGTGTCCGTCTTTCACGCCCACATAGATCGAGTCCGGCAGGTCGGCCGGTTTGCGGGAAAGGGGAGCGGCTGCTGCGGCCGCGCAGAAAAAGGCGCAGACCGCCAGGATAAACACTTTTTTCATATCAATCGGCTGTTGCGG
>JAFLUX010000065.1 GCA_022508605.1 Bacteroidales bacterium | reverse complement strand
GGTTAAGGCGAAGTTGTGTCGAAATTGTGTACCGGCGGAAAAACAAACAAGCACCCACACCGCTGTAAGTGCCTGATTTTCAGTGTGAGAGCTGAGGGATTCGCCCCCCGACCCTCTGCCGGCAAGACACATGGCCTGCATTATCTGCGGTCTACCCCGTAATAGGCATAGTCCCAGAAGTAGTACTCGTAGCGCGTGGCGGCGATGTATTCTTCCGTCATGCGCTTGCGTGTGGCCTCGTCCGCGGCTTCGGCGTAGGCGTTTGCCAGCTTGAGCACCGAGTTCACGCCCTCCGTGAAGGCATCGTTGCCATACTCCTGAATCCACTCGCGGTAGGGATTGCCCTCGGCCGAAGCGATGTTGAGTATGTGTATGCCGACTTCGTTGTAGACCCACATGCAAGGCAGCATGGATGCCAGACCTATCTCCTTCGAGCCGGTGGCTATGGCGGCCTGGGTGTGGGCGTTATAGTCGGAGGTGATTGCCGATGGCTGCACCTGCGTGTCTATGCCGAAGCGGTCGATGAGCAGGGCGTGCATGGCCTTCTCGCCTTCTATGCCCTCACGGGCGAAAACGGTGAACATTTCACGCTGCTCCGGATCGGGAATCAGCTCTGCAAGTTCGAACATCTGGCGTCCGTAATTGCCCACATACAGCTCGTCCTGAGCCAAGTAGCGGTCGAATTTCTCAGCAGCAAGGGTTCCTGCGGCAAGTTCCTTGATGAAAGGGTGCTCAAGGATGTCGTTGTAGATGTTTTCGGCGGCCTTCCAGGCTTCGCCGGTCCAAGATGATGTTTTACTCATAAGATTATGGATTTATGTAGAAAATATTTAAGTTTGCATGCTATATTTTAGAAGCATCAACCTTTAATTTTTAACTTTATGGAAACACAAAAACTGCAAGTCTGGCAGACTATCACGGACAGCATCCGCTATGGCCTGAAAAATGTCGCTTCACTTCTGCTCCTGGTGGTCTTGTACTTACTTACCTTCTGGATTCCTTATCTCAACGTCGGCACGACTATCGGCGTCTGCAAGGCAGTCATCAAGATGGGGCGCGGCGAGGTCATCAATCCGCTGTCAATCTTCGACGGGGAGAACTTCAACAAGATGGGAGAGTACTTCTTGCTTTCCGGACTCACCGTGATAGGCACCCTGGCTGCCGCCGCATTCATGTTCTTTCCGGCTTTCGTCATAGGCATAGCGTGGAGTTTTGCTCCGTATTTCCTTCTCGACAAGGGATATTCCCCGCTTAAATGTCTCAAAGTCAGTTACAAGGTCACATACGGCGAGAAGTGGAGGATTTTCTTCACATACTTTATCGTTTCCTTTGCATATTCAGTCATTATCAGTCTTCTCGGCAGCATTCCGCATATCGGATGGCTGTTCTCTTTGGTATTTGCCCTTGCATTCGTTGCCGTCTTCTGTGCCATCTGCGGCGTGATGTACGCTCATTTCGCCGACAAGGCAGAGTCCTGCTGCTGTGAGGCTTGCGACTGTGGGTCTCCCGCTCCTTCCGTTCCTGCGGCGCCCGTTGCTCCGGCAGTAAGTGAGTCCACTATCGTGCCGCCGGTCGCTCCCGCAGAGACTCCGGAGGAAAAGACCTCCGCGGACGCCGATTCCGAGTGCGGCGAGGCCTGACGGGTCACAAGGAACTGAGAAGTTTGGCGGATGCTGCGGCCGGGTCGGGGGCACTGCAGATGGCGCTGACGACTGCGATGCCGTCCGCCCCTGCCGCAAAGACCGCCGGAGCCGTGTTTTCGTTCATCCCACCGATGGCCACCACCGGGTGACGGGTCAGGCGTACCGCCTCACGCAGTCCGTCAAGTCCGAACGGGGCTGCCGTATCCGTCTTGGTTGCGGTGGAATACACCGGAGACACGGCAACGTAGTCCACATCGAGCGATTCGGCCTGACGCAGCTCGTCCATGTTCTCTACCGAAAGTCCTATGATTTTGTCAGGTCCGAGCAGGCGGCGGGCGGTTTCATAGGGCATGTCGGACTGTCCTATATGCACCCCGTCCGCATCCACGGCAAGCGCTACATCCACCCTGTCGTTGATAATCAGCGGCACGCCGAGAGGCCTCAGCAGCCTAAGCAGACGGCTGCCGAGGTCTATGAACCCGCGCGTGTCCATGTCTTTTTCGCGGAGCTGCACCATGCTCACTCCTCCCTTTACGGCCTCACCGACCACCCACTCCAAGTCACGTCCAAGAGACAGGGCACGGTCGGTCACCAAGTAAAGGCGCAATTGGCTGGTCCGGAATCTCATTTCGCCAAAGACAATTCATCTATGAAATTGACCGCGAGCGAGCCGGTGCCGCGGGAACGGGCCGCAGCCGCTTCTCCGGCACTGCCCATGAGGTCCATGGCCTGCACTGCGGCTTCAAAAGGAGGCAGGACGGCTGCGAATGCGGCGCAAACGGCGGTGGCACAGCAGCCCATAGTGGTCACTTTGGCCATGAGGGGGCTTCCTTTCCGCACTTCCGCCTCACGCTCTCCGTCCGTGATGTAGTCCACCGCGCCGCTTACGGCCACCACCAGTCCATGCTGGGCGGCAAATTCCCTTGCGCAGGAACGGGCCTTCTCTACCGGCTCCACGCTGTCGACTCCCCTGGTCTTGCAGGCCGTGCCGTGGAGCACCATGATTTCAGATGCGTTGCAGCGCACTATGGCAGGATGATATTCGGTGATAAGTTCCACCGCAGTCTCAGTGCGGGCTTTGCTCGCCCCGACTCCCACCGGGTCTATCACCCACGGCTTGCCGCTATTGTGAGCAGCTGCCGCCGCAACCCTCATTCCGGCTATCTGAGCGTCGTCGAGGCATCCTATATTGATTACGAGAGAGTCGCAGATACCCACGAGTTCTTCCATCTCTTTGTCATAGAAAGACATGATTGGAGAGGCCCCTATCGCCAGCAGGGCATTTGCATTGAAGTTCATTGCGAGGTAGTTGGTCATGTTCACAACCACCGGAGTCTTTTTGCTGATAATTTCCATATTGTTCTTGTTGAATGAATCTTGTGTGTTCAGCGCAGGTTAAGCGCGTCAGTGCTGCCGGAAAAAGTGGTCCACGGGGCCGTGGCCGTGCCCAAGCTCATAGCGGGCGCCGGAAGCTATCGCGCCCGCTATGTAATCTTTCGCCGCTCTTGCGGCATCATCGAGCCCGAGCCCCTGGGCTATATAAGAGGCGAATGCCGATGAAAGCGTGCAGCCAGTGCCATGTGTATTGGGGGTGTGTATGCGCTCGGACGGCAGTTCGATTATCCTGTCATCTTCAGCGTTGTAGAACACATCCACGAGTCTGTCGTCGGTCAGGTGCCCGGCCTTCATCAACACTGACACCCTGCCTCCGCAGGAGAGCCTGCGGGCAATCGAGGGAAGTTCTTCCTGTGAACGAATCTTCACGCCGGCGAGTATCTCGGCCTCCGGGATATTGGGCGTTATGACACGGGCGAGAGGCAGAAGCTCTTCGGCAAGAGTCTGCACGGCGGCATCTTCTATCAAGCGGTGCCCGGAAGTAGATACCATCACCGGGTCAAGTACTATATTGGGCACGGACGACAGGGCGTCACGCACTGCCAGCACCACTTCGGCACTGTGCAGCATACCTATCTTGACGGCATCCGCCCCTATGTCGGAGAGCACGCAGCGTATCTGCGCCGAGATGATTTCCACCGGCACAGGATGTACCGCCTCCACGCCCAAGGTGTTCTGAACCGTGACGGCGGTTATGGCCGTGGCTGCATAGCTGCCTGTGGCGCTGATGCTCTTGATATCGGCCTGTATGCCGGCCCCGCCTCCGGAATCGCTTCCGGCTATCGCCAATACTTTTGGATAAGTCATGTTAAAAATGTGTAAATCCTTGATATTCCGTTTTGTTTCCGCCTATCCAGCGTATATTTCCTTCGTTCCCGCGGACAATACGCCCTATAGGCCAGTAAGGTATGTCCGGTTCGGTCCCGGGAGCCATGGTGAACAGCAGTTCGTAGTCCTCTCCCCCGCTCACTGCCAATTCTCCTGCATCCCAGCCTCTCGAGCGGCAGATGCTCAGAAGTTCTGCAGACAGAGGTATGTCGGAGAGGTTGATTTCGGCCGACACGCCGGAGGCCTTCAGGATATGGCGAAGGTCGGAGGCTATGCCGTCGGAGATATCCATCATCGCGTGCAGGCCGGCAAGAGCTGCAAGACGCTGGCCCTCAGCTATCTTAGGTTCAGGACGATAGTGGCGGCGGATAAGAGTTTCGCATGCATCGCCGGACGAAGGCGGGAGGGAGTCCGATACCTCGGAGTGCGCGCGGGCAGAGCGTTCCAGAATCAGTTTGAGACCGCCTGCCGAGTCGCCCAAGGGCCCTGTCACGCATACCAAATCGCCTTCGCGTGCGCCGGAACGCCTGACAGCCTTGCCGTGCGGGCAGGAGCCGAGCAGCGTGATGTTTATGAAAAGTTTGTCCGGAGAGGCCGAGGTGTCGCCCCCAAGCAGTACGACCCCGCAACGGTCCGAAAGCGCCTTGAATCCTCCGATGAAAGCATCTACCCACTGCGCAGCGGTTCCGGGAGGGAGGGCGATGGAGAGGAAGGCCGATTCCGCCTTTCCGCCCATGGAGGCTATATCGCTGATGTTCACGGCAGCAGACTTCCAGCCGAGATCCTCCGGGCTGATGTCGCCGAGCAAAAAGTGTCGGTCCTCGATAAGCAAATCGGTGGTGACGAGGGTGTCAAGCCCTGATTTCTGGGGAATGACCGCGCAGTCATCCCCTATTCCGGTGACCTCCGGAGCCGGGTCGAACCGGGCGCTGATGCGCTCTATGAGATCGAATTCTCCTGTATGTGCCATTTCCTTACGACGGTATTGACCGTATCAAGTTCAACGGGACTCTCTCAACCGGCTGCCAAAGACCGGTACCCCGAACAGTGTGCAAATGTAATAAATATTTTGAACACTTCGGGGATTGTGAGGCAAAAACTATCTTATCCGGTGATAATCGGAGCTTTGCACAAGAATGACATTCAATAGAAAAGTCTATGACGGTCATTCCGCCATTTTGATAAAAGGAGCACTCCGTTACAGATGCAATGAGAGCAGTTCCTGTCCCAAACGATGCAAGGCCTTTTCAAGTTTCAACACCTGTGCCCTACGTGGCGTGGATGTCCCGTTGGCATAGTGCCAAAGTTGTTTCTGATTGATTCCGGTAATCCTCTCCAACCCCGACTTCGTGAAAACTCCCTCATATATGGTCAGCAGGTTCCTGACATCCATGGCAAACTCAATGCTATAATCACCTTTCAACTCTCCGGGAAGTTCCAATCCCATTTCCTCGCAGGTCTGTATGTATTCATCAAGGGCACTGATAAGATTGGTCTTAATCTCATCAATCGTGGAGCCGGTGGCAACGATGCCGTCGATGTTTTCAATGAAAGCCGAATAGTTGTTCTGCGTCCTCTCAATCTTGGCCTTTAACGTAACCATATTCATATTTACTAAACCGTGTTGTCTTGCTGACGGAGCGGGCTATTTCAACCTGGACGCCCTCACCTTTTTCGTCATACGGCATCCATTCTGTAACCCATCATAAAAGTAACTAATTTTCTATTATTGTGCAAATATAACAGAAAATTAGTTACTATATAAGCGGCAATCCGTTTGTCAAAGAACTTGTGTTCGTGGAGAGAAGCGGATTTCGTTTGACAATAATGGTCTGTTAATCCGGAAATCCAGCCAGCCTAAACTAAGGGAGAAGCACCACCCGGAAGCCGAGATCGAAGGAGCGGAAACCGGGAGGAGTCCTGCTCCGAGACGAAACACGGCAGTCCAGAGAGTTGAAGTACCAGCTGTCGCCTCGGTGGACGCGGTCCGAACCCGTAGAAGGACCTGCAGGATTATTCGCATCACTGGAACTATAGCCTCCGTACCAGTCAGAGCACCATTCACACACATTTCCGGACATGTCATACAGACCCAATTCGTTCGGCATTTTTGTGCCGACAGGATGGCTTGTTACGTGTGAATTATTGCTATACCATGCCACCTCATCTATATTGTTACTGCCGCTATATTTATATCCCTTACTCTTATTTCCGCCTCTCGCCGCATATTCCCACTGCGCCTCGGTAGGCAGGCAATAGGTGCGACCAGTCATCCGGCTCAACTCCTGACAAAAGGCCTGTGCCTCCTCCCAACTCACATAATACATCGGATAGTCGGGGCCAATGCCATAATATGACGAACAACCGGCTTTACTCGCCTGCTGTTGAATCGACGTGCCCATTACTTTAGCCCACTGCCCCTGCGTCACCTCAAACCTGCCTATGTAATAACTGGACAAGGTTACATTATGAACCGGTCTTTCATTACTGGCATAATCCGTCCCCTGTTCTGGTGTCGCCCCCATCGCAAATGTACCGCCCGCTACATAGACCATCTCCAAATCAATGCCGTTTACCGTCTCCACGAAATCATTTCCGGGAGGTTCGTACCCCGGCCCGTCCTGGCTTATCCGCGATGAGATGTCCCCAAGAGTCACAATACTGCTGCGGCGAATTTCAAGGGGGTTGTCGTACCTAACCTCTCCCAAGTCGCCCCCTGCGCCATCATAACACTTCAGCGTAAATCCGCCTTCGAGCGTCTGCGGCAAAATAGAAATGTAGTAAGTGCCGGCACCATTTATGTCGATT
>JAFLUX010000064.1 GCA_022508605.1 Bacteroidales bacterium | reverse complement strand
ATAAGTTTAGTAAAATTGTTTTTGCGTTTCAGAAAAGAACATTATATTTGCAGTGACCGAAAGGTCGGGTGCCGGGTATACGCTTTCGGGTGGCCCGGCTTTTTTATCTCAAGGAAAAAGGTAATGTGGACAAAAGTGGTTGGTGAAGCATACTGTAACGATATGACCATCAGAACATTATATCCACTTTTATGAAACGACTTTCATAAAAGTAGATATAAGCAACATTGTATCAAATCGTTATATGGGACCTCACCAACTGAAAATGTCCATTATACCAGGAAAAAAGCGAACGCCGCGTAAGTTTACGGCTAACGCCAGACTATCTGACGAGTCGAAACGGCTCCGGGTTGTGAATTGCTTTCAATTTTGTATCTTTGACTCATTGTTCACAACCGCAGCATGTCTTCGCACAGAAACTATTCGTTGTGAATTGCTTTCAATTTTGTATCTTTGACTCATTGTTCACAACCCAAATTTGGAATGAAGCCAAACACCGGATGTTGTGAATTGCTTTCAATTTTGTATCTTTGACTCATTGTTCACAACTTTTGGACGGAAGGGTCTGACACGGTTTTAGTTGTGAATTGCTTTCAATTTTGTATCTTTGACTCATTGTTCACAACCTTTGAGGATGCCTTCCTGCACGAAATACTGTTGTGAATTGCTTTCAATTTTGTATCTTTGACTCATTGTTCACAACAAAGTCGCTATATTCCTACACCGCCAAATAGTTGTGAATTGCTTTCAATTTTGTATCTTTGACTCATTGTTCACAACCGCCAACCGACTTTAACCCGCTTACCGATTGTTGTGAATTGCTTTCAATTTTGTATCTTTGACTCATTGTTCACAACAGAATTTCAGGAGAGAGAATCCGAGAATAGTTGTGAATTGCTTTCAATTTTGTATCTTTGACTCATTGTTCACAACTGCGTGAATGCCGACAAGATAGACGTGCTGGTTGTGAATTGCTTTCAATTTTGTATCTTTGGCTCATTGTTCACAACCTCAAATAAAGATTTATGAACAAATTATCAGTTGTGAATTGCTTTCAATTTTGTATCTTTGACTCATTGTTCACAACCGAGCAGGAAATCGCGAACAGCGCCAGATAGTTGTGAATTGCTTTCAATTTTGTATCTTTGACTCATTGTTCACAACTCGAATCGGGTAATGTGGTGATAATGACAAAGATGCGCCCGTGTGGGGCGATAAAAAATCCGGCTTGTCACAGCCGGATTTTTTGTTTGCAAAGCCGTTTTGTCAAAACAACTCCAGCTGGATACCCTCGGATGGAGCCGGTTTCACTTTCTTTTCGAAAAACAGCTCCATTGCGCCAAATTGTTTGTCTGTCACGCACAAAATGGCTACATGACCGAGCGGAGGCAAGAAAGATTTGACCCGCTTGATATGCACGGCAGCATTTTCCGAGCTAAGGCAATGTCTCATATACATGGAGAATTGAAACATCACAAAGCCGTCGGCAATTAATTTTTTCCGAAAATCCGATGCGGCTTTCCGTTCCTTCTTTGTATCAGTCGGGAGGTCGAAAAAAACAAGGACCCACATAATCCGGTATTCACTGAAACGTTCCATCAAAACTCCATAAGCGGGAATGTCAAGTTTTTGACCTCGCCGCTGAAGCACTTGGCGAGGGATGCGCTCGTCTGTGTGGCGGCGACCATCAAGGGGCTGCGCCTGCCATTTATTGTCACATCGGTAACGGGCAGCGACAGCAGCCGGGTCTTGCTCTCTTTCGACAATTCTGCAGAGGTCCCGGATTGCAGTATGTCGTATACCAACATGTCTACATATGGCCGATACGGTTCCATAATGTCATCCGCGAGGCAATAAGCATCGTACCGGTTGTGATGGTGGATTCCGAGTGTGGGCAGCAAGCCGCTACCTACAAGGGCTCGGGCTATAATCGCTCTCAGAATGGCATATCCGTAATTCAGCAAATCATTTGCATTGCCTTCAAATTGTCCGCGGACGAAGCCCGGGTTGTCCGGAAAAATGTTTTTCCAGTAATATGCCGCCGCCCGGGCTTCAAGGTTGTCCGCATCTCCGCTCCTGACGCTTTTTTCCCATATGGCCATATTGTTATGGACTTCTCCGGTGGTATAAAACAACACAGCCGCCTGGTTGTGGATTTTCGCCTTCACCGTTTGCTGCCATAGTTGCTTTTTCAGCGGTTGGGAAGCATCTATTTGCTTCCTGAACCGTTCACTCTGGATACTGTTGCAGTACAGCGGCAGCAGGAGTCCGGTGGGCAGGTGGCTTCCGGAGCAGCTTACAACGGCGCAGTTGTTCTCCGTCAGAGCGGACATAAGTCCGTGGGTCAAGGTTATGCGGCTGTTGTCCAAGACAATCATGCCGATGTCTTCTATCGGAACGGTTTTGACAGTTTCGTCCGAGTCGGGCTTTTTGATTACAAGCTGCCCGAGGCGGACTGAAAGGTAGGCCGGGTTCTCGAAATACAGTGTGCGCTTTATCATTTTTTAATATTCGCCCACCTGGACGATATCTCCCAAATGGTTGATGCGTACTTTTACCACTCCAATGAGCCGGTTGAGGCTTTTTATTCTTTTCCAGGTCGTGTCTTTGAGCTCATTTCGTTCTTCAACCCCCGTTTCAAGATGATGGCGGAAATAATAGTCTTTAGAGGATAACTTCTGAACCCGGAAAAGATGTGGACTGACTATATGGTAGTTGTCCGGGTTCAACAAGTCGTAGTCCGAGGGGTCGAAGCCTGTCCGCTCGTCCGGAAAAACGAAATATTCGTTTTTCTTCATGGAGAAAAGGAAAGTCCATCCGGAATCTTTGTTGAAGTTTTTATCGACGACAGGGAGACCTTGTCCGGCGGAAACAACGGCTTCATAAAATGATACGATGTGCTCATGCAGCTTTCCGTCTGCATCACGGAAAATGGCGACATGGTGATTGCTTCCTGTGTTGACATAGTCGGATGCAATTGGTCTTCCGCCCTCATCCAGCACTACCTTGCCCGCATTGTCGCGCTTGTCGTGTAATGCTACGGCATCGTTTCCTGTAAAGATTGTCACATTTTTTATTTGGATGCCCTTTTCCTTGTTTAGCCAGACGGGATTTTCTTCAAGATTGATAAAGGCCTTGCCGGCATCACCGCCGAACTCGTCAAGGCGGGCTTGCAGGATGCGCTTTATGCCGGAGTCTACAACACTCTCGATTTTAAGGTCGGGAGAAACGGCCTTTCGGATAGTAAACTTGTCTTCCAGCGCCACCGTACGAACTTTTTCCGGGAGTGTGCGTGTATGGGCATCATCAAGATAAATAGGCAGTTTGGCAAGGCTGTTTTTGCCGGTAAAGGCCTTTTTGGGGTCTCCGCCGAATTGCAGCAGTCGTTTCATCAGCAGATCCCTGTACAAAGGGACGGCAACAGTGGTAATTTGGGCGGCATCGAAGCTGGAGCCGACTTTTACCTCTTTTGTCACATATACTGCATTTTTCCCGTATATCGTCTCTTCGTGCAATTGTCCCCTCGGGGTGAGTTGTATTTTGGAATTGTCCCTGCCCCTTGCCTTCGTATGATTGACATTCGATGTGACGACTTTATTCTTCGCCTTGTGCGACACCAGGATGTTTTCCAGATGTTTGCTCGCTTCTGCACGGAACATGTCCAATGGCATAGGGGGAACAAAGCGGAGTTTCCCCCTTTCATCGCGATGAAGTTGTGTGCTTTCTATGAACATGACCACTTGACTGCGCTCCTGCGAATCTATATCACCTCCTTCATCATTTTTCGGTCTGCGGGCATTGAGATTGTTCAGATATTGAATGAAGGAGCGTTTCGTAAAGGCAATCGTCAGTGCATCCATGGCATGATGTCTATGGTCGTTCCGCTTTGTCCATCCGGATATGGTCTTCTTTCGCCTGCCGTCCTCCTCTTCCGTTGTCTCAGTTGCTCCGAGGCGTTCGTATTTTTCCCAGTTCAGTTCTTTCATCAAATCCACGAGTTGCCAGTCTTCCCGCAGTCTCGCGGTAATGGAGCCGGTGGTCGGGACCACTGTCCTTACGATGCCTTCAAGCATGGACTTGGCCTTTTTCGCAATATACTGGGTCTGGCGCAAATCTCTCTCGATGAAATTGTCCGGAATATCATTCAGAGACATCAGCAGTTTATTCCTTTTTGTGGCGCTTATTTTTTTCTGCTTATAGAGTCTTTCCACTCTGGCTGCATAGGCCTCCAGCTCCTGTTCGCCATAGTATTCACGCACAAAGTCATAGGCCGTGGAATTGCCTTTCCGTATATTTACGTCCCGAAGTTCGAGGGTCTTATTGGAAAAAGAGTCGTCGAATAGCCTTGCCTGTGGGATGATGTGCTCTATGTCGAATTCCAAGAGTTTTTCTTCGGGGATATACGTGTTGGAATATAGTGTTTTATACCCGTTTGACTCAAGCTCCTTGTACAACTTGTACCGGAGTATGTCGTTCTTGCCGGGATTCCGTATGCCGAACTTCTCTGTAAGTAGCTCACGAATCTGCTGATGCTCTTTGTTCGCCTTGTCGATGGCCGCCGTCATATCGGCCCTTTCCCTGGCGTTTTTCTTCAATTCTCTGGCAAGTTCGATTCGAATCTCGTCAGGTTTCCCGTATTTGTCGATGACAGCGTTGACGACATTTACCATCTGATTCAGGATTTTCTCGACCACGGGATTCCGCAGGCTGTTTTTTTGGAAGTCCCTCAAGTCGCTCTTTCAGCTCTTTGGATGCGATTTCCTCCTTTGTCAGAGAGTCGGAAGAATGCCGGTAGCCCGCGTAGGCGCAAGCGATGTCGTAGCTGTTGCCGTCTTTAAGATACGGGATAATCTTTTTCATGGCCCTGGCGCTTAGGCTGCCGTATTCCTGCTCGAAACTTATTCCGGACAATATTTTGGCATACTCTCTGGGCAGGCTCGTAATTTCCTGTATCTTTTCTATCAGCTTTTCGTCTCCTCCGGCAGAGTTGTCTCCTTCATAAGAGTATAGCAGATGCCAGAACCGGAAAGCCGGCTGGGCTTCGAAATCTTTTCCTCCGAGTTCGGAATTGAATCGAAGAAAATCGGCCTTTCCTCCAAGTACAGTGAAGACTTCTTCGATGGTTTTCATCGCGTCGGAGTACGACACCTTGCTGAAATCCGTATCGCCGTGTCCGCTCGCTTCCATTATTCTGGCGCAGGCACGCATAATGGCGGCGGTAGTTCTGTCGCCTTCGATTCCTTTGTAGTTGAGACGGGCATTTCCTCTGAGGCCGAGGCACTTCAGGACTCCGGCCCTGTCAAGTCTGTCGCAAGTCTTTACACGGTCAAAGAGGCGGAATCTTTCTTCCTCAGCCAATGGGTGGCCGTCTATGGTGAGGTTGTTGATTACCTGCCATATCTTGAACTCCTGGAACAACGGCGAGGACTTGGGGCAGACCTTAGGGCCAATTAATTTCTTAACAATCCGACCGTCTTTGTTGATTTCTTTTTCCCTCCCTTCAAACTCGCAAATGGAGATAAGCGCTTTTTGGCTTTTTAGCCTCCTTTGATAGAAAATGGTTTCGTCGCGCAGCGTTTTCTTTAACTCTGCGGTCAGCTCGGGATGATATTGCGCCTGTGTTTCCCAGAGCTTGTCAAATTCATCCAGATAGTCCTGACGGAAAAAGACCTTGTTCTTCAGGCTGAAATGAGGGTTGCTTCCGACTTGTTCCCATAAATGCTGCCCGATTGTCTGTGAGTTGAAAAACAACTCTTTGCTGCGGTCGCTGATGTCGCCTAAATATCCGCTGGAGCCTTTTATTTGCGAATTGATTTTTTGAAGCACCACGGCCAGCTCCTCCAGCTCGAGCCGTTCGGAAACGGCGCGGGCCCGCCACGCATAATTCTCCCTGAGCAGCTCTTTGCCCTTGACGCTGCGCTTGCTGCCTTCGATATCGAAGGCCTCGGCACAAATGCTCCCGGTCTGCTTCTCCGCCTGGTCTTTCAGTTTGCCTTTCAGGGACTCTGTCAGAATCTCCGGGTAAAATGTTTTCTGCTTTTCCCACACTCTGTCAAATTCGGCGTTCAAGTCAGAACGATAGAAATCGGGAATAACAGCATTGATGTTTTCGGACAAAATGCCGTATGCGTATTGTCCAGGGGTTAGATTCCTTTTGTTGAGCTCCTTTGCCACCTGCATGCCGTCGACGATTCGCCCCTCGTCATCGTTCTGCGCCTTGCGGCTGCTTTTATACCCGCGCTTTTTGTTAATCATGAGCAGGACTCTGGCAAATTCTTCAAGCGAAATGCATTCCGTGGCGGCTTTTGCCCTGAGCCGCAGCGTCTCGAATGTCGTACCAGGGCCGTTTTCCGGCAAAATGGTATTTTCCGATATCCATCCGGCATCCATCAGGGCCGCTTTAAGGTTGTCCCTCCTGAGTTTGTATCGCTGAAGGTTCCTTCTCGCACTCCGTTTCATGCGCCTGTTCGCATTTGTCTCTATAGGTTTGCCCTTATTAAAATTTGTGTCCTCATTCGTCGACAGCGGATTCACTCGGACGCCTAATCTGATGATTCCGGATTTTTCGTCCTTGCTCTCCGCTTCATTGACAAGGGCCCATCCTATGGACGTCGTGCCAAGATCCAAGCCTAAAATTTTCTTCATAATTTACGCTGATACAGTAGTCAAAAGTCCTATAAAAATAGAAATTATGATGCAATAATAAAAGAAATCCTTATCTTTGCACAAATTGAAGCAATTCACAATAAGGATTATTCCGTTGTGTAAACACTCAAAGCGGGACATTTGTCTCGCTTTTTTCATGTACTCATCCCCCCGGTGCGCCGTTCTTACGGGAAGCGTGGGATGTCATGTCGTTCCCAAAACTGCCCTGCGAATGCCACAGATGTTTCATCGGCTGTAACATTTGTTGCAACGGACTGATTTTTATACACCTTGCAACAATTTTTACAAAGCTCTGCAGCGGCCCTGTTTACTTTTGCGCCAAAGTCTATTTCGGGCCGCCCCCGGAATACGCTAACCAATGAAACAAAACAATAATCAATGAACAGCCTTATGGTTAAAAAGTCAATCGTATTGTTGCTGCTGATATTTGCA